>DATDNP010000101.1:0-4994 GCA_036518215.1 Candidatus Limnocylindria bacterium
CTTCCGCCGGCCGCCGAGCCCCGCGAGATGCATGTACGCGACGCCTGCTTCCGCGAGCGACGCGCGAAGGGCCGCCTGTCCGAATTGCGGATGCCGGCGCGAGCCCGGGAACGTGCGGATGTCGACGAGCGTCACGACGCCCGCCTGACGCAAGACCGAAACGAACTCGTCGATCGTCCGCGTCCCGTGCCCGATGGTCCAGATGCGCACGGGATGAGTGTGGAACACTCGTGTCGTGACGGATGTCGTGGTCCGCGCCGTCACGCCGGACCAGCACGACGCGGTGATGCACTACTTCGACATGGTCGCGTACGCCGACCATCCGAACTGGAGCAAGTGCTTCTGCACGGAGCGGCTCGTCACGAACTACGACGAGCGCACGAAGGAGCAGAACCGCGAGCTCCGCAGCGAGCTCATCCGCTCCGCGAAGGCGAATGGACTTGTCGCGTACCGGCTCGGGCGCGTCGTCGGCTGGTGTCACGCGGCGCCGAAGAGCGAGCTGCTGAACATCCCCGGTCCCGTCGCGACCGACGCGGGCGCGATCGTGTGCTTCGTCGTCGCGCCCGACCAGCGCCGGCAGGGCGTCGCGACGACGCTCCTCGACGCCGCCCTCGCGCATCTGCGGTCACGCGGCATGCGCACCGCGGAGGCGTACCCGCTCATCGGCGAGATCGACGCGAGCCGCTGGGCCTGGATGAACTACCTCGGCCCGCTCACGATGTACGTAAAGGCGGGCTTCGAGATCGTCGAGCGCCTCGACGGGCAGTGCGTGGTGCGCCGGTCGCTCTAGCGCGTCGTTCACAATGAGCGGCGTGGACGGGACGGTCGCGTGGATCCATGTCGCTCCCATCAAGGCGCTGGCCGTGCAGGAGCGCACGCGCGTCGAGCTCGGAGCGAACGGCATCGCCGGCGACCGCCGCTTCTGCATCATCGATGACGACGGACGCATGCTGAACGCGAAGCGCGTGAACGCGTTCGTCGCGGTCCGTCCGGAGTTCGACGATACGATGCGCCACCTCGCGTTGCGCCTTCCCGATGGACGCTGCGCCGCGGGTGACGTCGCGCTCGGCGATCCGGTCACGGTGTCGATCTACAAGCGGCTCGAGCCGGCCCGTGTCGTCGAGGGCCCCTTCGCCGAGGCCCTCTCCGGGCTCGCCGGCCAGCGTGTGCGTCTGGTGCGCTTCGACCATGAGGGCGGTGGTGTCGACCGCGCCGACCTCGGCGGCGCCGCGACCCTCCTGGCGGCCGCGTCGCTCGACGCGCTCGCGGAGGCCGCGAGCGCGGATGGACCCGTCGACCCGCGGCGATTCCGCATGCTCTTCGGCATCGCGGGTGTTCCCGCGCACGCCGAGGACGAGTGGGTCGGCCGCGAGGTCCGCGTCGGGGAGGCGACGCTCGTCCCGGGCGGGAACGTCGGCCGCTGCGCCGTGACGTCGGTCGATCCGACGAGCGGCACATCCGATCTCGACACCCTCGGCGCGCTCGCGAGGTACCGCGGCGCGGTCCACACCACGGAGCGACTGCCGTTCGGGGTGTGGGCGCACGTGAAGACGCCGGGCACCGTCCGCGTCGGCGACCGCGTCCGCGTCTGACGCCATCTCGGCACCGACTCGTCACTGTTCCGCGACGTATCGCTCGGCTACAACACGCGCGATGAAGCGGTTCGCGAAGGCAGCGGCAGCAGCACTCTCCACCGGAGGTGGGGGCTAGTCGCATCTGCCGTGTAGATCGATGCCGACGAGGCCTCCCGGACAGGGAGGCTTTTTTGTTGGGGAAAGAGGAACGACGTGACGGACGAGCGTGACGCGTGTGGCCTGGTCGCCGTGGCCCGCAAGGACGGCCGTCCCGCCCCGCACGTCCTCTCCGACGTCATCGCCGGCATGGAGGCGCTCGCGCACCGCTCCGGAAGCGTCGACGGCGAAGGCGACGGCGCCGGTGTCCTCACGGACATCCCGCGCGCGCTGTGGGCGCACCGCCTCGAGCTCGCCGGTCGCGACGCCGCGCACGCGCGGAGCTCCCGCTTCGCGATCGCGCACCTTTTCGTTCCCGCCGCTGCCGACGAGGACGAGGAGGCAGCGATCCGCCGCATCGTCGCGCGGCACCGCATCACGATCCTCGCCGAGCGCACCGGCGGCACGTCGAGCGAGGTGCTCGGTCCACGCGGACGGACGGAGGAGCCGCGCTTCTGGCAGCTCGCCCTTCTCGCGCCGGGACGCGGTGCCGTCGGTTCACGTGCGCTCTACGAGGCGGGCGTCGACATCGAGCGGCTCACCGCCACCACCGTGGTGAGCCTTTCGCGTCACACCGCCGTGTACAAGCTCCGCGGCGGTGCCGAGCAGCTCGTGCCGTACTTCGCGGACCTCCGCGACCCGCGCTTCGCGACGAGCCTCGCGTTCGGCCACGACCGCTACGCGACGAACACGAGCACGAGCTTCGAGCGCGTGCAGCCATTCGCGGTGTTCGCGCACAACGGCGAGATCGATACGATCGGCCGTCTCCGCGAGGAGGCGAAGGCGCTGCGCCTGCCGCTGTCGCGCGACGGCAGCGACTCGCAGGACGTCGACGCCGTCCTTCGCGGCATGGTCCTGCGGCTCCGCCTCACGCCGATCGAGGCGATCGAGCTCATGTTCCCGCCGATCGTGAACGAGATCCGGCGCATGAGCCCGCGGCTCCAGGACCTCTACGCGCAATCGCGCGCGGCCTTCGGGCCGTTCGCGCAGGGGCCGGCCGCGTTCCTCGCGCGCATCGGCGACACCTGCGTGTTCGGCGTCGACGCGCTCGGCCTCCGGCCGCTCTGGCACGTCGAGACCGACGACACGCACGTCTTCGCGAGCGAGCGCGGCTTCGTCCCGCTCGAGCGCTACGTCCGCGATCCGTACCCGCTCGGGCCGGGCGAGCGCGTCGCGCTGCGCCGGGACGCCGGCGGGTGGCAGCTCCTCGACGCGTCGTCGCTCCGCGAGCGCTTCGCGCAGGAGCGCGGATCACGCGGCATCACGCCCGACGGTGCGCGCTCCCGGCTCGACACGGGCGGGCCGGAGGAGGAGCCGGAGCTCGACACGCGCCCGCGCCGCGGTCCGAAGCGCGAGACGGAGCGGCGCTGGGAGGTCGGCGCGCCGCCCGACGAGACCGAGGATCTCGCCGCCCGGCGCGAGCAGCGATTCGCCGCGCTCGGCTTCGAACCCGACGACCTGCGGATGGCGCAGCACATGGCCGAGACGGGCGCCGAGCCGATCGGATCGCTCGGCTGGGATGGGCCGCTCGCTGCGCTCTCGCATGGACGTCCGAATCTCGCCGACCATCTCCACGAGACGGTCGCCGTCGTGACGAATCCCGCGATCGACCGCGAGCGCGAGATCGAGCACTTCTCGACACGCGTCGTGCTCGGGCCGCGGCCCGGTCTGCGAGCCCGACCGCGCGGCGACGCGCGCGATCGGTGGATCGAGCTCCGGCTCCCGATCCTCCTCGGCGGGCACGCGCCCGAGACGGGGATGCGCTCGGACGACGAGCGCGCGCTCGCGCGCCGCATCGGCACGTGGCTCATCGAGGATCTCGTCGTGACGATGACGAACGACGCGCGGCGAGCGCCCGCCGTCCTCGAGGCCGATCGCGACTGGGACGAATCGCCGAGCGACGCGCTCGCGCGCCTCGGTGCTCAGGCGTGCCGCGCCGTCCGGAGCGGCGCGTCGCTCGTCATCGTCCAGGACCGCCATGTCCTCGAGGAGGGGCGCGCGTGGATCGATCCGCTCCTCGTGGTCGCCGCGGCGCACCGCGCGCTCGTCGCGCAGCCGCATCAGACCGGATCGCTGCGCCGCGCGTGCGCCGTCGTCGTATCCGCGGGCAGCCTGCGCAACCTCCACGACGTGATGGTCGCCCTCGCGCTCGGCGCGGATGCGGCGAATCCGTACCTGCTCACCGAGTACGCGCGCTCGTTCGAGGATCCCGACGCGCTCCCGAATCTCCTCGAGGCCCTCCGCAAGGGGATCGAGAAGGTGATCTCGACGCTCGGCATGCACGAGCTGCGCGGCTACGGCAGGCAGCTGTCCGCGATCGGCGTGTCGCCCGAAGTGGCGTCGCTCCTCGGCGTGCGCACCTTCGCCGCGGCGCACGACCGCGGGCTCACGTGGCTGCGCATCGCGGAGCAGGGGCTCGAGCGGGCGATGGCCATCCGCGAGCGCACGAGCGCGCGCATCGAGCCGCCGTTCCGCGTGTATCCACGCATCTGGAAGACGGCGCTCTCCGTCGCGCGCGGCGACGCGCCGTACGCGACGTACGCCGCGAAGCTCGAGGAGATCGAGCGCGAGCATCCGGTCTCGCTGCGCCACCTCCTCGACGTCGTCGGGATGGCCGACGGCGAGCCCGAGCGGCGCGCGTCGACGCGTGCCGGCGAACACGCCGCGCCCTTCTACATCTCGTCGATGTCGTTCGGGTCGCAGGGCGAGACCGCGTACCGCGCGTACGCCGAGGCGATGGCGCGGATGGACCTACTCTGCATCAACGGCGAGGGCGGCGAGCTCCCCGATCTCATCGGACGGTATCCGCGCAACCGCGGGCAGCAGATCGCTTCGGGACGGTTCGGCGTGTCGGCGCTCCTCGCGAACTCCTCGGACTACCTCGAGATCAAGATCGGGCAGGGCGCGAAGCCCGGCGAGGGCGGGCATCTGCCGGCGCGCAAGGTGTCGGCGAAGGTCGCGCTCGCGCGCAACGCGAAGCCCGGCGTCGACCTCATCTCGCCTTCGAACAACCACGACATCTACTCCATCGAGGACCTCGCGCAGGTCGTCCACGAGCTGAAGACGGTGAACCCGCGCGCGCGCGTCGCCGTGAAGGTGCCGGTCGTGCCCGACATCGGCGTCATCGCGGTCGGCGTCGCGAAGTCGGGGGCCGACATCGTCACGCTGTCCGGCTACGACGGCGGCACAGGTGCCGCGCGCATGCATGCGCTCCGCCGTGCCGGACTGCCTGCCGAGATCGGCGTCGCCGAGGCGCATCGCGCG
>DATDNP010000102.1:0-5652 GCA_036518215.1 Candidatus Limnocylindria bacterium
AGCTCAGCGTTGATCACATCCTGCAGCTCCATCGACGACAGCTGAAGGATGTAGTTCGCGGCGATCTGTTTCGGTGTGACCTTGAGTTGCTGCTGCGGAAGAAGTCGCAGATCCACTATCGGCTACCTTACCCCAATGGTCATTCGCGGCGAGGGCGTTCTGGTCCTCGTGATCATCGCAGTCGCGCTCATCGCGATCGCATCGGTCCTCTCTCCACGTTTCTCACGATGGCGGACGCCGGTCGCCGCGGTGGGATGCGCTATGGCAGGACTCGCGCCACTGCTGCTGTTTCCGTTCATGCGCCCCGAGAACGCCCAGGGGGTCGCGCTGTGGGGGTGGTCGGCGGTCGGCGGTCCGACCATCCAAGCGTCCTATCGCCTTGACGGCCTTGCGGCGGCCGGTCTCGCCATCGGTGTCCTGTATGGCGCTGCCGCGCTCGTCGCGACGCGCGTCGTCTCGCGTTCGGAGCTGCTACGACCCGCACTCCTGTTGAACACGTTCATCTTCATCGCGCTCGTCGTCACCGACGACCTCGTCGCCGACATCGTGGTGCTCGGCGCGCTCGCCGCGGACACGATCTTCGTGGCGCTCCTCGTGTCTCCGACGACGTCGGTCGCCCGCGTGACCGCGTATCTCGCGGGTGGCGTGCAGGCGTTCATCGTCGCGGCGCTGTTGCTCACGCGGTTCGGCGGCGGCTCGTTCCGTTTCGCCGACATCGCGCCGACATCCGTGAGCCCTGGTGTCGTCATGGCCGCCGCGATCGGCGCGGCGCTCTTCGCGGGCCTCTATCCGTTCGTGCCGTGGGGCTATCGCAGCGAGGAGAGCGGCGAACGCGAGAGCCTTCGCGGTCTGCTCACGATGCTCGCGGGTCTCGGAGCGACCATCGTGCTGCTCCGCGTCATAGGGACGACGCGGATCCCGCTCTCGGAGCTTGGCCTTCCCGGCGCGATGCCGGTGTGGCTCATCGCGCTCGCCGGTCTCGCCGTCCTGCTCTCGCTGTTCCGCACGATGCGCCGCGGTGCCCGCTCGCGCCGACAGCTCGCGGCGAGCGTGGCGTTGCTCGTCGCCCTCCTGCTGTATCCGTATCTGCACTGGAGCCACATGGTCGTACTCGCGTGCCTCTTCACCGTCGCGTACGCGGCAGCCGTCTCGCTCGCGCTTCCTGACCAGTGGCCCGTGACGCGCTACGACGTGACGCTCGCGGCCGCGTGGGTCGGCATCGCATGCGGCTCGCCGACGTCGATCGCCGGCGCGATCGCCGTGCTCTTGGGCGGCGCGCTCGCCGCGCTCTCCGAGGCGTTCTGGATGCCGCCGCACCGCGCCTACATCGCGATGCTCGCGAGCACCACGACGATCGTCGCGGGCGCGCTCGCCGTGGGGGCGGGCGCGTTCGACGCCCCCGATCCCGTCACGATCGCGCTCGCCGTCGTCGCGATCGTCGCGGTGGTGACGCTCGAGCTCGTGCACGTCGGGCGGCGACTCGACGTCGCCGCGGCTCCGATGGATCTCGAGATCACGGGGACCCTCATCGCGTTCCTGGGTGCCGTGTTCCTCGCCGTCGTGTTCGCCGCGCCGGTCCTCGACACGCTGCAGCACGCGCTCGGGCGCCCGTTCGACCACGAGCTGTCCACCGCGACCTACTCCGTGGCCGCGTTCGCCATGGTGGCCGCGTTCCTCGCGGTCGTCGCCGGTGCGGTGCGCCCGCTCTTGCCCGACACCAGCCGCGTCGGCCGGTGGCTCGAGGGAGCCGTCGCCATCGCCGATCCGGTGCCGGTCGCCGTGTCGTCATTCCGCACGCTCGAGCGGACGTCGACGACCGTCTCGATGGTCTTCGGTCTGTTCGAGCGGCGCGCTGGCGTGTGGCTCGCGCTCGTTCTCATCGTCGGCGTGCTCTTCTGGTCGGTGCGCTGATGCTCATGCTGGGGCTCATCGCGGTCGCGACGCTCGCCGCGAACGCAGCGGGCCGGCTTCGCTACACCGCGATCGCGTTCTTCGCGGTCGCGCTCGCCGCGCACCTCGTGGGGCTTCCGGCGCTGTCGCTCTCGTACCTGCTCGTCACCGGGTGCGCCGCGATCGTGTCGTCGGTCGTGCTGTACGTCGCCGCGCGCGACCAGCGGTACGGCGAAGACCCAGGATGGCGGCTGTGGCTCGCGACCGTCGTCGCGGCGTCCGTGACGGCCGCCACCTTCGCGTTCCTGCGCACGAGCTCGAATGAAGAGGTGCGGATCACGCTCATCGGCGAGGACCCGAGCGGCATCACCCAGGAGGCCGCTGCCTTCTGGCTGCTCGCATCCGGCGTCGCCATCCTGCTCACGGCGCGGAGCGCCGTGCGTGGATCGCTCGGCGCCCTCCTCATGCTCACCGGCACGCAGCTCCTCGTGCAGCTCGTGCCCGGTCCACAGCTCGGCTACACGCTGCTCCTGTCATGGCTGCAGGTCGTCGTCGCCCTCTGCGGCGCGTTCCTCATCCTCAACGAGCGCGCGGTGCGCGAATCATGACGCTCGCGATCGCGCTCCTCGGTGCCGCCGCGGTCGTGTCGTTCGCGATCCGGAAGCGCCTCGCCGCCGTCGGCCCGTTCACCGTCGTCGCGCTCGCGATCGCGATCGTTCGCGTGCTCACGCTCGAGGCCGGCTCGCTCGAGGACGTCTTCGGACTGCAGCTTCGCGTGACGCCGCTCGCGCAGCTCGCGACGCTCATCCTCCTCGGATCGCTCGCGCTCATCGTCCTCGCGGTCTGGCTCGATGAGCCGGCATACAACTTCTTCCCCACGGCGCTCGCCGCGGGCGCGGCCGTGCTCGGCGTCGTGACGCTCACGGTGCCGATCGCCATCTACGCCGTGCTGCTGCTCGCGCTGCTCGTGCCGGTCGGCTCGTTCACCTTCCAGGTAACGCGCAACCGCAGCGCCGACGCCGCGTACCGCCACTACTCGTTCGTCGCGCTCGGGGGATCGCTCGGGATGGCGGCCCTCGCGCTCGCAGGCGGCCTGCCGCGCGAGCAGCCACCGACGACGTTCGTCCTGCTGCTCGCGATCATCGTCGTCGCGTTCGCCCTGAAGCTCGCCGCGATCCCGTTCCACACGCACGCGGCGCTCCTCGCGTCCGAGGTACCCGCGTCCGCGCTCGCGCTCTACTTCGGCGTGCTCGTGCCGACGACCTTCATCGCGTTCGCCGAGATCCTCACCGACTCGGGCCTCCTGCCCGCGATCGTCGAGGTCGCGAACGTGCAGGACCTGCTGCTCGGCATCGGCATGCTCTCGGCGCTCGGCGGAGCGTTCCTGGCGACGGGATCGACCGAGCTCCGGCGTGTCGCGGTGTACTCGGTCATCGCGGACCTCGGCCTCGCACTGGTCGGGATCGCGACGCTCTCCGGTCCGGGGATCATCGGCGCGATCGCGGTGGCACTCATCTCTGGCGCGGGCGCGACGCAGCAGCTCATCGCGGCCGGCGCGATCGAGCGCCGCGCCGGCACCGACACGCCAAGCGCGACCGTCGCGCCGCTCGCCGCGCTCGCGTTCGTGATCGGCGGCTTCGCGATGATCGGCGCGCCGCCGCTCGTCGCGTTCCCCGGCCACTTCTTCGTCGAGCTCATCGCGTTCTCGTACTCCGGGACGGTCGGCGCGCTCCTCATCATCGCGACGCTGTTCATCCTGATCGCGCAGCTGCGCGCCGCGATGTCGATCTTCCGCGTCGCGCCGGAACGTTGGCGCGTCGAGCGCCGGCCGATCGCGGGTGTCGTCGGCGCGATCATGTTCCTCGCGCTCCTCGCGGGCGGGATGCAGCCCGACGCGTTCCTCGGCCCGATCGCGACGTTCGCCGCCGAGTTCATCCGGGCGCTCCGCCCGCTGTAGCTCCGGACGGCTAGCGGTCGAGCTCCCAGCCCTGCGACGCGATCGCCGCGCGCTCCGAGGCGAGGTCGCGCCACCGGCCGATCTTCTTCCACTCCTGCGCGCCTTCGGGTGTCCCCTCGTTGATGCGCTGCTCGACCGTTCCGTCGTCGAGCCATCGCCGCTCCATGAGGTACCGCTGGCCCGCGCCGATGCTCTTCAGCTGATGCGCCGCGAGCACGACGCGCCCGATCACTCCGGTGCCTTGTCCTCGGTCATCCACTTCTCGACGTCGCGCGTGTACGCCACGACGCCGCTCGGGAACCACAGCCCGATCTCCGACTCCGCCGTCTCCGGCGCGTCGCTCGCGTGCACGAGATTGCGGAGCCCGACGAGCGCATAGTCGCCGCGGATCGTCCCGGGCGCGGCCTCGTGCGGACGCGTCGCGCCCACCATCGCGCGCACGACGGCGATCGCGTTCGGACCCTCGAGGACGAATGCGATGACGGGCGACGCCGTGATCATCTTCACCAGGTCCTCGTAGAAGAACTTCCCCTTGTGGACCGCATAGTGCTTCTCCGCGAGCGCGCGGTCCGCCTTGAGCAGGCGGAGCGCGGCGATCCGCAGGCCGCGGCGCTCGAACCGGGCGAGGATCTCGCCCGAGATGCCGCGCTGGACGGCGTCGGGCTTCAGGATGACGAGGGTGCGCTGGACGTTCGACTCGGGACTCACGATGCGATCTCCATTACTGCGACCTCCGCGGCGGGTACGCGCACGTTCGCGATCGCCGCGCGGGGACCGACGGCCGCGATGTAGGCAAGCTCCGGACGCAGGTACTGTCGCGCGACGCGTTGGACGTCCTGCGCGCTGATCGAGTCGATGATGGCGCAGACCTCGTCCACCGTGCGAACGCGGTCGAGGAACAGCTCCTGCCCGGCGAGCCAGTTCGACACGCCGCGGCTGTCCTCGAGGCGCAGCTCGAGCCGACCCTTGTTGAAGTCGCGGACGCGCTCGATCTCGTCCTCCGGGACGAGCTCGTCGCGCATACGGGCGACCTCTTTCAGCGCCGCCTCGATGACCTCGGTGATCCGGTCAGGGGTGACGCCCGCGTACACGACGACGTGCCCGGCGTCCACGAAGTTCGCGCTGTACGAATGGACGTCGTACGCGAGGGCGCGCTTCTCGCGGAGCTCGAGGAAGAGCCGGCTGGACATCCCCTCGCCGAGGATCGCGTTGAGCATGTCGAGCGGGTACTTGTCGGGATGCTCCTGCGCCACGCCGCGCCATCCGATGGTGACGTGCGCCTGCTCCGTGCGCCGCCCGAGCAGCTTCATGCGCACGCGGCCGGGCGCGGGAGCCGGCACGAGCTTCGGCGCCGGTCGCGGCTCGATGTCGGCGAAGAGCTCGCTCACCGCGTCGAAGACCTCGTTCGCGTCGACGCGCCCCGCGACGGCGACGACGATCTTCGACGGGACGTAGCCGCGGCGCATGAAGTCGCGCAGCCGCTCTCCGTCGAGCGCGTTCACGACCTGCTCGCGCCCGGCCACTTCCCATCCGAGCGGATGCTTCGGGTAGAGGAGCTCGTCGATGAGCGTGTGCACGCGGTCCTGCGGCTGGTCGCGGTACATGCGCAGCTCTTCGATGACGACGCGCTTCTCCATGTCCACGTCCCCGGGTCGGAGCATCGGCGCGCGGATGAGGTCGGCGACGACGTCGAGCGCGACCTTCCAGTGCCGCGCGGGGACGCGAGACCAGAACACGGTGACCTCTTTGTCGGTCGCGGCGTTCACCACGCCGCCGCGGCTCTCGATCTCCTGGCTGATGTCAGC
>DATDNP010000103.1:0-71658 GCA_036518215.1 Candidatus Limnocylindria bacterium
GGGATCTCGAGGTGCTTCGGCGGGACGCCCTTCTCGGGGTCGCCGAGCGCCATCGTGAGCTGGAACTTGCGCATCGCCGACACGGTGCGGCGCGCGCCGTCGGCGATCTCGGGGCCGGTGTAGAGGTCCATGTCGGTCGTACCGAGATGGCCGATCGCGAAGGAGTAGCCGCTGAAGTAGACGGCCTTGAAGCCGTAGTACATGCAGAGCTCCGCACCGTGCGGGTCGTACACGCCGGGGCCGAAGACGAACGGCTCCGTGTCCAGGAGACGGCGCAGCCGCGTCGCCGGGTCCTCCCAGCGCGAGGCGGGCACGCGGTAGCCCTCGGGAAGGAGCGGGGTCGGGACGAGATTCACGACTCGTGCTCCACCGGGCACTCGGAGTCCGGGCATTCGCAGTCGGCCTGCTTGCGCATGAGCTCCGCGCGCTCGCGCTGCTCCTCGATGCGCTCTTCGAGCTCTGTCATCTCGACCTCCTTGCGTCCGTCGGAGCCATCCGGCCGGACCGACGCCCGTATTGGGATGGCACTCTGTGTGCCAGCCGGTGTATCAGGGAAATCGTTTGTACTGATATGCGCTATAAATGCCGTTGATATGCCACAGGACCCGATGCTCTACGGCCATCTCGAGTCGTTCGTCGAGGTCGCCCGCCACGGCAACGTGAGCCGGGCCGCCGAGGCGCTCTACCTGACGCAGCCCGCGATCACCGCGCGCCTGAAATCGCTCGAACACGACCTCGGCGTCGAGCTCTTCGTGCGCAGCCACCGCGGGATGAAGCTCACCGATGCCGGCCGCGCGTTCCTCCCCTACGCCGAGCGCACGCTTGCCACGATCGACGAGGGACGCCAGCTCGTGGCGAACCTGAAACAGGGCACGACGGGCGCGCTCCTCATCGCGGCGGCACCTGCGGTGAGCACGTATCTCCTGCCCGGGATCCTCCGCGCGTTCCGCACGACGCACCCGCACGTCCGCCTCGGCGTGCGTACCGGTCACACCGAGGAGGTGCTCGACCTCGTCCTGCGCGGAGAGGCGCACATCGGCCTCGGACGTCCGATCCGCCACACCGACGTCGAGCTCATCCCGGTGTTCGAGGACGAGATGCTCCTCGTCGTCAGCTCACGACACCCGTTCGCCTCCCGCGGCAAGGTGCGCATGGACGAGCTCGCGGAGGAGCGCCTCATCCTCTTCGACCGCACGTCGAGCTACCACGAGCTCACGAGCTCGCTCTTCCGCAACGCGGGGATCGTCCCCGCGTCCACGCTCGAGCTCGACAACGTCGAGGCGGCAAAGAAGATGGTCCAGCAGGGGCTCGGCGTGGCGCTCCTTCCGCGAATGGCGCTCGCGCAGGAGCTGCGCGCGCGGTCACTTCGTCCGGTGAAGCTCGTCGGCGCGCCCGTCGTGCGGCGGCCGATCGTCGCGCTGCGGCGCAAGGACGCGGGCGCGCCCATCGGCCCGGTCGCCGGATTCCTCGAGACGCTCCACGAGCTGCGGCTCTAGGGTCGCAGCAGCTCGACCAGCGTGACGCCGACGAGGAACACGGCGTACACGCCGAGCGGCGCGAACAGGTAGCGGCGTCGCGGCACGGCACGCCGGCGCCGCCGCTGCACGAGCCCATACGCCGCGACGATGAGGAACGCGAGCGGCGCGACGTATCCCGCGACGGTGTAGATCACCGTCCCGAGCGTCGGTCCCCGCCACGCGCTCGTCGCGGCTCGGAGCGCCGCGGCCGCGCGGACCTCGGCGGCGGGATCGACGCGCCGCGCCGGCCCGGCCGGCGCCGCTGGCGCCGTGATGTCCGTCATGCTCGGCTGTGGCGGTGCTGCGGGGACGGTCCGCACGTCGCCGTGCGGGTAGCGGTCGAGGCTCACGGCACGGAGGTAGCGCGCGAGGCCACCGAGCGTGAGCGCGATGTCGCCGCCGCCCACCGCGCCGAGCGGCGAGCCACACCCGTAGAAGCCTTCGATGAGCGGCGGGAGCGAGCTCCCCGCGGCGTTGTCCTCGAAGCAGTTGGAGCCGCCCGCGGGCGCGATGAGCGCGAGGTCTGCGATGCCCGAATCCGCGACGACGTTGTCGTGCACGTGATTCGCGCCAGCGAGCCACACGTTCTCGTCGAACACGAAGGTGACGAGGATCCCGACGTTGTCGTGGTGCTCGACGCGGTTGTACGCGACCTCGTCCTCGCGCCCGCCGACGATGTCGATCCCCGTCCCGAAGAACGGGAACTCGTCGGCCTTCGCCGGAACGTCGCGGTTGTTGTTGTCGTGGACCCAGTTGTTCACGATCGTCGCCGCCCATTGCGGCGCGAGTCCCTCGCGGTCGAGCGTGTTCGGCGCGATCCCCGCCATGTTGTCGGCGAACTCGGAGTTGCGGATGACGAGATCGCGGCTCGCGTTCGTACCGGAGAACCCGAGCGCGTTGTAGCGCGCGACGACGTCCGTCACGAGCGCGTTGCACGGGTCGCATTGCCCGATGTAGAAGCCCGAGTCCGGACTGCCGCTCGCGTACGAATGGTCGAACTGGCCGACACCCGAATCGAAGGCATAGATGCCGTAGTCGCCGTTCGCGTCGGCGGTGAGGTAGCTCCCGCGGTAGCCCCACACGCTGCGCCAGTAGAAGCCGTTCAGCCGGTAATGCCGCGCGGTCATGTTCTCGATGACGACGCCGTCGGCGCCGAAGACCGCGATGCCGTTCGCGTAGTCGGGATCGAACTCGCCGTCGAGGATCACTCTGTTGCGGTCCTCGCCGCGGATGACGAGGTGCGGCGTCGTGACGATGACAGCCTCGTGGTACACGCCGGGCGCGATGAGGATCGTGTCGCCCGGGCTCGCCGCGTCGACGGCCGCCTGGATCGTCACGCGGTCGCGCGGCACGTGGATCGTCTTTCCGCCCGACGGGCGCACGGGCGGATCCGGCGGATAGGTGCGGCTCGCGCTCGTCGATCCCGCGTACTCCGGTGACACGCCGACGAAGACGCGTCCGCTCATGCCCGTTCCGGAGGCACCGTGCAGGTGGCAGTAGTACGCGAACGACCCGATCTTCGGGAACGTCACGGTGAAGCTGTCGCCGGTCTGGAGGATCTTCGACTGGAAGCTGCCGTCGTTGGCGATGACGTCGTGCGGGTTCCGCCCCGCGTTCACCCAGCGGACCGAGTCGCCTGGGTCGATCTGCACCGTCGCGGGATCGAAGAAGTCGTCACGCAGCTGGACGACGACCGTCTTCGCGGACGCAGGCGCAGGGGCGACGAACGCGTCGGCGGGCGACCCAGCCGCGAACACGACGCACGCGACGGCGAAGAGCGCGATGGATCGCCGCATCCGGGCATGCTACCGGCGGCTTGCCGTGCCGCAACGCTACGTCGCGGGCAGATGGCTGCGCTCGCGCCGCGCGAGCGCGGATCCGATGGTGTCGGGTGCGGCATCGACGGCGAGCGTCCACGTCGCTCGCGCGTCCTCGACCAGGCCGGCCTCGCGGAGCGCGACGCCGAGGAGATAGCCGATGAACGCGCGCTCGTGCGGCATGAGCTCGGCGCCGCGCGCGGCCGCGCGATCGAGTGCGGCACGCATGGCGTCGTGCTCGCCGGCGAGCGCCGCGACGATCGCTTCGAGCGCGGAGGCCATCGCGTCGCCCGACGTCGTGCCGCGGATCGCGGCATCGCGCGCGATCTGGTGCGCGAGCACGCGCCCGCGCTCCCGGTCGCCGCCGATCGCAGCGAGCTCGCACCACGCGAGCGTGATGCGCGCGAGGGCGTCGTCGGGGACGAGCTGCGCGACGCGGCGCGCGTCGCCAGGGCGGTTGAGCGCGGTGTACGCCGCGACGAGCCGCGGTGCGACGCGCGGCGCGCCGAGCCTCTTCATCGCGGACTCCCAGAGGGACGCGGCCGAGAGCGGATCGCCGCCGGCGTAGAGGACGTCGGCCGCGACCTCCTGGACGACCGGGAGCTTCGGGAACCGTGAGAGGAGCGGCGCGACCAGCTCGCGCGCGCGCTCGACCTCACCCGCGTCGACCGCCTCCTCGGCCTCCACCAGGGCATCGGTGACGCGTCGAAGACCCATCTGGTAGCGGGCGAACCAGGCGAGGCCGGCGAGGACGGCGAGCCCCGCGATGACCGCAATCAGTACAGGGAGGTTGTCCACAGCCCCTCTCGGGTCCCCGCACCATTTCGCGGGTTATCCACGGAAATCGGCCAGTTATCCACTCTGAGCGGCTGCTCGCCCGTCCGCTAACTGTTCTCTAAGAGCGCACCCGCGATGACCATCCGCTGGACCTCGCTCGTGCCCTCGTAGATGCGGGTGATCCGCGCGTCCCGGTATGCGCGCTCGATCCACAGCTCGCGCATGTACCCCATACCGCCGTGCACCTGGACGGCGGCGTCGGCGACCCGCCCGAGCATCTCTGTCGAGAAAAGCTTCGCCATCGCCGCCCGCTGCGTGATGCGCTCGCCGCGATCGGCGCGCCAGGCGGCGTCGTACACCATGAGCCGCGCCGCATGGATCTCGGTGGCCGCGTCCGCGAGCATCCACTGGATCGCCTGGTTCACCGCGATCGGCTTCCCGAACTGCACCCGAGACTTCGCGTACTGCGCGCTCGCCTCCATGAGGCGCTGCGCGATGCCGACGGAGTGCGCGGCGAGACCGAGACGCCCCATGTCGAGCGTGCCGAGCGCGATCTTGAAGCCCTGACCCTCGTCTCCGACGCGCTGCGCCGCGGGGACGCGCAGATCGTGGAAGAAGAGCTGCGCCGTCGTCGACCCATGGAGGCCCATCTTCTCGTCGTTCGGCCCGACCTCGAGTCCGGCGGCCCCGCGCTCGACGACGAACGCGGTGATGCCCTTGCTGCGCTGCTCGGGAGCGGTGCTCGCGAAGATGACGAACACGTCGGCGATCGGCGCGTTGGTGATGAACGTCTTCGCGCCGTCGATGACGTACGTGTCGCCTTCGCGCTTCGCCATCGTTCGCAGCGAGCCGGCATCGCTCCCGGCGCCTGGCTCGGAGAGCCCATACGCGCCGATCTTCTCGCCGGCGAAGAGCTGCGGAAGATACCGCTCGCGCACGGTGTCCGGTCCGCCGATCTCGATGGCGGTGCCGCAGAGGCCCGCGGTCGCGCCGATGACGTTCCACAGGGACGCGTTCACGCGTCCGGCCTGCTCGACTGCGACGCAATACCCGAGCTTCCCGAAGCCCTGGCCGCCCCATCGTTCGTCATGGCCGATGCCGAAGAGACCGGCACCGCCCATCTCGCTGATCAGCGAGCGCGGGATCTCGTTGCGCTCCTCGATCTCCTTCTCGTGCGGCGCGAGCTTCTCGTCCACGAACTTGCGGATCGATCTCTGGAGGAGCTGCAGCTCCTCAGGCAGCTCGAGATCCATGCTCTCACTCCCCCTTCGCGCGCTCCAGGATGAGCCGGACCTGGTCCGGAATGCGCTGCGCGCGCTTGGACTCGCGACCGATGACGACCTGGATCGTGCTCACCTCGGCGCAATGCTGGCCGTCGGCGCGGTCGATCGCGTACGCGAACTCCCACGACGATCCCCGGATCTCTCCGACGCGGACCTTGATGTCGAAGAGATCGTCGAATCGCAGCGGCGCTCGGTAGCGCACGTGTGCCTCTCCGATGGTGAAGTCGACGCCGTGCGCGACGAGGTCGCGCTGGTACTCGAGCCCGAGATGGCGCAGGTATTCCATGCGTCCGACCTCGGCGTAGAGCAGGTAGTTCGCGTAGTAGACGACCTGCTGAGTGTCCGTCTCCCCGAAGCGCACGCGCTGGCGCACGGTGAACGGGTACGTCTCCATGCTCGGCAGGTTACCGGCTTGGCACGGACCCTGCTCGACCTCGTGGCATGTCCGTACGACACGATGACTACCCCACGGAGCGCGTGGAACGAGTCGAACACGTCGAGCATGTGCACGACCAGCCCACCACGAACACGCCGTACACGCCGTACGCATCCAACGTGAACGTGGGCGGCACTTCGGGCGCAGGGACGCCCGTCTGGACCGTGACCAGCGTCGTGACTCTGCTCTTCACGGTGCTCGAGGTCCTGCTCCTCCTGCGCTTCATCCTCAAGCTCGCGGGCGCGAACGCGAACCAGCCGCTCATCACCGCCCTGTACAACGTGACCGAGCCGATCTGCCGTCCGTTCCAGGGCATCTTCCCAGAGCCGTCAGGGCCGCCCGTCCTCGACATCCCCGCACTTCTCGCGATCGTCGTCCTCTTCCTCATCGCGGGTCTCATCGTCGCGCTCGTGCGCGCGATCATGACGCCACGACGCGTGTGACCGTTCGGTAACGAACGCTGCGACGGGGGCACGCCTGGGCGTGCTCCCGTCCAGTAGGCACGGACGGTGCTTTACCTCGCGTCATGAAGAGATTCCTCGTCCCACTTCTCGCGTTCCCAATCATCGCCCTCGTCGCCTGCAACCAGGCGGCGAACAACAACGCGTCGTCTTCGCCCTACGCGAGCGGATCGGCGGCAGCGTCAGCGCGAGCCACCGGATCGGTGGCCGCGTCCGCGCAGGCCTCCGCGAGCGCGTCGGGGTCGACCAAATACATCACGCTCGACGTTCCCGTGCCGCAGTCCGGCATGAACGCCGGCGTCGACGGCAAGGGCTGGACGGTGGACATCGTCGCGAAGGGCAACGGCCCGGCGATGGACAAGGTGAAGCCCGCGTTCCAGACGACGAGCACGACGGCGACGGGACGTAACACGAACTTCCCGGGTCTCGTCGTCATCGTCAAGGAGTCATCCGGCAGCTCGGGCTCGAGCCCGAATCTCGCGAAGCTCTTCCAGATGATCGGCCTGCCCAACACGCTCCAGGGTGCCGGCATCTCCTCGGTCGGCACGAGCGCGTCGGGATCACCAGCCGCGAGCGCAAGCGCGAACGCGAGCGCGAGCAGCAGCGCGGCGCCGAGCGCCGCGGGTTCGGCCGCGACGAGCTCGAAGGCTGTCGATCAGGGGACCGCGGAAGCGACCTGGTTCGTGCAGCAGTCGATGTGGGGTAGCGACGCCGACGTCGAGCTCGACGCCTTCGTCGTCGACGGCGACGCCCCCGACAGCATCTCGAGCGACACGAGCAATCTGAAGATCGTCTCGAACATCGTCACCGTGCACTTCCACATCAACGGCGGCGGCAAGGGCTCGAGCCCGAGCGGCTCCGCGAGCCCGAGCACGTCGGCCTCTCCCAGCGGGTCCAGCGCACCCGGCAGCGCGAGTCCGAGCCCGTCGGCCTCGTCGACTCCATAACGCGACCAGGCACGATGTGAAGAAGAGGGGCGATCGCGATGCGGTCGCCCCTCTTTCGCGTGCCACGAGCGCGCCGAGGGCCGCGGTATCGTAGCCGCGCTCGTGAGCTCGATCAGGGTGGACCTCGGTGGGAAGAGCGCGCTCGTGACGGGCGCCGCGAGCGGCATCGGTCGCGCGATCGCGGAGGATCTCGCCCGCCGCCGCGCGCGCGTGCTCCTGGCCGACATCGACGAAGGACAGGTGCGGTCCGTCGCGGCCGCGCTTCCCGGCGCGCTCGCGATGCGCGCCGACATCTCATCGCGGGAGGACTGCCGCGCGCTCGTCGACCGCGCGCGTCATGAGTGGGGTGGCATCGACATCCTCGTGAACAACGCAGGGCTCCAGGTCGTGTCGCCGGTGGAGGACTTCCCGGAGGACCGCTGGGAATACATCGTGAGAGTGATGCTCGTCGGCGCGTTCCTGCTCACGAAGTACGCGATCCCCGACATGTACCGCAAACGCTGGGGGCGGATCGTGAACGTCTCGTCGCTGCACGGTCTCGTCGCGTCGCCGTACAAGTCGGCGTACGTCTCCGCGAAGCACGGTCTCATGGGCCTCACGAAGACGGTCGCGCTCGAGGCCGCCGACAAGGGCGTCACCGTGAACGCGATCTGCCCGAGCTACGTCCGGACGCCGCTCGTCGAGAAGCAGATCGCCGATCAGGCGCGCGTCAACAACATGTCGGAGGCGGACGTCGTCGAAAAGATCATGCTCGCGCCCGCGGCGATCAAGCGGCTCCTCGAGCCGTCCGAGATCGCCGCGTACGTGGCGTTCCTCTGCACCGACGACGCGTCGGGCATCACCGGTTCCGCGCAGCTCATCGACGCGGGCTGGACCGCCCGCTGAGCCGCGAGCGCGAGGCGGTCTAGGTCGCGACCACCTGCGGGAACGGTTCGCACCGGACGATCTGCGCCTCGTGCCCGTCCGGTGTCCGCTCGTGCGAGATCGCTCGCAACGCGACGCACGAGAGACACTGTCCGACCGTCACGTCCTTGTCCCGCAGCGTGCAGTGCACCGTCCCGGCGTCGACCAGATGCTTCGTCCCAAGACCCAGCACGGCCGCACCTCCCGGCGGGACGATGCGCCCTCGCCGGGCTCTCAGCGAGTGCCGAACGGCCCTACGAGCGTGCGCCCGCGCCGGCGGCGCGGATCTCCTCCACGGCGGCGGGGTTCTCGAGAGACGAGAGGTCGCCGAGGTCCTGTTTCCCGAGGTACGCGCCACGGATGACGCGCCGGAGGATCTTCGCGTTGCGCGTCTTCGGGAGCTGCGCGACGAAGCGGACGGCCTCCGGACGCAGCGGCTTGCCGAGCAGCTCGGCGATCTTGTCCGCCACCGAGCGCGCGAGCGCGTCGCTCGGCTCGTTCCCCGGACGCAGCACCGCGATGACGACGATGCCCTCGCCCTTGATCTCGTGCGGCACGCCGACGGCCGCCGCCTCGCTCACCGCCGGATGCGCGACGGCGGCCGATTCCACCTCGGCCGGACCGACGCGCTTGCCGGCGATCTTCAGCGTGTCGTCGCTGCGGCCCTCGATGTACCAGTAGCCCTCGTCGTCGATGCGCGCCCAATCGCCGTGTACCCACACGTCGGTGAAGCGGCTCCAGTACGTCTCGATGTACCGGCTCGTCGCGTCGCGCGCGTCCTTCCAGAACCCGCGCGTCATCCCGGGCCACGGCTTCCGGATGACGAGCTCGCCGACCGCGCCACGGACCGACCGTCCCTGGTCGTCGACGACGTCCGCGTCGATGCCGGGACACGGGCCCGCGAACGATCCGGGCTGTATGGGCGTCCACGTCGTGCACCCGAGGATGCCGCCGGATACCTCCGTGCCGCCGGAGTAGTTGATGATCGGACAGCGCGCGCCGCCGGCTTTCGTGAAGTACCACCACCACGGATCGGGATTCCACGGCTCGCCCGTGGACCCGAGCACGAAGAGCGACGACGTGTCGTGCGCTCGTACCGGCTCCTCGCCGCTCCGCATGAGACCGCGGATCGCGGTCGGCGAGATGCCGAGATGCGTCACCTTGTGGCGCTCGACCATCGACCAGATGCGCGATGCGTCGGGGAAGTCGGGCGTCCCGTCGTACACGAAGATCGTCGCGCCGATCATGAGCCCGCCGGCGATGAGCCAGGGTCCCATCATCCAGCCGATGTCCGTGTACCAGAAGATGACGTCGCCGTCCTGCAGATCGAAGTTGTGCGCGAGGTCCTGCGCGGCCTTCACCGGGAAGCCGCCGTGTACGTGGACCGCGCCCTTCGGCTTGCCCGTCGTCCCCGAGGTGTAGATGACCATGAACGGGTCCTCGGCCGACGTATCGACGGGCGCGAGCGGCTCGCGGCCCCTGTCGACGACCTCGCGCCACGTCACGTCGCGGGACCTGCGCTCGTACGCGCGTCCGACGCGGTCCGCGACGATGACGCGCGTCACGGACGGCGCCGCATCCGCCGCAGCGTCGGCGGTCTCCTTCATCGCGACGACCTGCCCACGGCGATGGAAGCCGTCCGCGCAGATGAGGACGCTCGCCTCGCAGTCGCGGAGGCGGTTCGCGATCGCGTCGGCGCCGTAGCCCGAGAACACCGGGATGAAGACGGCGCCGACCGACCCGATCGCGAGCACCGCCACGACGCACTCGTAGGTGAGCGGCATGAACACGGCGACGCGATCGCCCTTCGCCACGCCCAGCGCACGGAGTCCCGCGGCGAACGTCCCGACGTCCCGCGCGAGCTGACCGTAGGAGATGCGCCGCACGTTGCCCTCCTCGCCCTCGGAGATCACGGCGACGCGATCGGGGCCGCGGCGCGAACGGAGCGCTGTGGCGACGTAGTTCATGCGTCCGCCGACCCACCACGTCGTCCAGGGCATCCCCTTCGAGTCGTCGAACACGCGCTCGTAGCGCTTCGTCCACACGAGCTCGAGGTCCCGATCGACGGCACGCCAGAAGCCGTCCAGGTCGGTCTGCGACCAGCGCAGGAACGATGCGTAATCGGCGTGGCCGGTCTGCGTCGCGAGAGCGCGGAGCCGGCTGCGGTTCAGATACCTGTCAGAAGGCGACCATGCGGGCACGCCGAAACGTTAGCGCAGCGCGACTAGGCTTCGCTCGTGAGATTGCGACTGCCGTTCATGCGCGCGCGCTCGGAACGACGGTTCACATGGCGTGCGACGACGACCGCTCGGCCTGCGACTCCACCGCCACCGCCGATCCCGCAGCCTCGTACGCTCGTCGAGGTCATTGGCGTCGGCGCGACGGCGGTCGTCCAAGGCATCGCGCTCACGCTCCTCTCGGTCGAGCGATACGAGGAGGGGCTCATCGTGAGCTTCCGGATGGTCCGCCATCGCGGACGGGTCCAGATGGACTGGCCGTACCCATCGCTGCTCGTCACCGTCGCACCGGCGGGCTCTGTGCCCTATCGCGTCCTCGCGAGGGGTGGCTCCGGAGGCGGCACGATCGCCGGCGAGATCGAGTATCGCCTCTCGTACGCGGTCGCTCCCGCACCGCCCGCAGGCGCGCTGGATCTCTCCGTCGAGGTGAGCGAGATCGCGTGGGAGCGGACACGTGGGACACGTGCCGAGATCGTGTCGCGCGATCCCGGACCGTGGCGCTTCAGCGTGAGGTCAGCGAAGCGTGGTCCCGGACAAGACGATCCAGCGTGACGCACACGTTGTTGTGCCAGCAGTGACGACCGGGCGCGTGACCGGGACAGTAGCCGTACGTCCCCGAATGCTCGATGAGCGTGCCGAGCTCGCCCGGCACCGTGCTCGCCACGTGTGAGGGCGCGACGCACACGTAGCGAACGACGATGTGCGCCATGTCGGTACGCGAGGTGCCGCGCAACAGAAGGGCGCGCGCGAGCGTCGCCTGTGCCACGGTGTCACGGTAGATGTCCCGAGACGCGCGTTCTGTCAGGCGCGCGTCGCTGCTCGGATGGGGCAGACCCCTAGGTGCGACCGCAAACGCTCAGGCGCACGGGGCTCCGGTGTGGCAGGGAGCTGACGCAGCCGGGTCGGCGGCATCAGCTGCTGAGCCACTGAAGAGGCGGCGGTCGCTCACACGTCGAGCGGACGGCCGGCGGTCAGCGCACCGGGTCGATCAACCAGTCGAAGTGAAGCCAGATGACGCGCGAGTAGCGGAGGATGAAGGGCGCGAGGAGGAGGTAGAGGGCGCCGCCGCCGAGCAGCGCGACCGCGGTGTCGACGCCGCGCCACAGGAGCGCGATGACGATGAGACCGAACGTCGGGACCGCCAGCATGTATGAGACGACCATCGCGCCCGTGAAGTAGCCCGGCTCACGCTCGAACACGAGGCCGCAGTCGGGACACCGCTCGTTCATCGTCATGAAGGAGCGCCATACCCTCCCGCGCAGACAGCGCGGGCATCGCAGCGCCAGCGCCGCGCGAAGCCGCGACATCAGACGTAGCCGAGGACGATCGCGGCGAGCACGATCCCGAGAGCCGCGAGGACGATGAGCGCGAGCGGGACAAGATAGAAGAGCACCACCGCGACGAGGAGGATCCGGAATGCCCGAGCGCCGGCGACCTCGTAGTGCACCTCGATGGCGCGGTACGTGATGAGCCCGAGCCACGCGAGGCACACGAGGCCGATGAGCGAGGCGACGTTCGCGAGGTCGGGGAGATCTCCGAGCGCGAGCGTCGCCGCGTCCGCCGGCACGAGCGCGAGCGCGGTGGCATACGCGAAGAGCACGAAGAGCGGAGCGAACGGCCGCGTGACGCCCGCGAGCCGCGCGGACGCGTGCACCGCGGTCGATCCGAGAAGCCAGACGAAGAACGGCGAGAGCGCCGTGGCCGTGACGACGGCCTCGAACGAGCGCTGCACGAGGTACACGATCACGCTCGTGCGGTCGCGGCCGAGCGCGTCGAGCATGAAGATGACGAACGGATGACGCGTCGGGCCGAAGAAGAAGTCGTTCACGCTCGTCTCGGTGAGCGTCCGGTACGCGACGGTCGTCGAGAGCGCCGTCGTGACGCCCACGAGGAAGAGCCCGACGAAACCGTTCCCGCGCGCGAGGACGAGCGGCACGCCCGTTCGCGGCGAGCGCACGAGCGCGGTGAGCGGGTCGACCATCACCAGGCCGCGGCGAGCGCCGCGCGCACGGCCTCATCCGTCTCGCGGTCGACCTCCGCGCGTTCCGCGCCGGACCAGCGCGGCGGGTCGGCGTCGTGCAGGTCCTCGGGGATCGGCGCGTTCAGCATGACGAGGTATTCGAGCGACCACGTCCGCCGCACCGCATCGAGCGAATAGCCGCCACCACCCATCGCGATCCACGGATACGGGAGCGACGCGAAGAGACGGACCGCGTGCTCGCGCGCGTGCGTGGAGATCTGCAGATGGGTGAGCGGGTCGGTGAAGTGCGGATCGATACCCTGCTGCGTCACGAGCACGTCGGGCCGGTAGCGCGTCACGAGCTCGGGCACGATCGCGTCGAAGGCGCGGATGTAGGCCGGGTCGTCGGTGAACGGCGGGAGCGCGACGTTGATGCTGTATCCCTTGCCGGCGCCGCGGCCGTTCTCGTCGGCGAACCCCGTGCCGGGAAAGAGCGCGCGACCGGTCTCGTGCAGGCTGATCGTGAGCACGGCGTCCGTGTCGTAGAACGCCGCCTGCACGCCGTCGCCGTGGTGCGCGTCGATGTCGACGTACGCGACGCGCATGCCGCGGTCGGCCAGCAGCCCGCACACGATGGCAGGGTCGTTGTAGATGCAGAAGCCGGACGCGCGGCGCCGCTTCGCGTGATGCAGTCCGCCCGCGTAGTTCACGGCGACGCGCAGACGCCCGCCGATGACCTCCTCCATCGCGACGAGCGTCGCGCCGGTCGTCAGAAGGCTCACCTCATGCATGCCCGCGAACGGTGGCGTATCACCCCATGGGTCCATGCCCCACTCCGAGTAGTCGCTGTCGGGATCGGCGGACGCCTGCATCACGGCCTCGACGTAGTCGGGCGCGTGGATCCGCTCGATCTCGTCGCGCGTCGCCTCGCGCGCGGGCAGCACGCGGGCACCCGGACGCTCGAACGCGCCAAGCCGCACCAGGGTGTCGTGGACGCCGACGAGACGGATGGGCTTCAGCGGATGGTCCTCGCGGTAGACGTGGCGCGCGACGCGCTCGTCCCAGATGAACCCCGCGCCGAGGCTCATCCGCGGCGGCTCGCGCGGTCGAGCGTGAGGAAGCGGAACGCGTACGGATGCCGCTCGTCCTCGGGATGCTCGACGCGCTCGACCTCGCGCCACTCGCCGAGGTCGAGCTCGGGGAAGAACGTGTCGCCGCCGGCGTCCGCGTCGACCTCCGTGAGATAGAGGCGATCGGCCATCGGAAGGAACATCCGGAAGATCTCGGCGCCACCGAAGACGATGATCTCGGGCGCGTCGCCCGCGAGACGCATCGCCTCGTCGACGGTCCGCGCGACGAGAACACCTTCGGGATGGAACGACGCGTCGCGCGTGAGCACGATGTTGGTCCGCCGCGGCAACGGCTTCCCGATCGAGTCGTACGTGCGGCGCCCCATGATGAGCGGCTTCCCGGTCGTGAGCTCGCGCACATGCTTCATGTCGTCGGGCAGGCGCCAGGGGAGGTGCCCATCCCTCCCGATGACGCGCTTACGGTCGTACGCGACGACGAAGGCGATCCGGCTCACACCGCCATTTTGGCTTCGATGGGCGGATGGTGCTGGTACTGCTCGAGCCGCGCCACCGCGTCGAGGAGCGGCCCGGGCTTCTCGCCCGCGCGGGCCCGCGTCACGATCTCGCGGTAACGCTCGACGACGTCGTCGAGCGAACGGAGCGACGGGTCGAGCGCGAGACGCGGTGACGGATACGGGTCGCGGCGGAGCTGCTCGGCCGCTGCGTCGAAATGGTCGCGGTACACGTGCGCGTCGCCGAGCACGTGCACGAACTCGTGCGGCAGGTAGTCGTGGAACTGCGCGACGAGATGGAGCAGCAGCGCGTACTCGGCCATGTTGAACGGCACGCCGAGGAAGAGGTCGCAGCTGCGCTGGTACATCGCGAGCGAGAGCTTCGGCCGGTCCGCCGGCGACTCCGGTGGCGCGACGAAGAACTGGAAGATGGCGTGGCACGCCGGGAGGCTCGTGTCGTCGAGCTCGCCGGGATTCCACGCCGTCACCACGTGACGGCGGCTCTCCGGCCGCGTCCGCAGCTGGTCGATCACCTCGCGCAGCTGATCGACGTGACGTCCGTTCGGCGCGATCCAGTCGCGCCACTGCTGGCCGTAATTCCGGCCGGCGTCCCCATCGAAGCGCGCCTTCGGGAGCCAGTACGGGGCGTACGCGTTGCCGTCCCAGATCCGCACGCCAAGCGCATGGAGCTCGTTCACGTCGGACGAACCCGCGAGGAACCAGAGGAGCTCCGCGAGCACCGAGCGGAACGCGAGCCGCTTCGTGGTCACCGCCGGGAAGCCGTCGCGCATCCGAAAGCGCATGACCTCGCCGAAGATCGCGCGCGTGCCCGTGCCCGTGCGGTCGTCGCGGTCGACGCCCGTGTCCATCGCCTTGCGCAGGACGTCGAGGTACGGTCTCACGCCCTCGCCCTCCGATACACGCGACCACCGACACGCAGGTACGTCACCTGTCCGTTCGAGCGAAGGAACTCGCCGCGCGTGTCCTTCAACGGGCCGTCGAGGAGCGTGAACTGGTCGTCCGACGTGAACGCGACGCGCGACGGCGGCGGATCCTGCGGCGGCGGCGTCACCTTCAGCTTGTTGTGCGAGAACGACCGGTACACGAGCCCCGTGTCGGCAAGCTCGAGCTCCGCGTCGGAGAGCTCCGCGCTGTAGCGGCCGGCGAGCGCCTCATACCGTGGACGATCGAGCTCGACGTAGACGGGCTCGGGCTGCACGATGCCCAGCAGCTCTCGCTGCCACCACTTCGTGACCTCGCCGTGCAGCAGACCGCCGCGGACGGAGTTCGTCTCGACGGCGATGGCGGAGTTGCGGTCCGGCGCGAGCATGAGCACGCCCTGCTGTCCGATGGCGACGCCGCCGTGGTACTGCAGCCACGTGCCCTGCACATCGCGCAGGAACCACGCGATCCCGACCTTCCGGTCGAGGTCCGCGTCCGCCATCGGCGTGCGCATGAGGTCGAGCGTTTGCTTCGAGAGGAGGCGCGTGCCGTCGGGCGCGTTGCCATCCCCGAGATGGAAGCGCGCGTAGCGCATGAGGTCGCGCGCGGTCGACACCACGCCGCCGACGGGCGCCGTCGCGCGCGGGAACGCCCATGGCGTCGCGACGCGAGGCGTCTCATCGATGATCTGGTGGCCGACCGACGTGCGATGCACGATCGCCTCGCCGGCCGACATGACGGTGTGATCCATGCCGAGCGGCGCGAAGAGGAGCGCGCGCATCGCTTCCTCGTACGTGCCCCCCGTGACGACCTCGATGATCCGCCCCAGCACCGTGAACGACGAATTCGAGTAGTGCCAGATCTCGCCGAGGGGAGTCAGCTGCTCGAGCTCGACCATCGCGTCGACGTAGCGCGCGAGCGCGTCCTCGCCGTTCCCGAAATCGGCGAAGCAGTCCCCGAGCCAGCCACCGGTGTGCGTGACGAGGTGCTTCACCGTCGCGCGCTTCGCGGCCTCCGCGTCCTTCAGCTGGAACGAAGGCAGGTACGCACGGACGGGCGCATCGAGCGCGACGTCACCACGCTCGACGAGGCGCATGATGACCGTCGCGGTCATCGTCTTCGTCACGGACGCGATCTGGAAGAGCGTGTCGGCGTCGACGTCGAGCGGATGATCGACATTCGTGACGCCCCACCCGCCGAGATCCTCGCGCCGATCGTGCCAGAGACCGATCGCGACACCGGGCACGTGATAGCGCGACATCGCGTCGCGCACGAGGCTGTCGAGGCGGGGATCCACGGCTAGTCATGCTAGCCGCCACCTTTTGTCGCGGGTTCAGCTAGGGATTCGCACGCTCCCAATCGTCGCGCAGCACTTCGCCGATCCAGATGTCGTGCCATCGGCCGTGCGTGAAGAACTGCTCGCGATGGGTACCGACGGTGCGGTACCCGCTCTTCTCGAGCGCTCGACGGCTCGCCGGGTTGTCGACGAACACTTCGGTCACGAGCTTGTGGAGGTTCAGCTCGCGGAATGCGTAGCGGGTGCGGAGCTGCATCGCCTCTGAGGCAACGCCTCTTCGCCACCACTGCTTCTCACCGATAAGGATCCCGGTCGTGCCCCGCGCGTTCAGCCAGTCGATCTGGTGAATCCCGGTCGAGCCGACCGTCTCGCCATCGACATCGATCATCCATTGGACATCGTTCTTCGACTCTCCGACGCGCTTGAAGTAATCGACCTCGTGATAGAGCGCGACGGCCCAGCGGTGCCCGATATAGCGCGTGACCTCCATATCGGCGAACCACGACACGAAGCGCGGCGGATCGCTGTCCTCCGCGGGCCGGAGTGTGACGCGTGCACCCTTCAGGACGGGACCGAGCATCGGCACGCAGAATAGCCAAAGCATGCGTCTGCAGTTCCTCGGCGCGGCGACCACCGTGACCGGGTCACAGTTCCTCCTCGAGACGGCGCGGGCGAAGGTGCTCATCGATGCGGGTCTCTTCCAGGGGAATCCGCACGAAGCGATGCGCAACCGCGTTCCGCTCGCGTACGACCCGAAGGAGCTGTCCGCGCTGCTCCTCACGCACGCGCATCTCGATCACTGCGGCCTCATCCCGCTCATCGTCCACGCCGGGTATCGCGGACCGATCTTCGCCACCGCGGGCACGCAGGAGCTCACGAACCTCGTGCTCCTCGATTCGGCGAAGCTGCAGGAGGAATTCTCCGAGCGCCAGGAGCGTTTCGAGGAGCGGCATCCGGGACAGGCGGCGAAGGAGCAGCACCGCGACGAGGTCGATCTCGCGATCGCGCTCGCCGAGGCGGGCGGCGAAGAGGATTCGGCCGTCGAGTCGCGCGACCCCGAGGTGTTGCTGCGCGAGCAGCTGCCGTGCATGGAGTGCCACATCAAGGGCCCGCTCTATGTCGAACAGGACGTCATCGACACGATGCGGCTCTTCCGGCCGATCACGTATGAGAAGGAGATCGAGGTCGCGCCCGGCGTCTGGGCCACGTTCCGCGACGCCGGTCACATCCTCGGCTCCGCGATGATCCGCCTCCGGGTCCGCGACACGGATGGCGCACCCGAGCGCGTCATCGTCTTCTCCGGCGACATCGGAAGGCCGGGCACGCCGATCATCCGCGACCCGTCGACGATGACGGATGCGGATTACGTCCTCATGGAGTCGACGTACGGCGGCCGCGAGCACGAGCCGTCCGACGAAGCGCTGCGCATCCTGAGCGAGACCGTCCAGCTCGTCGCGCAGGCGAAGGGCGTGCTCCTCGTGCCGTCGTTCGCGATCGGCCGCACGCAGGAGATCGTCTTCGAGCTCGACCGCCTCCTCGAGGAGGGAAAGATCCCGCGTCTCCCGCTCTACCTCGATTCGCCGATGGCATCGAAGGCGACGGATATCTACCGGCGGCATGCCGAGTACTTCGACGACGAGACGAAGGCGCTCCTCGCGCGGCGCGACGATCCGCTCGATTACCCCGGCGCGGACGTGACGAACGACGCCGCGGACTCGAAGGCGATCAAGACGAAGCCGCGGCCGTACATGATCGTCGCGTCGAACGGGATGCTGACGGGTGGTCGCGTCCTCTTCCACCTGCGCGACCTCATCGGCGACCCCGCCGCCACGATCCTCTTCGTCGGCTACCAGGGCGAGGGGACGCTCGGCGCGCATCTGCAGCAGGGCGCGAAGCAGGTGCGCATCGATGGCGAGATGCGCGACGTGCGTTGCCAGATCCGCTCGATCAGCGGCTTCTCCGCGCACGCCGACGAATCGGAGCTCCTCGACTGGGCAGGCGGGTTCGTGAAGGGAAAGGCGAAGGGAGCGCCGGGCTACCCGAAGCGGCTGTTCGTCATCCACGGCGATCCGCCCGCGGAAGCGGCGCTCGTGCCGAAGCTGCAGGCGCTCGGCCTCGATACCTACGTCCCAAAGTGGCGGGAGGCCGTCGCCCTGGACTGACTGGCATACAGGCAGGCGTCGCGCATACTCGCCCGTATGGCAGACAAGCTTCGTCTGGGCCTGTCCCTCTGGCCGCAGGGCACGACGTGGCCCGAGCTCCGCGACGCGAGCGTGCGCGCGGACGCGCTCGGCTACGACTCGGTGTGGTCGTACGACCACTTCATCGCGCTCGGACCGGATGTCGCCCTCCCCGTCCTCGACGGCTGGAGCGTCCTCGCCGCGCTCGCGCCGCTGACGAAGCGCGCCCGGCTGGGCATCCTCGTCACGGGGATCACGCACCGCAACCCCGCGATCCTCGCGAAGATGGCGGCGACGCTCGATCAGATCTCGAGCGGACGTGCCATCCTCGGCCTCGGCGCGGCGTGGAACGAAGAGGAGCACTGGATGTACGGCATCCCCTTCGGCCGCGACGGCGAACGGCTCGCGCTCCTCGACGAGGCGTGCCGCGTCATCCGCTCGCTGTTCCACGACGAGGTGACGACCTTCGAGGGCGCGCACTGCGCCGTGCACGATGCCGTGCTCGAGCCGAAACCTGTCCAGCCGCGGCTGCCGATCCTCGTCGGCGGCGGCGGAGAGCGAAAGACGCTGCGCATCGTCGCCGAACACGCCGACCTCTGGAACGCGTTCGGGACACCCGAGGTCGTGACGCGCAAGCTCGGGATCCTGCGCGAGCACTGCGCGGCGGTGGGGCGCGACCCATCGACGATCGCCGTGACGGTGAACGCGGGCGTCATCGTGCGCGACACGGCCGCGGGTGTGCGCGCGCGCCTCGCGGAGATCGGCCCGGTCGCGGGCTTTCCGGATTACTCCGCGTCGAACCAGCCGTATGGCACACCCGATCAGGTCGCGGAGCGGCTCGCCGCCTACGCGCGCGCGGGCGTGTCGCAGGTGATCGCGGTCATGCCCGCGCCGTACGACGGCGAGACGATCGAACGGCTCATCAGCGAGGTCCGCCCGCGCGTCGAGAAGCTGCTCGCGTAGACGGCGACGAGCCGCGCGGCTCGGCACAACTCGTACGGCGAACACGCAACTCGGATTCGCGCGAACGCCGCGGCGGTGACCATCTCGCTCCGTGCGATGGCCGATCGCGCTCGCCGTCGTGGTGACCGCGTGTGCGCCTGCCGTGAGCCAGCCGGCGCCGTCAGCGTCGCCGACCGTGTCGCTCGTCGCGGTGCCGACGTCGCGTCCGTCACCGTCCGCGTCGCCAACGGTGCCGCCGACACCCACGCCGACACCGCCGCTCGACGCGTCGACGGCCGCGCTCGTCGCGCGACTCGATGCGTGGTGCGCGGACATGCCGCGGAACCTCCCAGGTCCGCCGCCCCTCGACGTCCTCGGCGCGCTCGCGGACGGACGGAACGGCAGCGAGGTGGCTCAGGTCCTCGGCAGAGCGAAGTGTCTCCTCGCCGCGAGCGCGCACGGCAGCGGTGAACGGGACGTCGTCGTCGCCGGCGCCTACACGCGGCTCGGAGCGCTGCTCTGGATAGACCGCGGGTACTGGCGGATCGCGACCGTCCCGGTCGACTTCGGCTACCTCCGCTTCATCACCGAGCGCATCGTCGCCGGGACACGCGAGCTGCTGCTCGCGATCGACAGCGGCGGCAGCGGCGGGTTCGGCGGCTACCTCGCGGTCGCCATCGCCGGTCCGAGCGCGACGGTCGTGCTGCACTTCCATCCGGGCGCAAGCCAGATGGAGATACGCCCCGTCGATGAGACCCATCTTCTTGTCACCGGACGAAAGCTGCCCGAGCGACCGTGGGGCATCGCCGCGAACTGCTGCCTGCCGGGCGGCCACGAATGGCTGTTCGAGCGCGCCGCGTCCGGCTACGCGCTCGTCGGAGAGCGTCAGGCGCAGGATCCCTCCTACGCGCTCAATGCGCTCCTTGGCGCGATCGACGCTGGTCGACCAGGCCTTGCCGCCGATGTGACGACAGCCGAGGCACTCATGAAAGCGGCCGCGTTCTTCGGCCCCGGCCGTCTCTGGTCATACCGCGCGCTCGGCGATGCGAATTCACAAGAGCGAGCCGAGCTGCTTCGCTGGGACCTACTGCCGGCACAGCTGCGGAACACGCTCGCCCCGGACACGGTCCGGTACAGCGTCGCGCGGTACGAGCCCGCAGGGCCGACCGCGCTCGTGAGCTTCGAGCGGATCGGAGATCGCTGGCTCGCGACCGACGTCGTCGCAGCGCCCTAGGGCGCGACGATCCCCGGCCGGCGCGACAGCGCCGCTTCGAGCAGCACCTCGTCGCCACGTTTGTCGACGACGTCGAGCTTCGCGCGGATGCGGGTCAGATGGACGCGGAGCGTGTTCGGCGAGACCGCGAGACGCTCGGCGAGCGCGTCTCGGTCGAGGCGTTTGCCCTCACGCGAGAGCTGCTCCATCTCACGCAGGATGCCGATCTCGCGCCAGGTGAGGCCGATCGCGCGCAGCCCGAAGGTCGCCTCGTCGAGCGCGGACGCGCCGGCGCCACCGCCGGTGTCGTCCTTCGCGCGGCGCTCCGCCGCCTCGGCCCGCGCGCGGATCGCGCGCCCGAGCGCACGCGATTGCTGGTCACGTTCCGCGACGCGTCCGAGCCACGCGCCGACCTCGGGCAGGTAGTACGCGAACCCCTCGCCACCCCGCGTCCCGATGTCGCGCACGAGCGCGACCGCGCGCGACGCGCCGCCGCCGCGCACGACGGATTCGCGCCAGAACGCCGCGTGCACCGCGGCGCCGATGGCCCAGTGGTCCATCCCGCGCGCCTCGAACTCGCGCGTGGTCTGCTCGAGCATGCGGACCGCCTTCCGCGGATCGCCCCGCTTCCCCGCGACGATCGCGCGCACGAAGTCGCGGAACTGCTCGTCCTCGGGCATGCCCTTCGGCGTGCGCGTGAGGATGAGATCCGCGACCTCGGTCTCGCCACGCAACAGGGCGATGTGCCCGTGGTCCTCGGCGGCGCCGGTCGCGCTCTGACGCGCGAGGCGCTCGCCCTCGGTGAGCTCGCCCCGCTCGAGCTTCGCGCGCGCGAGGCACAGGAGCGTGTGCCGCCACACCGACGACCCGTACTGCCGGAGCTCGACCTCGGCCTTCGTGAACGCGTCGACCGCGCGGTCGAGACGGCCCGCGCACCAGTCCGTGAAGCCGACGGTGTAGGTCGCCCACGCCGCCTCCGACGCGTCGTTCGTCCGCGAGGCGTACCGCACGGTGAGGTCCGCGGCGGCCTGCGCGCCGACGTAGTCGCCGGAGTGCGACAGAAGATGCGCGAGCTGTCGCTGCACGCGCGTCGTCACGAGATCGCGACCGCGGCCACGCGGAGCGCCGGCGAGCGCGTCCTCGGCGCGGCGCGCGTCACGGAGCGCCTCGCGGATCTCGTTCGCCGCGGTGTTCACGATGGAGCTGCCGAGGTGGAGCTCGGCGAGCACGAGCGGGTCGCCCGCGGCGTCGGCCTCCGCCAGCTTCTTGAAGCGCAGCGAGTCCTCGCGCCGGACGAGGTAGTAGGAGAGGTGGAGCAGGTCGACCGCGACGCGCGCCCGCAGCAGCGGATCCTTCACGAGCGGCAGGACGGCGTTCAGCTCCGCCCACGCGAGGTCGAACGACTCGAGGTACTTGAGGCAGCGCGCGCGGAGGACCCGGCGCTCGAGCGTCGGACGCCCGGTCGTGAGCTCGGGAAGCAGGCGCTCGGCATCGCCGCGCGAGAGCGGCGCGAGGACCTGCTCTCGCTGCGCGTTCACGCTTGTATTACGCCACGACTACGAGTTAGGTTCTCGCGCCGGCTGCTACCGGGTCGGCGGGAAGCGGCTCGCGAGGTCGCCGACGTGTCCGTGCGCGTGCTCGGCGTGATAGGCACCGACGAACGCGCCGTCGACCTCGCCGAGCTCGTCGTGGACGCCGATGCGCTCCCGGGTCGAAGCGTCCGCGAGCAGGCGCACGATCTCGGCGTGCGACGCCTGGATCCGCTTCGCGAAGGTCATCGCCTCGCCGTTGTTGTTGTGCCGCTCGGCGTGGATCGCGTCCTGATCGACCGACGCGAGCCGCGGGCGTTCCTCGGTCGCGATGCGGCGGACGCGCTCGGCGAAGATGTCGGCCATGTCGGCGACGTGGCCGATCACCTCGAGCCCGGTCCACTGGTCGAAGCGCTCGTCGCGAAGCCGCTCGGCCGGGACCGTCCGAACGATGCGCGCGACGGTGGCGCCGTCGTCCGCGAGCGTGAATGCGGTGTCGTCGTCGTAGTGGCCGCGGCGGGCCGTCAACTCGCGGCCTCCTCCTCGAGCCGCGCAAGCCGATCAGCTTCGTCCTGCGTCGCGAGGGCGTCGATCAGGTCGTCGATCTCGCCGTCCATACGGCGGTCGAGGTTCGAGACGTTGTAGCCGAGGCGCTTGTCGGTGATCCGGTCCTGCGGGAAGTTGTAGGTGCGCATCTTCTCGGCGCGCTCGCCGCGGCCGATCTGCGCGCGCCGCGCGCCGGCCTCTTCGGACTCGCGCCGCTCCTGCTCCGCCGCGAGGAGGCGCGCGCGGAGCACGGCCATGGCCTTCGCCTTGTTCTTCAGCTGCGACCGCTCGTCCTGGCACGTGACGACGATCCCGGTCGGGAGGTGCGTGATCCGGACGGCGGAGTCGGTCGTGTTCACGCCCTGCCCGCCGTGGCCGCCGGCGCGGTACACGTCGATCTTGAGGTCCGCCTCGTCGATGTCGACGTCCATCTCTTCGGCCTCGGGGAGCACAGCGACCGTCGCGGTCGAGGTGTGGATGCGGCCCTGCGCCTCGGTCGTCGGCACGCGCTGCACACGATGCACGCCCGACTCGAACTTCAGCTTGCTGTACGCGCCACGGCCGGCGACGCGGAAGATGATCTCCTTGAAGCCGCCCTTCTCGGAGTCGCTCTGCGAGAGGATCTCGATCTTCCAGCGATGCCGTTCGGCGTAGCGCGAGTACATCCGGTAGAGATCCGCCGCGAAGAGCGCGGCCTCCTCGCCGCCCTCGCCGCCGCGGATCTCGACGATGACGTTCTTCTCGTCGAGCGGGTCGCGCGGGACGAGGAGCGCGCGGAGCTTCGTCACAAGCCCATCGACCTCGGTCGACGCCGACGCGAGCTCCTCACGCGCGAGATCGCGCAGATCACCGTCGTCCGAGTCGATGAGCTCCTCGGCCTCGTGGACGCGCGCCTCGGCGCCTCGGAGCGAGCGCATCGTGTCGACGACGGAGGTGAGGCCCGCGAGCTCCTGACCCACCTCGCGGATGCGATTCGGATCCGAGGTCGTCGCGGGATCGCTCATCGCCTTCGCCAGCTCGTCGTAGCGCTCTTCGATCTGCGCGAGACGCCGCCGCAGCCCGGGCGTGAGGACGTCTTCCGTCATGCCGCGACCTCTTCGTCGCCCGCGATCGCTTCCTGGAGCGACGCGACAGCGACCTCGATCATGCCCGCATCGGGGCGGCGCGTCGTGATGCGCTGCAGGAGCAAGCCCGGCCACACGATCGCGCGGACGAGCGGGTTGCCCTCGTGAGCCGCGCCGGCCTTGAGGACCTCGTACGAGATCGACGCGACCGGAACGACGAGCGCCAGCCGCACGACGAGATCGACGACGACGTTCACGCGCGGGACGAACGCGAAGAGCACGATCGCGACGACGACGACGAACAAGAGGAACGCCGTCCCGCAGCGCGGATGCGCGGTGGGATAGGGCTCGATGCGGTCCGGTGTGAGCGGCGTCCCGTGCTCGTACGCGTGGATCGTCATGTGTTCGGCGCCGTGATACGCGAAGACGCGACGGATGTCCGGCAGGAGCGAGATCACGAAGAGGTATGCGAGGAAGAGCGCCATCCGGATGATGCCCTCGCCGACGTTCAGAAGGAGCGTCGAGTGCACCGCTCCGCGCAGCGCCTGCGTCGCGAGATACGGGATCCCGACGAAGATGACGAGCGCGACGACGAGCGAGAACCCCATGACGAGCGTGTTGTTGCCGCCGCCTCCGCTCCCCTCCTTCTCCTCGTCGTTCAGCTGCACGTCGGCGGAGCGCATGAGCATGCGCATCCCGTACGACACGGACTCCCACAGCACGACGAGCCCGCGCACGAAGGGCGCACGTGCGACGCGCGACGTCGCGAGCGGCGATCGCAGCGTCTCGCGGTAGCGGTAGATGTCGCCGTCGGGCCTGCGGCACGCGAGCGCGATGGTCCGCTTGCCGCGGATCATCACGCCCTCGATCACCGCCTGGCCGCCGTACGCCGACGGCGCGACGGGTGTGCGCTCGCTCATACCGGCGCCGCCACGCGTCGCGGCACCTCGTGGCAGCCGCGGCAGCGCGCCTCGTATGCCTCCTTGGCGCCGATGACGATGATCGGGTCGTCGTAGAACGCGGGCACGCCGTTCACGATGCGCTGCGTGCGTGTCGCGGGCTCGCCGCAGACGACGCAGATCGCCTCGAGCTTGTCGACGCGCTCCGCGAGCGCGAGGAGCACCGGCACCGGCCCGAAGGGCTCGCCGCGGAAGTCGAGGTCGAGCCCGGCGCAGATGACGCGGCGTCCGCTCCCGACGAGGTCGCGCACGACCTGGACGATGCCCGGATCGAAGAACTGCACCTCGTCGATGCCGACGACGGTCGTCTCCGGGAAAACCAGCGCGAGGATCTCGTCGCTCGATCGGACCGGCCGCGCCTCGAACGAGTCGCCGTCGTGCGAGCGCACGACCTCGACGCCGTAGCGGTCGTCGATCGCGGGCTTGAAGACCTGCACCGCACGGCGCGCGATGACCGCGCGCTTGGTGCGACGGATGAGCTCCTCGCTCTTTCCGCTGAACATGCTCCCGACGATGACCTCCAGACCCGAGTGGCCGGAGGCGCCCATCGGGCGCAGCTAACGGCTCTTGGCGGCCTCCGCGGTAGCGGCGGCCGCTTCTGACTTCGCGTACCGCTTGTTGAAGCGGTCGACGCGGCCCTGGATGTCGAGGATGTGCTGCTTCCCCGTGAAGAACGGGTGGCACTTCGCGCAGACCTCGACGTGCAGCTCGGGCTTGGTCGAGCCCGTCGTGAACGTGTTGCCGCAGGCGCAGGTGACCTTCGCCTGGACGTACTTGGGGTGGATCTTCTCTCGCATTTCCTTGTGTCCTCTATGCCGTCGGGATGACGTTGACGCGTCGGCGGTCGTCGCGCGCCGGGCCGTATGTGACTTCGCCCGCGACGAGCGCGAAGAGCGTGTGGTCCTTGCCGACACCGACGTTCTGGCCGGGAAGGACCCGCGTGCCGCGCTGCCGGACGAGGACGGTGCCCGCCTCGACGCGCGCGCCCGCGTATTCCTTCACGCCGAGACGCTGCCCGGCGGAATCGCGGCCGTTGCGGGTAGAGCCCGCACCCTTCTTGTGTGCCATTACCTGAGTCCCTCGATCTTCGTGATGCGGATGGTCGTCGCGTCCTGGCGATGGCCCTTCATCTTCCGCTGGCGCGTCTTGTTCTTGTAGCGGAGCACGTCGATCTTCGGACCCTTGTCGTGCCCGACGATCTCGGCCTGCACGCGCGCTCCCTTGAGCGCCGACGGGCCGACCTTGACGGCCTCAGCGTCCGCGGCGAGGAGGACGTCATTGAGCGTGACCGTGTCGCCGGCCTTGCCTGCCAGCTTGCCGACGGTCACGACCGACCCCTCTTCGATGCGGTATTGCTTCCCGCCACTGCGGACGACTGCGTACACGGACTGAGACCTTCCGAACAGAAAAAGTCGTCGCACACCGCCCGTGCGACGTACGAAAAGTATAGCCGAGACGCGTTCGCCTTCGAGGTCGGAGCAGCCTGATCCCGCTCGCGAGAGGACCGCCGAAACCCTCTCTACGCCGCGCACCCCGCGCCTCAGATCGGCGCGGGGGCCCTCGGCGGTCCTCTCGCTCGCTCCGCTTCCTGGCTCTTTCTGTATTCCTTCCTCTACGTCGTCCTCGTCCTACCCGTCTCGCCTCGCCGCTCGTACGTCAAGCACGGGCGGGTGCGGTCTCCGGGGCCTTCGCGCCCTGCAAGCGCGTGAGCAGGGTCGCGATCCCGAGCAGCGCGGAGAGACCCATGATCGGCGCGGTGAACGAGACCGGATGCGTGAAGGGCTTCGCGCCTTCGCCCGAGCCGACGGTGATGAGCACGAAGACGAACGCGGCGGCACCGAGATTGAGACCCCAGAAGACCACGTTGTCGGCCCAGGGCCATGGCCGCTCGTCCTCGGCGGTGAGCACGAGCACCGCGCCGAAGAGGATGTTCGTCATGAGACCGACGAAGTAGCTGTGGTCGAGCGAGTGCAGCAGGCCGATCGACACCTTATTGATGTCTCCCTGCGACGCGATGAACTGCTGGACGAGGAAGAACTGGAAGATCACCGCGGCGGCGACCCACGGGACACCCATCGCGATGTGACGCTTCCCGCCTCCGCTCCACGACACCGCGAGCGCGGTACGACCGAGACGCACCGCGACGACGACGATGCCGCCGATCGTGAGGAGCGTCGCCAACCCGGCGAGACCCTGCGAGGCGCTCCCGAGCTGCGCCGAGAGCAACAGGCTGAACGCGAGCACGAGCCCGCCGACGAACAGCAGCGCGATCTGCACGAATCCGGCGATGCTCCGGCGCCCGCCGCCCGTGAGCTGCCACTCGATGAAGCCCGCGGCGACGAGGACGAGATAGCCGCCGGTCTGCGCCGACGCGTGCGCGCCGACGAGATCCGTCGTCTGCGGCAGCTGGTTGCCGGTCCCGAGGATCACCTGGACGATGACACCGAGCGTCGATCCGATGACGAGCGTCGTGAGCCCGAGAACGACGGAGAGCTTTGGGATGTCGAGCTTCGCGAAGCCGCCCTCCGCCATGCCGCGCGACGCGGCGAACCACCACCAGTACACGATCACCGCGAGCTCGGTCACGCCGAAGATCGCGCGTAGCTGGAAGTTGCCCGACCAGAACGCGAGCACGTACGCGGCGGTCGAGGCGGCGCTCACGCGCACCGCCGTCGTCTTCCCCGCGCCGCCGAAGATCCAGATCGAGAGACCGATCACGCCCATCGTGATCCAGCCGAGCGTGCCCGAGTGCAGGTGCGTGAGGAGCGTGTTCCGGTCGAGCGCGCCGAACACCTGTGTCGCGTTCGCCAGACCGAGGAGCGCCGTCAGCGTGAAGATCGCGAGCCCGTACTGAAAGGCAGACCTCGCCTCCGCCTTCGCCATGTCGTCCCTCCCTCGCGTGGTGCGGGAAGGGTAGGCAAATCTGGGTGCCCCGTCGACGGGTAGAAGCGGGTACTAGCGGGCGCGCGAGTCGAGGGCGATGACCTGCAGGTTCTCAGGGAGCGTCGACCGGGTGACGGAGAGCTTCGCCACCGGCTCGAGGTCCTTTACTCCCAGTTCATGAAGCAGGCGCTGGAAAGGTGTGTCCTTCTTCTTGTCGTCGGGATCGAACGCCATCGGGACGACCACCTTCGGCTCGAGCTGGTGGACGACCTCGGCGGCGCGCGCCGCGGAGAGGTTCACGTCCGGACCGCTGATCGGCACGAGCGCGATGTCGACATCGCCGATGCGGTCGAGATCGGCCGCCGGGAGTGAGTGGCCAAGGTCGCCGAGGTGGCAGATGAGGAGGTCGTCGAGACGGACGGTGAAGACGGTATTGCGGCCCCGCACGCCGCCTTTCTCGTCGTCGTGGAAGGTGCCGACGCCGGTGACGAGGACGTCGCGGACCTCGTACTCTCCGGGTCCGCGCAGGACCACGGGCTCGCCTGCGACGGATCGGAGGCTCGAGTGCCCCGGGTGGTCGTGGGAGATCGTCACCAGGGCGGCCTCGGTACGAGGGATCGCGTGACCGGATTTCGGATCGGGCGGGTCGGTGAGGACGACACCTTCGCGGCCGCGCATACGGAAGCAAGCGTGGCCGAGCCAGGTCATGTCCATCGGGATGACCACGATACGCGAAACCGCCATCGGGACGAGGGGGTACTGGTGCCGGAGGGGGTTCGGGCGGTCGCGTCCGGGGCAGCGTGACCCGAACGGACCAGGAAGCCGTCGAGCGATGCCTCGCCGGCGACACCGAAGCCTTCTCGATCTTGGTCGAACGCTACGGAGGCCGCGTGTACAACATCGCGCTTCGCATCACGAACGACACGGACGCCGCCTCCGACTGCGCGCAGGAGGCGTTCATCCGCGCGTATCGCGCCCTCCACCAGTACGACCCGAACCTCCCGTTCGGCCCGTGGATCTATCGCATCGCGACGAACGCGAGCCTCAACCACGTCCAGCGGTGGCACGCCCACGAGTCGCCGGTGGAGGAGCTTCCCGAGTCGCTCGAGCCCGATGAGGAGGGCCCCGAATCGTCGGCGCTGCGTCGGGAGCAGATGGATGAGGTCCTCGCCGCGATGGCCGACCTCCCCGCGCACTACCGCGCCGCGCTCACGCTGCGGCACCTGCAACAGCTCTCCTATCAAGAGGTGGCGGATGCCCTGGGTATCCCGCTCGGAACGGTGAAGACACACCTGCACCGCGCGCGCGCCGCCCTCAAGACGCGGCTCGCCGCGCGAGCGAAGGAGCCTCTTGCATGAGCGACACGTACGGCGTCCCCGATCTCGAGCAGAACGAGCGGGATCTGCATCAGCTGCTCGCCGTCGTCCCGCCGCAGCCACTGCCCATCGGATTCAGGGACGCGGTCATGGCGCGCCTCCGCAGCGACCGCCGCGTCATGTGGGAGTGGATCGTCGCGGCGGTCATCGCCGTGCCGAGCCTCGTCTTCCTCGCGCGGCAGATCGCGATGCACGGTGAGGACTTCACGCAGGCGATCGGCAACATCTTGACGGCCGCGTCGGCCGACACGACCGACGCGTTCTTCTTCGTCGATGGGCTCACCATCGTCGCGCTCGCGCTCGTCGGCGTCGCGTGCGCCGTCGCGGCGCACGCGCTGTCGGTGACGTCGCATCGGACGGTGACGCGATGACGCGGCGCGAGCTCATTGCGGTCGTGGCCGCCGTGGCGATCGCGCTCGGCGTGAGCGTCATCTTCTACGTAGGGACCGTCGTTGCCGAAGCGCCGTCCACGTCGGCGGCGGGCGCGCGTGTCTATCGGCCCCGGCTCTTCTTCGACTTCCGCAACTCACCGCCCCCGGTCCGCTCGCTCACCGAGGTGCAGGACCGCGTGGGCCCGCTCGCCGCGGCCGTCGTGCCGCTCCAGCGGAGCGTTTCCGACACGGCGCGCGACGCGGCCGGATTCCTCCTCATCATCCTCGTGACCGCGACGACGCTCGTCGTGGCGCACGACCGCGTCATCTCGGCGTACCGCGCGTCCCTCGGCGGCTGGCGCGACCAGCTCCGCGTCTTCCTCACCGGCGTCGCCGTGCTCGGGCTCGGCCTCTCGGCGACGGCGCTCGCGTGGGTCGTGTACCTCGGGTACGTCGCGACGCACATCCGCGGCGCGCCGTTCGGCGTTCCCGCGGCATTGCAGCTCGGGCTCGCCGCGTTCGGCGTCATCCTCGTCGTCCTGCTCGGGATCTTCGCGATCGGCTTCTCGGCGACGGCGTGGCGGCTCGGCGACGCGCTCTTCCGTCCGCGTCCGCTCGCGCGATTCGCGAGCACCATCCCAGCGCCCGCGGTCGCGCTCATCGGAGCGTCGATCCTCTACATCGTCTGGCAGCTTCCCGCCATCGGCGCGCTCGCGCTCGCGGCGGTCGTGGCATACGCATTCGGGGCCGTCGTGACGGCACGCTTTACCGGTGGAGGGATCTCAGCATGAAACTTCGGACATTCGTCGCGACGTGGCCCGGTCGCCTCGTCGCGCTGCTCATCATCGCCGCGCTCGGCGGCGGCGCCGCGACCGTCGCACGGGCGAACAGCGCGACGCCGGCGGTCGCACCGAGGACCGCGACGGTCGCGCGCGGCAGCATCACACAGGCCGTCAGCGTGTCGGGCTCCGTGAACTCCTCGGCGCAGACACGGCTTGCCTTCAAGACAGGCGGCAAGCTCGCGCAGGTGTACGTGAACACCGGCCAGGCGGTCACGCCCGGACAGCCGCTCGCGGCGCTCGACACGACGGACCTCCAGAACGCGCTCGCGACGGCGAACCAGAACCTCGCGAACGCGCAGGCGAGCTATCAGAAGCAGGTCCAGGCCGCGTCCGACACGCAGGCCGCGCTGGTCGACACGCAGAAGTCGACCGCGCTCAGCATCGCGAACGCGCAAGCCGCGCTCTCGAAGATCCAGACGAACTACGCGACCGCGAAGAAGAACCTCGGATCGCTGAGCGACGGCATCTCGAACGACACGAGCCAGTACCGCTCGGCCATCGACGCGCTCCGCGCGCAGGGCCAGGTCGTGACGAACGACATCTCGCTCTACAGCAGCAGCGACGTGAGCAGCGCGCGCCAGTCGCTGTACTCCGCGGACCTCTCGCTCGCGAACGCGCAGTCGTACGGGAGCATCACCTTCGCGAACGATCTGGCGGCGTTCATCAGCGCGCGCGACACGCTCCTGTCGGCCACGACCTCGTTCGACAACGCGATGAGCGCCGGAGGCGACACGAGCGCCGCGGTCTCGAGCTACCAGACCGTGCTCCTCAACTACAACCTCGCGCAGGCGACCCTGTCGAGCGCGATCGACACGCTCACGGGCTTCGTGTCGAGCGCGCAGACCTCGGCGAACGCCGCGGCGACGTCGCTCAACTCGAACAACAGTCGCTTCAACACGAACCTCGACCAAGCGCGTGGCGACATCCTCGTGCTCCAGAACCTGTACACGACCGACGCGCAGTACTCGCTCAGCGCGAAGACGCGCAGCACGCAGACGACGTCACAGGTGAGCACGATCACCGACGCCGTCACGGGCAGCCTCGTGAGCGCGACGAACGCGATCACGTCGGCGCAGCAGCAGGCCGATACGAGCCTTCGCAACGCGCAGTCCGCCGTCGCGAACATCCCGTTCAACCTGCAGTCGGCCTCGGTGAGCGTGCAGAACGCGCAGACGGCCGTCGACACGGCGAAGGCCAACATCGATGCGGCCGTGCTCACGGCGCCCACGGCGGGCGTCGTCGCGTCGATCGCGAATCAGATCGGTGAATTCGTGAGCGGCGGAAACACGAACAGCGCGTTCATCGTCCTCACGAGCACGAACACGATGGTGCTCCACGGCACGATCGGTGAGGCCGACATCTCGAAGCTGAAGCTCGGCCAGGTCGCGAACGTCACCGTCGACGCCGTCGCGACGGCGAAGATGACGGGGCGCGTCATCTCGCTCGACCCGGTCGCGACGATCTCGCAGGGCGTGCCGGTGTACGGGGTCGACGTCGCCATCGACGTCCCCGCCGACGGCGTGAAGGCCGGCATGACCGGGACCGCGAGCGTCATCCTCGCGAGCAAGCAGAACGTCCTCGTCGTCCCGAACACCGCGATCCGGACCGTGAACGGTCAGCGCGGCGTGCAGGTCCTGAAGGGCGGCGAGATCGTCGACACGCCGGCGCAGTTCGGTGTCTCGAACGACACGCTCACCGAGGTGGTGAGCGGCCTCGCCGAGGGCGACACGATCGTCATCCCGCAGGCACGCGCCGGCGCGTCGACGCAGCCCAACCGCGGCGGCTTCCCGGGTGTCGGCGGCGGTGGCGGCGTGAGGATCGGCGGCGGCGGATGACCCTCGCAGGACGCCTCCGTCCTCCGGTCCAGCCCGTCGTCCGCCTTCGTGGCATCACGAAGACGTATCGGATCGGCAAGGAGATAGAGGTGCGCGCGCTGCGCGGCGTCGACCTCGACATCTATCCCGGCGAGTTCGTCGCGATCATGGGTCCGTCGGGGTCGGGCAAGTCGACGCTCATGAACATCCTCGGATGCCTCGACGTCCCGGACGCGGGGACGTACGAGCTCGCGGGCGAGACCGTGGGCACGCTGAACGATGATCAGCTCGCCGCGATCCGGAACAAGCACCTCGGCTTCGTCTTTCAGACGTTCAATCTGCTGCCGCGCCTCAACGCGATCGAGAACGTCGAGCTGCCGCTCGTGTACGGCGGCGACGGGCACGATCGTCAAGCGCGAGCGATCGCCGCGCTCGAGCAGGTCGGCCTCGGAGAGCGCACGCATCACCGTCCGAGCGAGCTCTCCGGCGGACAGCAGCAGCGCGTGGCCATCGCGCGGGCTCTCCTGAACGACCCTGCGATGATCCTCGCCGACGAGCCCACGGGGAACCTCGACTCGCGGTCGAGCGCCGAGATCCTCTCGATCTTCCAACGCCTCAACGAGAGCGGGAAGACCGTCGTCATGGTCACGCACGAGCCGGACGTCGCGGCGCACTGCCGCCGCATCGTGCGAATGCGCGACGGCGTCGTCGCGCACGACGACCCCGTGGCGAATCCGCGCCGCGCCGAGGACGAGATCGCGGCCGGGATCGGAGCGGGCGACGAATGAAGCTCTACGACTCGTTCCGCTCGGCGCTCCAGTCGCTCGTCACGAACAAGCTCCGCTCGGCACTCACGATGCTCGGCGTCATCATCGGCGTCGCGTCGGTCATCGCGATGGTCGCCGTCGGCAACGGCGCCTCGGCCCAGGTGCAGAGCACGATCCTGTCGCTCGGATCGAACCTCATCACGGTCACGCCCTCGGCGCAGACCGATCAGGGGCTGAAGGGCGCCGGCGCACAGGCGCAGAGCCTCACCGAGGCTGACATGCGCTCGCTGCAGGATCAGCTCGGCGACTCGGTGAGGGCGATCGAGGCCGAGCAGCAGGCGGGCCGCTGGCAGGTGACGGCGGGCACGAACAACTGGAACACCCAGGTCTCAGGCGTGACCGAGATGTATCCCGAGGTACGCGACTGGAACACGCAGGTCGGCGAGTTCTTCACGCAGCAGGACCTCACCGTGAACGCGCAGGTCGCCGTGCTCGGCGCGACGACCGCCGCGAACCTCTTCGGGGACGCGGACGCGGTCGGGCAGACGATCCAGCTGCGTCAGGTCTTCGGTGGTGGTGGCGGCGGCGGCCAGCAGCGCGCCCGGATCATCTCGTTCAAGGTCGTCGGTGTCCTCGAGCCGAAGGGCACGACCTTCGGCTTCAGCCGCGACGACCAGATCCTCGTGCCACTCACGACCGCGCAGCGCGTCCTGACCGGCCGTCACGACGTCGTCTCGTCGATCGTCGTGAAGGCCGTGGACAGCGACGCGATGACGCAGACGACGGACGACGTCTTCAACGACCTGCTCGTCCGCCACAAGATCAGCGATCCGCAGTCCGCGGACTTCACCGTGACGAACCAGAACGACACGCTCGCCGCGCTCGGTCAGGTGACCGGGACCTTCACGCTCCTGCTCGGGGCGATCGGCGGCATCAGCCTGCTCGTCGGCGGCATCGGGATCATGAACATCATGCTCGTCACCGTGAACGAACGGACGCGCGAGATCGGCATCCGCAAGGCCGTCGGCGCGCGGCGGCGCGACATCATGCAGCAGTTCCTCATCGAGAGCATCGCGCTCACCGGTCTCGGTGGCGTGCTCGGCATCATCCTCGGCTGGTCCATCACGCAGTTCGTCCAACGCATCCCGCAGGCACAGGGCCTCACCTTGCTCATCACGCCGGCGACGGTCGCGATCGCAGTGGGTGTCTCGGTGGGCATCGGTGTCGTCTTCGGTCTCTATCCCGCGATGCGCGCGGCGCGGCTCCATCCCATCCAGGCACTCCGATACGAGTAAGGAAGGTGAACATGAAGACCACTCAGATCGTCATCGCGGCCGTCATCGGCCTCATGCTCCTCGGCGGCGGCTTCGCCGCGGGGATGACCTACGGGAAGAACGGCGCTCCGGCGGCGGCCGCGAGCGCGTCGGCGTCGGATCGCGGCGCCGGGCGTGGCCAGGGCGCGGGCGGCGCTCGCTTCGGCCAGGGGGGCGCGAACGGACAGGAGCTCCTCACCGGACAGATCATCTCGGTGAACGACGGGTCGATCACCGTGCAGGTGCGGCAGCCGGGCCAGAACGGCGCCTCGCCGACGACGTCGAGCCAGATCATCCTGCTCGGCTCGAACACGCGGATCGTGAAGACCAGCGAGAACGACATCAAGGCGAGCGACCTGAAGGCCAACGATCAGATCCAGATCGTCGGCACGACCGACGCGAGCGGCAACGTCTCCGCGACGGCGATCGTCATCGGCGGCAACGCGCTGCAGAGCCTCTTCGGCGGCCAGGGCGGCTTCGGCGGCCGCGGCGGCGCGAGCCCGACACCCAGCCCAACGAAGTAGCGAGGGGGACGAGACCGCTTGCGGTCTCGGACCCGCGAGCGATGTTCGTACGAAGTACGAAGTAAGCGACGCGGGGATCAGCGGCCGGCGACGGCCCTGGTCCCCGCCGCGACGCTCACATCGACTCGGGCGCGCTCACCCCCAGGACGCGGAGCGTCTGACGAAGCGTCGTCTGCACGGCCTGCACGAGGCGAAGGCGCGCCTTCGAGAGCTGCGGATTCGCGTCGTCGACGACGCGGTGGTCGCGATAGAAGCCGTGGAACGCGCCCGCGAGCTCGAGCGCATACACCGTGAGGAGATGCACGCCGCGGTGCTCGACGATGTCGGCGAGAAGCTCGGGGAAGCGGAGGCAGAGGCGGATGAGATCGCGCTCGCCGGGCGCGGTGAGGAGCTGCACGTCGCCGCCGTCGGCGGTCATGCCGCGCTCGGCCGCGGTGCGGAAGATGCTCGCGATGCGCGCGTGCGCGTACTGGACGTAGTAGACGGGATTGTCGTTCGACTGCTGCACGGCGAGCTCGAAGTCGAAGTCGAGCGGTGAATCCGCGCCACGCTGCAGCAGGAAGAACCGCGCGACATCGGACCCGACGGCATCGAGCACGTCCTCGAGCAGCAGGTACTGGCCGGTGCGCCGGCCCATGCGGGTGAGGACGCCCTCCTTGAGGAAGCGCACGTACTGATAGAGCACGACCTCGAACCGGTCTGGGTCGATGCCGAGCACCGGCAGCACGACCTTCATCTGCGCGAGGTGGTACTGCGTGTTCGCGCCCCAGACGTCGAGCTTCAGGTCCACGCCCCGATCCTCGAGGCAGAGGCGGTGATAGGCGATGTCCGTGCCGAGGTACTTCGGGTCGCCGTTCGCGTCGACGAGGACCCACCCCTCGTCGCTCTGATCGCGCCGCATCGCGGCGGCTTCGGGCGTCTCGAAGAAGATGACCCCGTCGCGCTCCACGATGACGCCCTTCTGCTTCAGCACCTCGATCGTCTTCGCGAGGTAGCCCGACTCGATGAACGACGACTGCTTGAACCACGTGTCGTAGCGGATGCCGAACTTCCCGGTCACGCGTTGCGCGTCGGCGACGACCCAGTCGATCGCCATCGGCGCGAAGACCTTCCCCTGCTCCTCGAGCGACAGGTCGCGGTAGCGAGCGCCGTGACGCTCCTTGATCTGCGCGGCGATGTCCTTCACGTACTCGCCCTGATACCCGTCGGCGGGAAGCTCGATCTCCTCACCGAAGAGCTGCCGGTACCGCACCGCGACGGACTCGCCGAACCGCTTCACCTGCGTGCCGCCGTCCTCGACGTAGTACTCGCGCTCGACGTCGGCACCCGCGAACGACAGGACCGACGAGAGCACGTCCCCGAGGGGGCCGCCACGCGCGTTCGCGACCGTGAGCGGACCGGTCGGGTTTGCCGAGATGAATTCGACCTGGACCTTCTTCCCCGCGAGCGTGTTCGAGCGTCCGTAGTCCTCGCCCGCCTTGGTGATCTCGAGCACCTGCGCACGAAGCCACGCGTCGTCGAGGCGGACGTTCACGAAGCCGCCGCCCGCCACTTCGACGGTCGCGATCGCGCCGCCGGTGCGCACCTGCTCGACGATCGCCTGCGCGATCTCGCGCGGCGAGCGACGGACCGTCTTCGCGAGACGCATCGCGATGCTCGTCGCGTAGTCGCCGTGCTCCGGATTCGCCGGGATCTCGACGTCGATGTCGGCGGCTTCGGTACCCTGCCACGACTTCGCGGCGGCGGCTTTCTCCAGCGCGTCGCGCAGGAGGTCGCCGACGACGACGCGCGGCGGGACGTACATCAGGAGCAGTGTCGCCTAATCGGCTTCGGGCGGCCACGCCGGGACGACGTCACCGCTCGGCTCGCGGCCGCGGAACAGCGTGAACTGCAGCGTCGCCCCGACCGTGTACCAGAACACGAGGACGAGCACGTTCACCGTGAAGCCATCCGGTCCGAGGGCCCCGCGGATCGCGCCGGAGACGGACGAGGCGACGGCGGCGGCGACGTTCCATGCGAGCGCGAGCGTCGCGTTCGCGGCCGCACGCTCCGCCGGCGTGAAGCTCGACAGCTGGTACGCCGACCACGTCGCCTGCGTGCCGAACATGAGGAGCGCGCGCATCGCGAGCGCGCCGACCGCGACGACGACGTTCCCGGTGACCGCCGCGAGGACGGCGAAAGGCAGCGACGACACGACGACCGCGGCCACGCCGGGCACCGCGCCGACGCGACGCGCGACGAGACGACCATGCATGAGCGCGCCGAGGCTCCCCGCGACGGCGATCGTGCCCATCGCGACGCCGATGGCGCGAAAGTCGAGCGCGAAGCGGTCGGCGAAGAAGAGATTGATGAATGGGATGAACGAACCGGCACCGAAGCCGAAGGCGACCTCGACGAGCGCGAAGCGGAAGAGGAGCCGGCCCGCGTGCGTCGCGGTGGCCTGCGCGACGGGGACGTCGCGGATGAGGAGCACCGGGACGATCGAGAGCGCGCCGACGCCGCCGCCGAGCGCGACGAGCGCACGGACCGTGAGCGCGTCGGCCTCTGCCGTGCCGAGGACGTGCGCGACGGGCGTCGCGAGCAGTCCCGCGAGGACGCTCGCGGCGAACGCGGCCATGGTCCCGAGCGCGATCTGCTGTCCGAAACGTGACGATCGGCTGCGCGCTTCGGTCGCGTCGGCGAGGAGCGCGATGCCGGAGCTCGTCGAGACGATCCCGCCGAGACCGACGAGCGCCGCCGAGACGACGAGGAGCGCGTACGCGTCCAGCGTGAGCATCCCGACGACACCTGCGCCGACGATCACGCCGCCCGAGATGATGACGAGCTTGCGCGAGCGGCCCGGCGCGACGCGTCGCGAGACGACGACACCGATCGCGACGCCGATCGCCTGAGCGCCGACGAGCGCGCCGAGGGCGAGGCCCTCGAAGCCGAGCGCGCGGTAGAGGAAGTTCAGATAGAAGGTCGTGACGCCGAGGCCGAACGAGCCCATCGTCGCGGCCGCGATGTAGAGGAACGCGTCGCGCGGGCCGAGGCGCGCGCCGTCGGTCAGGGGTTTGGCGCGCGGCCCAGCGTCAGGTCGACGACCTGGGTCTGCCCGTTGCGGATCACCGTGAGCTTGACCTTATCGCCGGGCCGGGTCTTCGCCATGATCGAGGTGAGCGGGTGGTCCTGGTCGATCTGCTGGTCGTTCACCTTCGTGATGATGTCGCCCGGCTTGAGGCCGGCCTGGGCCCCCGGCGACCCGGACACGACCGTATCCACGCTCACGCCGGTCGTCCCGCTCGGCAGGTTGAGGGAGATCGCCTGCCGCTGCGTCACGGGGAGGTAGAAGATGCCGATGTAGCCGCGGACGACCTCGCCGTTCTTGATGAGCTCGTTCGCGATGTCGCGGATCGTGTTGCTCGAGACGGCGAATCCAAGACCCTGCGCGATCGTGTCGGTCTGCGGGTTCACCTCGACGAGCGTGTTCATACCGACGACCTGCTTCGCGGCGATCCAGATGAGCGGTCCGCCGGAGTTGCCGGGGTTGATCGCGGCATCGGTCTGGAGCATGTCCTCGAGGAAGACGTCCTGGCTCTCCTGCACCCGCCGGCCCTTCGCCGAGATCACCCCTTCGGTCACGGTGTTCTGGTACTCACCGAGCGGGCTGCCGATCGCGATGACGTGCGCCCCGACGGGCGCACTGTCGGAATTCGCGAGCGGCGCGGCCGTGAGCCCCTGCGCCGGAACGCGGAGCACCGCGATGTCCGTCTGCGCGTCGCGGCCGACGAGCGTGGCCTTCACGGTGCGGTTGTCGCTGAAGATGACGTTGAACGACGCGCCGACACCGGTTCCGCGCGCGTTCTCGACGACGTGGTTGTTCGTGACGATGAAGCCCTGTTGCGCGTCGATCACGAAGCCCGAGCCGCTCGACTCGGCCTGCCCGTTCTGCGCGTAGTTCACGACGGTGACGACGGCAGGAAGGAGATCCTTCACGACGTCGACCGTCGTGTCGGCACCTGAGGGGACGACCACGGGCGCGGTCGACGGAAGGGACGAGGGGCTGGGGGTCGCGAGCGACGCGAGGTCGCCTGGCGTCCGCCCCGACACGACGGTCGCGACCGCTCCGCCGGCGACACCTCCGAGGATCACGCCGGCGAGGAGCAGCGCGGCAGCGCTGGGACCTCTTGACCCCGACGGACGCGGGCTCGTGTAGACCGGTTCAGACATCGACTACCGCCCTGGAGGTGCTATCTCCTCGGACGTCCGGCAGTTTCAGTGCCGGGCGCCGTCGCCTTCCGGCGACGCGCGGTGGGTCGCATCACCTCGGGCTCCACCATCTGGCCGACGGCCGTCCCGCGGATCTCGAGGTCGACGTGGCCGTCCGGCTCGATCTCGACGGTCCAGCTCATGGCGATCTCGAGCTCCTGATAGATGCGCTCGAAGCCCTGCTCGGAGTTGGAGATCGCGTAGATCGGCTTCGTGGCGACCACGGCCGGCGGCTCGACGGCGAAGGTGAGATCGAAGTGATGCGAGCCCGAGTGGATCTGCACCTCGGACGTGTTCTTCACCTCGATCGGCTTCCCGGCCGTCGTCTTCTTCGCGCCGAGCGCGATCGTGTCATTCGGATCGCCTTCGTTCAGCAGACCGATGTTCGAGGCGCTCGTGAAGCTCACCTCGATCGGCTCCTCGCCATCGTTCCGCAGCCGGTAGCGAACGCCCGCCGCGAGCCCTTCGTCCGCGATCCGGATGTCCTTCCTGATGCCGAGGCCGGGCACCGACGCGAGCAGCTTCGCCGGCGGCTCGAGCGTGAGGCTCACCGTGCGCGCCTCGCGCTGTGGCGACAGCGTGTAGAAGGCGGAGTGCAGATCGACCGGCTCGCCCTTCTTCGGGCTGAACGAGTCCTGGAAGAATCCGCGGCGCGCGCTGTCGTACTCGAGCAGCTTCGAAAGCCCGCGCTCCTTCGCGCGCACGCCCTCATGGATGGACTTCGTGTCCTTCTCCGCGGACTTGCCCACGGTCACCTTGCCGCTCTTCTCGGCGCGGCGCAGATCCTCGTGCTCCGCCTCCGGGCGTCGCGCGAGCGTATCGATGAGGTTCGTCGCGGACGGGTAGAGGTCCCACTCGATGATCGAGCCGCCCTGCACGTGGACGAACACCGCGCCGGTGTTGCCGCGGAAGATGTACTCGTCGTACCCGTCGACGTCGTAGTCGCGCTGCTCGCCCGCGGCGACGCGGCGCTCGGAAAGGATGCGCTCGGCCTTCAGGAGCGAGGCGTACGCGTCGGCCCGCAGGTGCGGGAAGTAGATCCCGCCGAAGACCCCGTGCCAGTACACATCGTTCCCCTGCGCGCGCCACAGGTTCTGCTGCGCCTGCCGGACCTCCTGCGACGCGTCGAGGATGCTGCGGCGCGCGAGCTCCTCCGAGACGATGAGCATCCGCTTGTGGAGCGCGTTCGCCTCCGGGTACTTCGCGAAGAAGTTGCGCCAGAGCGGCGCGGCCACGAGCGACTCGAGCTCTTCGCCGAGCTTGTTCCGCGCCTGGGTGTAGCGGCGTGACGCCTGCGTGTCGAATGCCCACGCGCCCATCTCCGGATACGAGCCACCCGGGATGTAGATGCGGCGCGCGGGCTTCTGGAAGATCCAGGCGTCCTCGAGCGTCGCGGTCTGGATGAAGTCGGCCTGCGCGATCGCGCTGAAGAACTGCTCGAGCCAGCCGTCCTTGTGGACGCGCTGGTACGTGCCGGGCCACGCGCCGAACTTCTCGCCGTCGTCGGCGTACACGACGAGCCGCGCGCCCTCGGCGTGGCGCTCGCGCAGCTCCTTGATCGTCGCGTTCACGTCCTTGAACGGGATGAGGTACCGGAGCTTCATGCTCCCGGGAAACACGACGAGCGGCAGGCCCTGGTCCTCGGTGATGTACGACTCGCCGGTCTCTTCCTTCTTCAGGCCGGCGCGGAGGAAGTGCTCGTCGTCGAGCACCGTGTACGCGACGCCGGCCTCGGCCATGAGCGAGGGCACATGCGGCTCCCAGACGCGCTCGGTGAGCCACGCGCCGAGAGGACGCTGCCCGAAGACGGCGTGCACGCGGTCCGAGAGCGCGCGGATCTGCGCGACGGCATCGCGTCGCGGGACGCCGACGAGGACCGGCTCGTAGTAGCCACCCGAGAGGAGCTCGATCTGCCCGCGGCGGATGAGGTCGGAGAGGTCGCCGATGACGTCGGGGCGGTTCTTCTCGAGCCAGTCGAGAAGCGGACCGGAGAAGTGAAGGCTCGCTTTCACCTCTGGATGGCGGTACAGCGCGGCGACGAGCGGCGCATACGCACGCTCGGTCACATCGGAGAAGACATTCGGGAAGTTCCCGGCCGGCTGGTGCTGGTGGAAGACCAGCGCCAATCGCAGGCGATCGGCCACTTCGCACGATTTTACCGCAGATGGCGCTCAGGCACACGCTGCGTACGCATCGCGTACTCAAAGCCTGTCTGTATGTACCGATGCTCGACAATCGAAGGACGATGAGCGACAGTCCCTACAGATGAAGGGGCGTAGGCGTCGTCTGGGCGGACTCTTCTTGCTCACTTCGCTGCTTCTCGCGGCCTGTACGCCCGCAGAAACGGTCCGGATCTCGCCGTCGCCAAGCACGACGCCGTCGAGGACGTCGGCGGCGCCGGCGACGACGCCCGCGGCGTCGCGCACCCCGTCTCCGACCCCCTCGCCGAGCGCCAGCGCGACGGCGTCACCGACGACGAGCCCGGGCAGCACCCCCGCGGCCGCGTGCGCGCCGCAGCAGGGCGGCTCGAGCGCGAACCGCGTGCTGCTCACGGCGATGCGCGTGGCCCACAACCCTGGGTTTGACCGCGTCGTCTTCGAATTCAGCCCGACCGACCGCGGCGTGGGCAGCTACGGCGTGCCGCCCTTCCGGATCGAGGTCGCCGACGCGTTCTCAGGGCCGAGCGGGCTGCCGGTGACGGTCGCCGGGAACGCCCACTTCCGGGTCGTCTTCCAGAACACCGACGCGCATACGAACGCCGGACAGAGCACGCTCGCGTCGTCCGATCTCACCCCGAGCACGCCGCTCGCGAAAGAGGTGAAGATCGTCGAGGACTTCGAGGCGACCGTGCAGGCCGGTATCGGCCTCGACCATCTGGTCTGCCCGTCGGTCCTGACGCTCTCCGGGCCGGTCCGCGTCGTGTTCGACTTCCCGACACCCCCCTGAATCAGCGATAATCGAGGCTCCGCACTAGCGAAGGGGAGTTTCCACGTGGCCGACGAACAGAAGATCGCCATCCGTCCGCGCGCCCTCACCGGCAAGAAGGTGAGCCGTCTCCGCCGTGAAGGCGTCCTGCCGGGCGTCGTCTTCGGTGGCCACAAGGACTCCACTCCCGTCGAGACCGATATGCGCGAGTTCGAGCGCGGCTACCGCCGCTGGGGCTCGACGACCCTCGTCACGCTCGAGGGCCTGCCGGATGGCAGCGTCGCGGCCCTCATCCACGACGTCTCGCGCAGCACGCTCACCGGCCGTCTCCTCCACGTCGACTTCCAGCGCGTGTCGCTCACCGAGAAGGTGCACGCGGAGGTCCCGCTCCACTTCGTCGGCGAGTCGCCCGCGGTGAAGGGCGGCGGCGTGCTCGTGCACGCGATGAGCGAGGTGAACGTCGAAGCGTTCCCGCAGGACATCCCCCACTCGATCTCGGTCGACCTCGCGAAGCTCGTCGAGATCGACGACTCCCTGTACATCCGCGATCTCGTCGTCGACGCATCGAAGGTGAAGGTCCTCGACGATGGCGACGAGCTCGTCGTCCGCGTCGTTCCGGTGCGCGTCGAGGAGGAGGCCAAGCCCGCCGCTGCCGCCGCCGAGGGTGTCGAGGCCGCAGAGGGCGAGGCCGCGGCTGTCGCAGGCGAAGGCGCGCCTGCCGCCGCTGGCGCGAAGCCTGGCGCAGCCCCCGGCGCGAAGCCCGGTGCCGCGCCCGCCGCTGGCGCCGCGCCGAAGCCCGGCGCCGCGACGCCTCCACCGAAGAAGAGCTAGCGACCCGCGACGCGCCGAGCGCCGAGGAGGGTCGCGTGAGCGAACAGGGTTGGAGGGCGTTCCTCGAGGCCGAGGGCGTCGACGACTGGGTCGTGCTGCACGGCGGGGCTGTGGCCGTCTTCCGCGTGGGCTCGCTCGCTCGGGGTGCGCAGCTCGCTGCCGAGATCGCTGGGGTGCCCGGCATGGCGGAGTGCCGCCCACTGCTCACCGTCGCAGCCGACCACGTGAGCGTGAGGCTGACCCGCGGGGTGCTTCGCTTGGAGCCCGTCCATGTCGAGCTCGCGCGCGCTGTCTCCGCCGTGGCGAGAGCGAGAGGCGCGGTCGCGGACCGGAGCGCCGTCCACAGCGTGCAGGTCGCGATCGCGGCAAAGCCCGACACGATAGACGTCGAGTTCTGGCGCGCGGTCCTGGGGTACGTCCCGCTGGCGGAAGACAACGCGATCGACCCGCTCGGCCATGGCTCGACCGTCTGGATGCAAGAGCTCGACACGGCGAAGCCGCTCCGGCACGCGATGCACATCGACGTGTCGGTCAGCCGCGAGCACGCCCCGTCACGACTCGCAGCGGCGATCGCCGCGGGTGGCCGCATCGTCGACGCGTCAGCGGCGCCCGAGTTCTGGATCCTCGCTGACCGCGCCGGCAACAAGGTGTGCATCGCGCCGTGGCCCGACGGCGCGAAGAAGGACGAGCCTCCGGACCACAGGTGACCGCGTCCGATCAGCGCGCGGTCGTGAGCACTCCGGCGGACGTGAAGTCGGATGGCGATGCGTCGGCGAACGGATTGTCGGCGCGCTCGAGGCTGCGCAGCTCGACCTCGTCCTCTTCCATCCCGCGGAGCGCGATCTCGACGCAGTGGCGGAAGCGCATCGCGTGCGCGCGGAATCGCTCGGCCGCGTAGTCAGCGGCCTGTCCGGTGGTGACGAGGAACGGCCAGTCGCTCGACTGAGCGAGCAACAGCTCGCGCGCCGCCTGCCGCGCCGCGCGCTCGCGCAACGCGCCGCTCACGTACACCGCGCGGAGCGCGGCCATCTCGTTCGCCATCCGCGCGAGCTCCGTCCACATCCACTCGGTGCGCTCGTTGAGCCACGTCGAGTGATCGTTGTTCTTGCCCCACGAGCCCTCGAGGAGCGCGACGCGCTCGCGAGGCGGCGCCGCACGCAGGTGATCGCGCACCGTCACCGGACGCGGGCCGCGCGCGGACAGCTCTCGCAGGACGCGGCCGAGCCAGTCGATCCCCTCGAACCACCAGTGGCCGAAGAGCTCCGCGTCGAACGTCACCGTGAGGAGGGGCGACCCGGTCGAGCCGATCGTGTCGCGCACGAGCCCGGCGAAATGTTCGGCGTTTGAGCGCACGCGCTCCGACGCGGCGCCGGGTGAATAGAGGGCCTTCCCCGAAAGACCGGTGTGGACGTCCGTGACGCGCCAGTAGCGCAGGCCGCTTCGCTCGTCCTTCCGATGGAATTCGCGGTACGACGCGTCGCCGGGGTAGCCCATCATCGCCGACCACACCTGACCCGAGACCGTGTCGTGTCGCGCGATCGCCGCGACGCGCGACTCGCGCACGAGATACGGCCGCATCACATCGACGTCGCTGCCGCCCACCAGCGGCGCGTTCACCGCGTCCCCCGATCGACGGACCTCGAAGCGATGCCCGTGCTCGACGAGGCGCGTCCCGCCGAGCAGCGCGGGGTCGATGAAGAAGTGCGTGATGCCGAACGACTCGAGGATCGTCTCGAGGCCAGGCGCGTAGGCGCACTCGGGCAGCCAGATCCCGACCGGGTCGACGCCGGTGCGGCGGCGCGTCGTGCGCGTGCCGACCGCGAGCTGCGCATGCACGGACGCGGTGTCGAGGAGCGGCAGATAGCCGTGCGTCGCGGCCGAGGTGAGGATCTCGACGTGGCCGCTGCGGGCGAGGTCGGCGAACGCACCGACGATGTCGTGACCGAAACGGCGCGTGTACGCATCGCGATGCGCGCGGAAGAGCGAGGCATAGAACATCGCGAGCGCGCCGCGTTCCATGTCGGCGTGCGAGGAGAAGCGTTTCGCGTCCTGGTCGGCACGACGGATCTGATCGTCGCAGTACTCGATGAAGCGGCGATCGATGTCGGCGTCGGCGAGCTGCTCGAGCAGCGTGGGCGTGAGCCCGATCGTGATGCCGTACTCCACGCGCGCGTCGCGCAGGTCGTGCAGGAGGCCGAGGAGCGGGAGATACGTGCCGAGGATCGCTTCGTGCACCCACTCCTCACCATGCGGCCAGCGGCCCGCTCCCCGTGCGTACGGGAGATGTGAATGGAGCACGAGCGCGCAGGATCCGGTCACCCACCGGACTGTACCCGGCCATTCGGCACGGGGCCGCGCGACGTTCGGCCCACGTCATCGGACGGAGCGCTGCCTAGCGTGGTCGCTGGGAGCGCACATGAAGGTCTGTCACTGCGATCAGCAGCACCACACGCAGCGTGTCGTGCTCACCGGCGGTCCCGGCGCGGGGAAGACCGCGGTGCTCGAGCTCGTGCGGTGGTCGTTCTGCGAGCACGTGCGCGTGCTCCCCGAAGCGGCCGGGATCGTGTACGGCGGCGGATTCCCGCGTAGCGACGACGAAGAGGCCCGGCGCGCGTCGCAGCGCGCGATCTTCCACGTGCAGCGCGAGCTCGAGAGCGTCGGCGCGATCGGCCGGCCGCCCGTCGTCATCTGCGACCGCGGCACGGTCGACGGCGGCGCGTACTGGCCAGGCCCGCGCGACCTCTGGAGCGAGGTCGGCACGACGCTCGCCGACGAGCTGGCGCGCTACGACACGGTCATCCATCTGCGCACGCCGAAGCCCGGCAGCGGATACGACCAGCGCAATCCACTCCGTATCGAGAGCGCGCTCGAGGCGCGTGTCATCGACGACCGCATCGCGCAGCTGTGGCAGGGCCATCCGCACATCTACTCGATCGAGGCCCGCGCGGACTTCCTCGCGAAGGCCGTCGAGGCGGTGAAGATCCTCCGCGAGCAGGTCGCGTCGTGCTGCCGGCCGCGCGAGCTCGTGCTCGCGTGATCGCGACCGTCACGCTCAATCCGGCCGTCGACGAGGCGATCTCCACCGACGAGCTCGTCCTCGGCGCGCAGAACCGCGTCGGGCTCGATGGCCTCGACCCGGGAGGCAAGGGGCTCAACGCGAGCCGCGTCATCGCGCGTCTCGGTCGCGAGACGCTCGCGCTCGGCTTCGTCGCCGGCGTCACCGGTGCGCTGCTGCGCACCTGGCTCGACGACGAGGGCGTCCGGAACGCCTTCGATGACGTCGGCGGCCTCACGCGCGTGAACGTGATGGCATACGAGCGCGCGAATGGACGGCGTACGCGCATCTACCTGCCCGGCGCGCGCGTCGAGCCGGGAGATCTCGCGTCGCTCGTCGCGAGGCTCGATGCGCTCGACCGCGGGACGGTCGTCGTCTTCGGCGGGAGCGTCCCGCCCGGGCTGCCGGCCGCGGTGTACGCGGACCTCATCGCGCGGTGCGGCTCGCGCGGTCTGCGCACCGTCCTCGACACCTCCGGCCCGGCGCTCGCGTGCGCCCTCGAGGCGCAGCCCTACCTCATCAAGCCGAACGCCGAGGAGCTTGCCGAGCTCATCGGCGCGCCGGTGGAGACGGAGTGCGAGATCGTCTCGGCGGCGCGGGAGATCTGCGTCCGCGGCGCCGGCGCGGTCGTCGTGTCGATGGGGGCGGCCGGTGCGATCGGCGTGGACGGAACCGGCGCGTGGCACGCGCGGCCTCCGCGCATCGAAGCGCTCAGCACCGTCGGCTCGGGCGACTCGATGGTCGCTGGACTCGCGATCGCGCTCGCCGAGGGAAGCGGGCTCGCCGAAGGTCTGCGCCTCGGCACCGCCGCGGGCGCGGCCACGGCACTCCAGACCGGCACCCGTCTCTGCCGCAGCGATGACGTCGCGCGGCTCCTTCCCGACGTCGCCGTCCGGCGGATCTAGATGCCGGACGCGATGGAGCATCGCGGCCTGACGACGGGCGAGGCCGCGCGTCTTCTCGCGCGCGACGGGCCGAACGAGACGCTCGAGCTCGGCCGCGCGTCCCCGCTGCGCGAGCTCCTTCGGACCGTCACGAGCCCTCTCATCCTCATCCTGCTCTTCGCGAGCGTCGTCTCAGGCGTCGTCGGTGAGATCGTCAACGCGGTCGTCATCGCCGCGATGGTCGTGATGGGCGCTGTTCTCGGATGGTGGCAGAGCGTGCGCGCACATCGCGCGACGGAGCGCCTCCGTCTCATGGTCGCGCCGACGGCGATGGCGCTGCGGGACGGGGTGTGGCGCCAGATCGCGCGCCGAGAGCTGGTGGTCGGCGACGTCGTGCGGCTGAACGCGGGCGACGTGGTGCCTGCCGACGCGCGGCTCGTCGAGTCGCGCGACCTTCATGTGCAGGAGGCGATCCTCACCGGTGAGTCCGTGCCGGCGGAGAAGGGCGTGGCTGCCGCGGCGCTTGCGGGTCCGCGGACCGAGCGCAGCGACATCGTCTATCTCGGAACGTCGATCACGAGCGGGACGGCGACCGCCGTCGTCTTCGCGACCGGGCACGCGACGGAGGTCGGCACGATCGCCGCGTCCCTCGCGCGCCCCGCGCCCGAGACCGCGTTCGATCGCGGCACGCGCCAGTTCGGCTTCTTCATCATGCGGTTGGTACTGTTCCTCGTCGCGTTCGTGTCGATCGTCAACATCGCGCTCCACCGCGACCCGCTCGACTCGATCCTCTTCGCGATCGCGCTCGCGGTCGGCCTCACGCCCGAGTACATGCCGATGATCATGACCGTCACGCTCGCGAAGGGCGCGTCGGGGATGGCGAAGGCGGGCGTCATCGTGAAATCGCTCGGCGCGATCCAGAACCTCGGGAGCATGGACGTGCTCTGCAGCGACAAGACGAACACCCTCACGACCGGCGAGCTCGTCCTCGAGCGGTGCGTGCCGATGGCGGGCACGGAGGGAACGCTCCTCCGCCTCGCCGCGATCAACGCGGCCTTCCAGAGCGGGATCGACAGCGCGCTCGACGCCGCGATCCTCGCTCGTGCCCGTCTCGATACGACGGGACTCGCGAAGGTGGATGAGGTCCCGTTCGACTTCGACCGCCGACGGCTGTCCGTCGTCGTCGAATGCGAGGGGAAACGCCTCATCATCACGAAGGGCGCGCCGGAGGACATGATCGCGCTCTGCGCCATTGACGACGCGACGCGGCGCCGAGCGCTCGCGACGATCGACGAGCTCTCGGACGACGGCCTCCGCGTGCTCGCCGTCGCGTCACGCGAGGTGGAAGCACGATCGGCGTACGGCGCCGAGGAGGAGCGCGGCCTCGTGCTCGACGGATTCCTCGCGTTCGCCGATCCGCCGATCGAAGGGGTCGCCGCGACGCTCGCGGCGCTCCGCGCGGACGGCGTCGAGCTCAAGGTCCTCTCCGGCGATCACGTGCTCGTCGCTCGGCACGTCTGCGGACAGCTCGGCATCGCCGTCGACACCATCGTGGACGGTGACGCACTCGACGCGATGGACGACCGCGCGCTCGCGGCCGCGGTGCGCACGACGAGCGTGTACGCGCGCGTCCGTCCCGAGCAGAAGCAGCGGGTCATCAGCGCGCTCCGTCGCGAGGGGCATGTCGTCGGCTACCTGGGCGACGGCGTCAACGACGCGCCGTCGATGCACGTCGCGGACATCGGCATCTCGGTCGAGCGCGGCGTCGATACGGCGAAGGAGGCGGCGGACGTCATCCTTCACGGTACCGGCCTCGAGGTCCTTCACGAGGGGATCCTCGCGGGCCGGCGCGCATTCGGGAACGTCGTGAAGTACCTCCTCATGGGCACGAGCTCCGACTTCGGGAACATGATCAGCATGGCCGTCGCGTCGGTCGTGCTGCCGTTCCTTCCGATGCTCCCTCGCCAGATCCTCCTCAACGACCTCATGTACGACGTCACGCAGATGGCCATCCCGACCGACGCGGTCGACCCGAGCTACGTTCGGAAGCCGCGGCGCTGGGATATCGGTCTCGTCCGGCGGTTCATGCTCACGCTCGGGCCGGTGAGCTCCCTCTACGACCTCGCGACGTTCGCCGTGCTCATGTGGCTCTTCGATGCGAAGGAGTCGCTCTTCCAGACCGGATGGTTCGTCGAATCGCTCGCGACGCAGACGCTCGTCGTCTTCGTCATCCGCACGACCGGCAATCCATTCCGCAGCCGGCCGAGTCGTCCGCTCGCGGTCGCCGTCGTCCTCGTGGTCGCGGTCGCGATCGCGCTTCCCTTCTCGCCGCTCGCGACCGACTTCGGCCTCGTGCCGCTTCCGGCGACGTACCTCGGCCTGCTCGTCGTCATGGTCGGGAGCTATCTCGCGCTCGTTGAGCTCGTGAAGCGCCGCGTCTTCGCGAGGACCGAGCGCGCCGCCGTCTAGCATCGCGGCGTGCCGGTCGCGAAGGTGACGCACACGAAGCGGCGGACGATGGCACGGGTCGCGGCCGAGTACCGCGCGCTCGATCGCGTCGTGCGCGCGCTCGGGACGCGCGGCCTCGAACGGCCCGTGCCGGGGTTCGGCGCGCGCGCGCGGATCCGCCGCGAGTCGTGGACGGGGAAGGACGCGCTCGCGCACATCGTCGAGTGGAAGCGACAGGCGCTCCGCGCGCTGCGGCGCGAGCATTCGGATCCGGAGCTTCGGGGCCTCGTCATCGCACGGAAGAACCGCGTGCTGTACGAGCGGTGGCACCGGCGGCCGGCACGCGACGTCATCGCCTACCACCGAGCGGTGGAGCGTGACGTCATGGCCGCGCTGCGCGCGTTACCCGAGGACTACTTCGCGAAGAAGCGCTCGCCGTACTGGCCCGGCGATCTCCTCGGTCACGCCGCCGGCCATCGCACCCGGCACCTCGAGCGGATGCTCTAGCTCCTCCCCGCTGCGTGCACGATGAGCACCGACTGCGGCGCGTGCGTCAGCACGTTCCGGGCGACGCTGCCGAGGACGAGACGCTCGAACCCCGTCTGGCCGCGGCTTCCGATGACGATGAGGTCCGCCGCGTGCTCGAACGCGGCTCCGATGATCTCGCCCGCCGGATCGCCGAAGCGCACGCCCGGCTCCGCCTTGAGACCCGCGGCGGTCAGCCTCGCCGCGGCGTCGTCGGCGACGAGGCCGTGGATGCCGCGAAGCGCGTCGACACCTTCGGCGTAGCTCTGCTGCGCGTCCTCGTGCCGGATCGGACCCGAGCCCGTGATCGCGTACACCGGGGCGACGCTCAGGGCGAGCGCGGGAAGCCCGCGGAAGATCGGCCACGTCGCCGCCACGTCGACGGCGGCTGCGGCGGCGCGCGAACCGTCATCGGCGACCACGATCTTGCGCACGACGGGAACGCGCGCGACGAGCACCGGGCACGGCGAGCGGTCCACGACCTCGGCCGCGACGGATCCGAGCAACATCGTCGCGAGCGGACCGCGGCCGCGGCTCCCGATCACGATGAGGTCGCCGCCGATGCGATCGGCCTCGCGCACGATCTCGCTCGCGGCGCGGCCTCGCCGGCTCGCCGTCTCGACGGGTCCGTGAAGGCGCGCCTTCGCCTTCGCGAGATCGTCCGCGATCTGCTCTCGCGCGTCGCGCTCGAGCGCGGCGAGCGACTCGGGCGGCACCTCGATCCCGGGCATGAGCGGCTCTTCGACCTCGAGGACCTCGATGCTCGTGCCCTCGCCCCACGCGAGCGAGGCCGCGAGATCCACGGCGATCCGTGCGTTCTCCGATCCATCCGTGGCGACCAGGACCTTCTTCAGCGCATCCATCACTACGCCTCCCGTCCGGACTAGAGCGTCGCGCGAGGCCATGCGCGCCGGAAGTGCCGAAACACCCGTCGCTGTCGGGCGAGGCCTGTCATCGTGTCGTCGACGTCGGTCGTTTTCCGCGCACCCACAGCGACGTTCGGACGCACCGCCGGATGACGCGCGGCACTGCTGCGAGCACCCCGGTGGTGGCACATTCGCATCGTCCCGAGGGGCCTGCCGAGGGATCGCGACAGAGATCTCATCAACGTCGCGAAACTGGGAGCGGCATCAGAGACGGTCGACCGAAAGGCATCAAAGACCGGCTCCGCCGTAGAGATACATGGTCATGAACGGATCTCTCCGGTCGGCAGGTCGCCCGGGATTTTTCGCGTATCTGGAGGAGGACGGATGGCTACCACGTTCCTGAAGGTCCAGAAGACCGATGGCGAGGGGCGTGAGCCCGAGCACGTGCACGAGCCGCAGACGCATACGCACGACCACTATCACATCGCCCACGTGCACGCGGAGGGGACCGACGTCGAGTGGCGCCACCAGGCGAGCTGGCATACGCACGAACACGACCATGGGCAGGTCGTGCATAGCCACGACTACTCGCGAGACAACGAGATCGAGCACCACAGCCGACGCGCGCACATCCACGACCACCTTCACCCGATCCATCCCGCCGTCCTGTAGCGCGAGTCACGAGGGACGCAAGGCATATCGGGGATGCGGGTGTGACCCATTACCCGACAGGTACGCGCGCGCTCCATCCATACGCTCGGCTCATGGAACGTGACACGTCCGGAACGCTCGCGATCGAGCCGCTCGAGGACCAGCCCGAGGCCGCGCCGCCGCGGGTGAGCGAGCACGACGCCGAGGACGTCGGGACGCAGGACATGCGCGACGAGGAGGCCGCGGAGGGCGCCGACCCGTACTTCGCGCCGACCGACCCCGTGCTGAACGATCGCGGCCGCGAGGTCATCGGCGGCTTCGACCAGACGTCGATGGACGACGTCGCCGTGGAGCGTTCCACGATCGATGACGAGCCGGGCGACGAGGCGCTCGCGGACGCCGTTCGTCGCGAGCTCCGCGAGGACGCGCTCACGAGCCACCTGCACGTCGCGGTCGAGGTGAAGCGCGGCGTCGCGTTCATCCGCGGCGCCGCCGACGACCTCGAGGACGGCGACGACGCGGCCGACGTCGCCTCGCGCGTGCCGGGCGTCCAGCGCGTCGTCACCGACATCGAGACACCCAAGGCCTAGGAGGTCAGAGAGATGCGTGTCCTGATCGCGTTCGATGGGTCCCACGGCGCAACGACGGCGCTCGATCTTGCGCGCGCCATCCCCTGGCCGACCGGAAGCGTCCTCGACCTGTTCCGCGTGGACGGGTCCCTCGGGTCATCGCTCGCCGAGCCGGCGGCATCGCTGGAACGGGAAGGCATCTCCGTCGAGCAGACCGTCGAGCGGCGGGACAGCCCGCAGGAAGCCATCGTGAACGAGGCGGCGCGCTTCGGCGCGGACCTCATCATCACCGGAAGCCGCGGTCACGGACCGATGACGACCGCGCTCATCGGGTCCGTCGCGCGCAGCATCGCCGAACACGCGCCGTGCCCGGTCCTGGTCGCGCGGCGGCCGACCTTCCAGAACCTCCTCTTCGCCGAGGACGGCTCGCCGAGCGCGTTCAACGCTCGCCGCATCCTCGCGACGTGGCCGATCTTCAGCGGCCGCGTGCTCCACGTGCTGAGCGTCGCCCAGGTGAAGACGCCGATCCTCTCCGGCGTCGCCGCCGCGGTGAGCGGAGACGCCCGCCGCGCGCAGCAGGACGCGGAGATGGAGGCGCGCTCCTCGTACGGCCGCCTTGCCGTCGAATGCGCCGAGCAGCTCCGCATCGCGGGCGTCGCGGCGGAGAGCGAGGTGCGCAGCGGAGACCCGGCTGAGGAGATCCTCGCGACCGCGGAGCGCCGCGGCGCCGACGTCATCGTGCTCGGCAGCCGCGGCCGTGACGATCTCTCGCGCGTCATGCTCGGCAGCGTCGCGCGCGAAGTGCTGCTGCGCGCCCATGCGTCCGTGATGGTCGTGCGGAAGAGCTGACCTTCTACTGCAGCGTCGTCACCGCGCGTCTCGCGAGCGCGGTCGCCTCGGCGTAGCCCGTGCCCGGCGGCACGCAGAAGGGCTCGCCGATGATGAGACGTGCGCGACCGCGATGCTCCGGGAGCCAGGGGAACGGCGTGTCGTGCCGGGGATAGAGGGCCGCGTACCCCTCGATGCGGAACGGCACGATGGGCACGGCGAGCTCCACCGCGAGCATGCCGACGCCGTTCAGGAAGGCAGCGGTCTCCTCGCGCATGCTCGGGCCGCCCTCCGGCGCGAGGAGCACCCCGTAGCCGTCGTCGATCCACCGCGTCGCCTCGATGAGGCTGTCCCGCGACGCGCCGCCCGTCTTCACGAGCGGGAATCCCTGCACCGCGAGCGCGACGAGCGCGCCCTGGTACGAGCGCCCCCGTGCCCAGGCCTCGGCGTCCGCCGCGACGGCGACGCGATGGCGGAGCGAACGCGGGATCGAGCGCAGGAAGAGCAGCGCGGCGTAGGGCGCCTGGTAGTTGAACACGATGAGCGACGGCGTCGGGATCGTCGCGATGCGCTCCGGATGCACCACCTCGAGGCCCGTGAGCCAGTGGTCCTGGATGCGCGATGCCGTCGCGACGAGCGCGTCGCCGACCAGGCGTGCCCACCATGAGCGGGGCCAGCGCGCTCCCTGCCGGACCACGATCTCGGGCTCGGCGCCGCGCACGATGTCGCGAAGGCCGGCGACCGTGAGCGCCGGCCCGACGCGCGACTCATCGATCGCGATGCCGAGGTCCTCCTCGAGGATGGAGAGCAGCTCGATGCGACCGATCGAGTCGAGACCGAGGTCGGCCTCGAGCGCATCGCTCTCACGCACGGTGTCAGGCGCGCGCTCGCTCGCACGAGCGATCGCGGCGAGAAGCGGGTCGCTGGTGGTCTGCGCCGCCACCGCGGGCGAGGATCGCTCCGCGCGACCCTCGAACGCGCCGCGGATGGCGGCGCGGTCGGGCTTGAGCGTCGGGCCGCGCGGGAAGTCGGGCTCCGGCCACGCGGTCCACGTGCGGATCTGCTGATGGTCCGCGAGCCGCGCGTTCGCGGACCGCACGATCTCCTCCGCCCGCTCCGCCGGCGCGAGGAGGAGCGCGTGGACGCGCTCGCGTCCGTGCTCGTCGCGCACGCCGATGACGCAGCTGTCGCGCACGGCGGGATCGGCGTTCAGCTCGCGCTCCACGTCTTCGGGATAGACCTTGCGGCCGTCGGGAAGCACGATGCGGAACGCGACGCGACCGGTGACGTAGAGATATCCGTTCTCGTCGAACCGCCCGACGTCCCCGGTGCGCAGCCAGCCCTCGCGGCGCGTCGCGGCCGTGCGACGCTCGTCGCCGAAGTACCCCGGACTCACCGTGGGCCCCGCGATCTCGATCTCGCCGTCGGGTCCGCAGCGCACGCGGACGTTCGGCATCGCGCGGCCCGCCGAGCCGAGCCGCTGGTGCGCGCGCGAATTGATCGTCGCGCCCGCCGCGCTCTCGGTGAGACCGTAGCCCTCGAACACGTGCACGCCCATGCGCTCCCACGCGCGCGCGACGCCGACGTCCAGCGGCGCGCCACCGACGCCGAAGAAGTCGAACTGTCCGCCGAGCGCCCGCAGCACGGACGTGAAGAGCACACGGCGCATGGCGAACGGCAGGTATGGGGCGACGCGATGCGCGAACGACCAGCGTGACCACATGCCGTCGCGCCGGGCGCGCCGCTCGATGCCACGGAGCATGAGCCGGAGGAGCTCGGGCACGACCGTCATCGCCTCCACATGCGCCTCGGCCATCGCGCGCGCGATCGTCACTGCGTTCACGCGCGGCACGAACGTCGTTCGGATGCCCGAGGTGAAGCCGTGCAGGAACGTCACGGTGAGCTCGTACACGTGCGAGAGCGGCAGGACCGAGAGCGCGACGAGCCCCGGCCGCAGCGGATACGCGAGGCGCAGGCCGGCGATCTCGGCGAGGAGGTTCGCGTGCGTGAGCATGACGCCCTTCGGCTCGGCGGTCGTCCCCGACGTGTACACGATCGCCGCGAGCGCGTCGCCGTCCACGCGCGGCATCTCGACCGGCGACGCGGATGCGCCGACGAACGACAGGAGGTCCTCGAGCGCGTACGTACCGACGTCCTCCGCGCCGCCGTCGGGTACCACGCGCGAGGTGAACAGCACGCGTGTGCCCGACGCGGCGAGCGTCCGCGCGACGACCTCGGGTCGCGTGCGAACGTCGATGGGTACGACGACGAGGCCAGCGAGCCACGCGCCGAAGTACACGAGCGCGTACTCGGGCATGTTCGGCGCGCGCACGCCGACCCGGTCGCCGGGCTGGAGGCCATGGACGACGCACCACGCCGCGACGCGTCGCGCGTGCAGCGCGGCCTCGGTGTACGTCATCCGTTCGAACCGGAGCTGACGTCGCATCTGGAACGCGACGGCGGGTCCGTGCGTCGCGGCTGCCGCGAGGAGCGCCTCGCCGAGCGTACCCGGCATGACGCGATGCTCGGCCGACGTCCTGTGGCCGACAAAGGCCGAAGGACCTAATGCGAACGCCGCGCGCGGCCCTTCTCGCGATGGTGCGGACCACTACGTTGGTCGGATGCCCGAGCCCGTCCACGGGTTATCCAAGCGCGACACCCTCTCCTACGCGGCCGGAAATGTCGGGGCCGGTCTGCTCTTCGCCTTCACGAACAGCACGCTGCCCCTGTACCTCGGTCACTACGGACTCCCGAACGTCGCGATCGGATTCCTTGCGCAGGAACGGCCGCCGCACGCGGCGCTCGTGCAGATCGCGGCCGGGATGGCGTCGGATCGCACCCGGACGTCGCTCGGCCGCCGCCGCCCGTTCGTCCTCACCGCCGTCCCGGTCACCGCTCTCGCGCTCCTTGGGCTCGCGTTCCATCCGCCGCTCTGGGTGATGGTCGCCCTGCTCGTGCTCATGACCGCGGCGTTCGCGGCCGCGTACGGCCCGTACCAGGCGCTGCTCGCCGACCTCGTGCCGAGCGGCGAGCGCGGACGCGTGAACGGCGCGCTCGCGGTCGGCGGGATGATCGGACAGGTGCTCGTGCTCGTCGCCGCGAGCATGCTGTGGGAGCGCGGCGAGTGGATCGTGTTCGTCATCGTCGCCGCGGCGCTCGTGGCCGGCTTCGGCATCGTCGCCTGGCGCATCCGCGAGCCGCGGACGCTTGCGCTCTCCGGTGCGCCGCTCCATCCGCTCCGCTGGCTGCGCGACGTCGCGAAGCAGACCCAGGTCGTGCGCTACCTCGTCGCGACGTTCTTCTTCTGGTTCGCGTTCGGCGGCCTCGCGCCCTTCCTCACGCTCTTCGGCGTCCGCGAGCTCGGCACGACCGAGGACGAAGCGGTGCGCCTCTTCCTCATCGTCGTGGTGTCGACGGTCGTCTTCGCGCTCCCCGCGGGTTGGCTCGTCGACCGGTTTGGGAAGAAGCGCATCCTCATGCTCGGGCTCGCGCTGTCGGCCTCGGCCGCGATCGTCGGATCGCAGGTGCAGACGATCCCGCAGGCCGTCGTGATGCTCGCGCTCGTCGGCGCGTCGAACGCGCTCGCGACCGTCCCGCAGCTTCCGCTCCTCACGGACCTCATCCCGAGGGAGCGCGCGGGTGAGATGACCGGCGTCGGAAGCGCGGTGTGGGAGCTGTCCCAGCCGCTCGGAGCGATCTGCGCCGGTGCGCTCGCGGACATGGCCGGCACGCTCCGCGTCTCGCTCCTCATGGCGGGCGTCGCGCTCGCGATCGGCACGCTCCTCCTCACGCGCGTCACAGCGCCGGACACGAGCGCGTAGCGCGGCCACTCGGCGGCAGGGTCGAACGGCCCGTCGTGCGTCGTGCAGGGACTCTCAGCGCTGCGCGGTCCTACCCGCTCGTGAGCGGGCCACGACGCCGCGAGCATCGAGCGCATGAGCGGCACGTTCCGTATCGCGCGCATCGCGGGCATCGACATCCGCGTCCACTTCTCGTGGATCGTCATCTTCCTGCTCGTCACGTTCTCTCTCGCGAGCTCCGTGCTTCCCCAGGACTGGTCCGATGTGAAGCAGGTGGCCGTCGCGGTCGTCGCGGCGCTCCTCTTCTTCGTGTCGGTCCTCGCGCACGAGCTCGCTCACTCGCTCGTCGCGCGCCGCTTTGGGATGTCGGTGTCGTCGATCACGCTGTTCCTGCTCGGCGGCGTCGCGAACCTGAAGCAGGAGCCGCCGCGCGCGGCCGTCGAGCTGCTCATGGCGATCGCCGGTCCCCTCACGAGCTTCGCGCTGGGCGGCCTCGCGTACGTCACGCAGCTCGCCGCGGCGAACGTGCTCGACGCCCGAGCCATGGAGACCATCGCGCCGGTGACGAGCTACCTCACCGTCGTGAACATCGCCGTCGGCCTCTTCAACCTCGTCCCGGGCTTCCCGATGGACGGCGGCCGCGTGCTCCGCGCCGTGATCTGGCGGATGCGGCGCGACCGTACCGCGGCGACGCGCATCGCCGCACGCGGCGGCCATGTCGTCGCGCTCGGTCTGGGTCTCCTCGGGGCGTACCTCCTCGTCACCGGCGACACGTTCGGCCTCTGGTACTTCGTCATCGCGTACTTCCTCTACAACTTGGCGAGCGCATCGCTCGAGCAGGAGATGCTCGAGGCCGCGGCGGCCGGCGTTCGCGTCGCTGATGTCATGAGCACGCGTTTCGTGTCCGCCGGTCCGGACATGACCATCGACGCGGCCGTGAACGAGGTGCTCCTGCCGAGCAGGATGCGCGTCGTTCCGGTCGTCGACGGCTCGCGTCTCGTCGGTCTCGTCGCGATCCGCGGCCTTTCGCGCATCCCGCGGGAACGCTGGCCGGTGACGCGTGTCGAGGCTGTGATGACGCCCGCGGCCGGGTTGCCGGTCCTGGCGCCGGACATGCCGCTCGTGACGGCGATCGAGCGCTTCGAGGCATATCCGCTCGTCCCCGTCGCGCGGGACGACGCGCTCGTCGGCATCGTGTATCCCGAGACGGTCGTGCTCTATCTCCGCACGCGCGAGGCGCTCGGCCTCACGCGCACGGCGCCCGGGCAGATCTGACCCCGCGCCGGCTGTACGGGAAAACCCGCGGCGTCCTGACGGCGTACCTGCTAGCCGCTCGCTCGCCGCGGTCGGCACCATGGGCACATGCGGACCTTCCGCGATCGGGCCGATGCGGGCAGGCAGCTCGCCGATCAACTGGGCGCGTACGCGTCCGATAGCCCGGTCGTGCTCGCGCTGCCGCGCGGTGGCGTCGTGACCGCGTTCGAGATCGCGCGGGCGCTGCGCGCTCCGCTCGACGTGCTCGTCGTGCGCAAGCTCGGCGCGATCGGGCAGCCCGAGTTCGGCATCGGCGCGATCGCGCCCGACGACGTGCGCATCATCGATCGCTCGTCGGCACGGCTCGCGGGCATGGACGAGGCCGACGTGCGCGCCGTCATCGAGCGCGAGAAGCGCGAGCTCGCGCGCCGCGAAGAGCGGTATCGCGCCGGCCGCGAGCCGCTCGACGTTCGGGGCAAGACCGTCATCCTCGTCGACGACGGCGTCGCGACCGGCGTCACGGTGCGCGCGGCGATCGCGTACCTGCGCACGCGCGGCGTCGGACGCATCGTCCTCGCGGTCGGCGTGATCCCGCCGCAGACCGCGGACGTCCTTCGTGGCGAGGTCGACGACCTCGTCTACGTCCTCATGCCCGAGGACCTCGTCGCCGTCGGGCTCTACTTCGACGACTTCGCGCCCGTCGAGGACGAAGCGGTCGTGGCGCTCCTCGACGCGGCGTCGATGACGCCCGTCGCGCGATGACGCTCACGCGCGCGGCGACGCTGGCGCTCGAGCTCGACATCGCGGGCGGCATCCTGTGCGGTGACCTCACCATCCCGGATGGGGCGATCGGTCTCGTGGCCTTCGCGCACGGCAGCGGCAGCTCCCGCCGTAGCCCGCGGAACCGCGAGGTCGCGGCGGCGCTCGTGCGACATGGGCTCGCGACGTTCCTCGTCGATCTCCTCACCGCGGACGAGGGCGAGCGCGACGAGGTCACCGCCGAACTCCGCTTCGATATCCCGCTCCTCGGCGAGCGCATGGTGAGCGTCGTCGACACGCTCGTGCTGAGCGAGGACACCGCATCCCTGCCGATCGGCCTCTTCGGCGCCTCGACGGGAGCCGCCGCCGCGCTCATCGCGGCGGCCGGGCGTCCGCAGCACGTGCACGCCGTCGTGTCGCGTGGCGGCCGTCCCGATCTCGCCGCCGATGCGCTCCCGCGCGTCCTCTCGAAGACGCTCCTCATCGTCGGCGGCGACGACACCGCGGTCATCGACATGAACCGCGCTGCGCTCGCGCGCATGCGTCCGGGCGTCGCCGACCTCGTCGTCATTCCCGGCGCGACGCACCTCTTCGAAGAGCCGGGCGCGCTCGAGCGAGTCGCCGACCTCGCGTCGGCGCACTTCGTCGCGCATCTGCAGCGCGGCTAACGGAGCAGGCGCACCATCGTGAAGACCTCGCTCCCCTTCGGGTGCGGGACGTATCCCGTCACGTTGCGAGATACGGCGACGGGAACGTCGCCGTACACGAGCGGGACGGCCGGGACGCTCTTCTGGACGAGACGGGCCGCCTGCCGGTAGAGGTCGGCGCGGAGCATCGGTTCCGTCTCGGCGGCCGCATCGTGGAGGAGCTGGACCGCGTCCCGTGCGTTCACGTCGCTCCACGCTCCGTTCTGCGTCATGTTGCAGAAGAACACGCAGAGGAAGTTGTCGGGATCGCCATTGTCGCCGGTCCATCCGTACAGCCAGGCCTGGAGCTGGTTGCGCTTGAAGCGGTCGCGGTAGGACGTGAAGTCGATCGTATGGAGGACGACGGTCACTCCGATCTGGTGCAGGTCGCCCGCGATGAGCTCCGCGAGGCGGCGCGGATCGGGCATGTACGGCCGCGCGACGTCCATGAACCAGAGATCCATCTGGAATTCGGACGCGTTCGCCGCGATCAGCAGGCGTCTCGCTGCTTCGCGGTCGTACCGTTGGAACTCCCGCACGCCGTCGTCGTAGCCGAGCATCCCGGGCACGAGGAACTGTGCGGCCGGCGCCGCGGACCCAGCGAAGACGCCATCGATGATCGCCTGCCGGTTGATCGCCATCGCGAGCGCGCGCCGCACGTCCGGATCGTCCAGCGGCGGATGCTGCGTGTTGAAGCGCAGATAGCCGATGTTGTTCGGCGCGCGCTCGAGCAGATCCACGCGCGGGTCGCCCTTCAGCACGGGGAGATCGAGCGGCGTGAAGTCACGGATCGCATCCACCTCGCCGAAGCGCAGCGCCGCGACGCGCTCCTCGGCGAAGGGGATCGCACGTATCTGGACCCGCGGCAGATATGGCAGGCGCGTGCCGCGATCGTCCGTGCGCCAGTAGCTCGGGTTCCGCACGAGCTCGATCTCACCGTTCGTCCAGGCGCCCGGCGTGAACATGAACGGGCCCGTGCCCGCGGCGGACCGTGACGCCGCGTTCATCCAACCTTCCGGGTCCGCCTTTACCGATGCCGGGCTCACCATGCCGAACGTGGCCATGGCGAGCGTCGGGAGGAATGGACCGAATGGCGTTCTCGTGGTGAAGCGGACCGTGAGACGGTCGAACGCCTCCACCTTCGTGATCAGCGACGCGCTGTCGAATCCGCCCCACATCGACTGGTAGTAGTCGTAGTCGTCCGCCACGGGCTTCTTGTTCCGGTACGGGAAGTCCGTCCGGCGGGCGCGCTCGAAATTGAAGACGACAGCCTCGGAGTCGAAGTCCGTCCCGTCGTGGAACTTCACGCCGTCCCGCAGCTTCAGCGTCCACTGCCTCTTGTCGGACGACACCTGCCACGAGACGGCAAGGTTCGGACGGACCGCGAACGTCCGTTCGTCGTACGTGAGGAGCGGCTCGAAGATCTGCTGCGTGACCTGGAGCGAGTTGTCGTCGACCACGTTCCATGGATCGAGGGCGGCGGCATCGCCACTCGTCGCGAAGGTGAAAGCACGTGACGGCGAACTATCCGGGGAGGCTTGGGGTGCGCTCTCAGGTGCGCAGGACGACACGATCGCGCCCGCGAGCGCGAGCACAAGGACGGATCGTTCCCCCAGCATCTTGCGTCTTCCCGGGTGCGATGGTAGGAGTGACGTCGATGGACGCAATGGTCGAAAGACATACCGTCCGAGGTGTTCGAGCAGCGCCGACGCTGCGTGTCGCGCGCATCTTCGTGTGGGCGATGTGGACCGTCTCCGCCTTCTTCATCGGCGTCGCCTTCCTGCTGATACTCGCGACGATCTCAGTCGACACGCCGTCGCGCGGATTCGGTTTCCGCGGCTGGGTCCCTCTCGTGGCCGCGCTCTGGGTGACGATCGGTGCGCGCATCGCTGCACGCCAGCCGCGCCTCAGCGTGGGCTGGCTCATCTTCGCCGTCGGCTGGCTCTGGTCGGTGAACGCGCTGTTCGAGGAGTACGCGACGTACGCGTACTTCCCGCAGGAGCAGGGTCTGCCGCTCGTCCCCCAGGCGGTGTGGTTCAACGCCATGGTCGGAACGGCCGTCGCGGGGCTCTCCGGCGTCGCCATCCTCGTCGTGCCGGATGGTCGCCTGCCGTCGCGCCGATGGGTCGTCCTCGAGGTCGCCATCGTCGCATTCACCTTCTTCGCGGTGGTCACGATGGCGGTCCTCCCACGGCGTCTCGTCCCGTTCCCGTTCGAGAACCCGTTCGGCATCGAGTCGCTGCGCGCGTACGAGGCCTCTTTCCCCGCCCTGCTGCGATCGTTCGACGTCGGACGCGGCCTCGAGGTCCTCCTGCCGACGGCGGCATTGCTCCTACGGCTGCGTCGAGCCGTCGGAGCGGAGCGACAGCAGCTGAAGCTCGTCGCCGCCGCGACGTCGTTCGCGTCGGTCACCGTCTTCGTGTACGCGTTCTTCGGCGACCCGGTCGTCCAGTACGCGCAGATCCTCGGCCTGATCCTCGTACCCGCCGCCTTTGGGCTCGCGATGCGCCGCTACCGGCTCTACGAGATCGACCAGATCCTCGGGCGCACGTTCGTGCTCGGTGGCGCGACGGCCCTCCTCGCCGGCGTCTACACGGCGAGCATCGGACTGATGCAGCGCATCTTCATCGTCCTCACCGGAGAGCGCTCCGACGCCGCCGTCGTGCTCACCACGCTGCTCGTCGCGGCGGCCTTCGCCCCCCTGCGCGATCGTCTTCAGGCAGTCGTGAAGCGGATGTTCGGGGCTGACCTTCCCGGGACGCACGGACTCGACGTGTTCACCGACGAGATCGACGCCCACCTCCGCCTCAGCGACCGCGACCGGCTGCTCTCGCAGCTTCTCGCGGAGAGCGTCGGCTCGCTCGGTTCGACCTGCGGTGTGCTGGAGATCATGGATGAGGGTGCGGCGCACCCGACGCATGCGATCGGAGCCTGGAAGGGCGACACGCACCTCAGCGTGGATGTCATCGAGCGGGGCGAGGTGGCCGCGCGCGTCTGCCTCGGGCCGCGGGCGAACGGCGAGGGTTACGACGAGGACGCGCGGAGGCGGCTCGAGCGTGCTGCGACGGTCGTCGGACTCGCGCTCGATCGGCTCGGGCGTCCCGGCGCGTTCAGCGCGGTGAGCGGCATCTAGCGGCGCACGAGCAGCGCGAGAAGGATGGCGCCGACGGCGCCGCACCCCGCACCCCAGCCGAACGTCGCCGCCGCGCCGATGCGGTCCCACAGACCGCCGGCGATCGCGCCGGCGACGAGCGCCGAGAGCCCGATCGCGCTGCTGTACATGCCGACGCCGGTCGCGCGAAGCTCCGCCGGCGCGAGGTCGACGGCGAGCGCCTTTCCCGCCGTGCGCAGCGCGCCGCGGTAGAGGCCGTACAAGCCGAACGCTACCGCGACGAGAGCCCCGGTCGAGGCCACCGCGAGGAGCGCGAACGTCGCCGCGAAGACCGCGAGCGTCGCGACCATCACCGGCTTGCGTCCCCACGTGTCGGAGAGGCGGCCGGCCGGGTACGACGCCAGCGCCGCGACCAGGTTGTACCCCGCGTACACGATGAGCGTCAGCTCGGCGGGGACGCCGACGTCCGACGCGCGGAGGATGAGGAACGCGCTCGACGCGTTCCCGATGCCGAACACGACGATCGCCGCGAGGTACCGCCAGTACGCGGTGGGGAGCGCGCGTACGTCGAACCGTTCCTCGTTGACGCGTGCCGCGCGCGTCTCCGGCACCGAGGTGATGAGCGCGACCGCGACGAGGCCCGGGACGAACGCGATGAGGAAGATCGCGCGCGTCTGCACGTGCAGCACGTAGAGCAGGAGCGCCGCGAGGAGCGGCCCGAGGACCGCGCCCATGTTGTCGCCGATCCCCTCGAGCCCGAACGCGGCGCCGCGACGCGACTCGTCGACCGTGCTCGCGATGAGCGCGTCGCGCGGTGCCGAGCGGATCCCGGTGCCGAGCCGGTCGACGAAGCGCGAGGCGAGCACCATCGGCCATGCGGACGCGAGCCCGATGGTCGGCTTCGCGAGCGCCGCGAGCACGTACCCGACGATCGCGATCGGCTTGCTGCGGCCGATGCGATCGGCGAGCCAGCCCGAGGCGCCCTGCACGATGTTCTGGGTCGCGTCCGCGACGCCCTCGATGATGCCGACCGCGGTGCGCGGCGCGCCGAGCTCCCGCGTGAGGAAGAGCGGCAGGATCGGGTAGAGCATCTCGGTCGACACGTCGCCGAAGAGGCTCACCAGAGCGAAGAGGTAGACGGAGCGCGGGAGGGCGGTCCGCGATGCCACGCGAGGAGCCTATGCGGGCCGCGTGCCTAGCTGCTCGGGATCGTCCAGTCCTGCGGGACGACGTGGATCCACGTCTGGCCCGGGTCGAGCTGCACGAGCTGGCCGTTCGCGTCGCGCATCGTGAACACGTCGATCGTGTTCGGGCGCGTCCAGGTGATCTCCTGCCGCAGACCATCGCGGAACACGACGCCCTTGCCGCTGCCGGTGAGCTGCTCTTCGAGCTTCGGATTCCCGGCCGGATCGAGCCCGTAATCCGTCGTGAAGTGCACCTCGGTCTGGATGACGACGATGTTCTTCGCCGCGATCACCTTGCCGTTCGCGGCGTCCTTCTCGAGCACGCCGTCGTCGTAGCGCGCGTACGTGCGCGAGCCCGCGTCGTACGAGTAGCTCACGCCGAAGAGGGCGCGGTACGGGATCGTGATCTGCGTGGCGGGCACGCTCGTCGAGAAGCCGCCGGTCTTCGGGTCCTCGGGCTGGGTCGGCAGGAACGCCCACGGCGTCACGACGACCGGCTGCTGGCCGTCCGGTGCCGACGCCGTCGCCTGCTGCACCGCGTCCCAAGAGGTGAAGAAGTTGTACGGCGAGTGCCGGAAGTCGACGCGATAGCCCCAGCCGTAGTTCGGGGAGAGGTCGACGTACTGCGCGGCGACCGCGGCGTCGTAATGGACGGCCATGAGCTCCTCGGGACCGCCACCCGAGTACACGAGCACCGCGCCCATGCTCGGGAGGACCGGACGGTCCGTCATACGGACGCTGCGCACGCCGCCGATCGTGTCGGGGTGCTGCGACTGGAACACGGCCGCGAGCCGCGTGGTGAGCCCCTCCACGAGCCACTCGAACACGATGTCGGCCTTGCTGATGCCGTAGTGCGGACGCGCGTTCGGGTTGTTGTCGACCTTCACGTAGACGGGCCGAACGGTCGGATCGCCGAAGCCGAGCGGCAGACCGTTGAGCGGCCAGACCGGGCACATGAGCGCCTGCGTCGTCGACGACGCGACGAAGCTCGTGCCGTTGCTCGCGAGCGTGTGCGCACGCACGGCCCCGACCGTCGCGGGCGAGAGCACCGCGGCGTCGCCGCGCCCGTCGCGGTCCCAGTCGCCCGCGATGATGCCGGCGGGACCGGCGCAGACGGACGATGCCGGCAGCGTGCTCCAGCCGGCGAACGCGCTCTCCGGCTTGAACGACGTCGCCGCGTCGAACACGTGGACGCGCGCGCTCCCGTCGTCGCCGACGTAGATCGAGAGGAGGTCGTCGCGGCCGTCGCCGTTCACGTCGCTCGCTGTCACCGTGGCGCGCGTGAGGTCGTAGTCGACGTCGAAGTCGTACACGTCGCTCCGGAGCGTGAGTCCCTTGGCGCCCGGCTCGAAGAGGACGACCTCGGGCTTCGCGCCCTTCTGGTAGAGCGCCGCGAGCTCGTCGGGCGCGCTCGCACCGGCGAAACGGCCGACGGCGAAGCGCGCGCTACGCGGATCGAACTTCCCGGCGCCGGAGTCGTACAGATCGGCCGCGAGCGTGAACTTGGCTCCGTCCGACGTGAGCTGCACGAGACGCAGCCGCGCGCCGTCCTCCTCATACGTGACGAGGAGGCTGTCCTTCGCGCCGGCGGCGAAGCGGCCGCCGTAGATGTTGCGCGCCCGCGACCAGTCGAAGTCGTCCGAGCTCCAGGCGGACCCCTGCAGGTCGAAGCTCGCGCCCGTGGAGTGGAACACGAGGAGCTCGGCCTTGTGCGTGCCGAGATCGTGAAGCGCGACGAGGTCGTCCTTGCCGTCGCCGTCGACATCGATGACCGCGAACTTCGACCGCGCGAGCGACAGGAAGTTCGCGCCGCTCTTCATCCACTGCGTGCCGGTCGCGTCGCCGGGGCGATCGCGGACGTCGATCTGCATCGTCGAGTCGCCCGTCGGATCCGAGATCACCGCCATCTCGCTGCCGCCGGCGCCGCGGAAGTCGCCGGTCGCGATCACGCTGTTCCCGACGACGGCGACGGAACGGCCGCGCGCGGGCGTCGGCTTCGGCGTCGGCGTCGCGGTCGCGGTCACCGTCGGGCTTGGCGAGACGGCGTTCGGCGTCGCGGCGGTGCAGCCGACGACGAGCGCCGCGAGGATCGCGAGGCGCCGCATCACTGCCGGACCGTCAGCTTCATGTACATCCCGAGATCGTTCATCCAGGTCGCGCCATCGATGACACCACGAAGAGGGAGCGTATACGTCCCCGGCACCCACGACTGCAAGGTGAACGTGAACGTCGCCGTCTCACCCTTCGCCACGACGTCCTCGTTCTGGACCGCGACGCGAGCCGGCGCGGGCCACCCATCGGCGAGGAACGCGTACTTCGCGTCGTTGCCCGGGACGGCGAGGCGCGCCTCGGTCGGGGTCCCCTTGCGCCACGCGGCCTCGCCCGTGTTCCGGATCGTCACCGACACGGTCGCGGGCTGGCCGGCCGTCACGGTCGGGAACGCCGACTCGCCGACGAATTCCGCGCTCACGTTCGCCGCCGTGGGCGCGGCGCACATGCTCACGAGATACATGAAGTGCTCCCAGCTGAACGTCGGACCGGGATCGGTGTGGTCCGTGCCCGGCACCTCGCTGTGTCCGATCACGTGGTCACGGTCGAGCGGCACGCTCCAGCGCTGGGACACGCCGCACACGAGCATCGCTGCGGCGCGATATTCCGCTTCGGTGAAGTCCGGATTCGTCTCGTCGCTCTTCTCGATCTCGATCCCCACTGAGTGGTCGTTGTACCACGAGTTTCCGGCATGCCAAGCCGTGCTGTCCTCGCCGACCATCTGCGTCACGTGCCCGTCGTTCCGCACGACGTAGTGCGCGCTCACGTACGAGTACGGATTGGTGAACGCGACGAGCGTGCGCGCGTAGCTGATCTCGGTGTAGTGGATGACGATGAAGTCCACGTCGCCGTCGGTGCGCCCGTAGTCGTAGTTCTGCGGCGACGGATGCCATTCCACCTGGAGCGGATAGGGGAACGGTCCCTCGGTGTTCGCACGCGCTTGCGGCACCGCGCGCGGCGCCGGCGTCTGCGACGGCGTCGGTGGATCGCCGATGATGGGGACCGCGGCGAGAGGCCCTGCGGCGGCGATGCGCGCGCCACATGAGACGGCGACCAACGATGCGACGAGCAACACGCTCGTGCCCCATCCCCTCATCGATCCCGTGAACGTGACGCGAAGCGCTCAGTTGCGCGCTGTCACGCACTGCGACCATGCGGATACGCGCATCACATGCGTCGCGTCCGGTCGTTCCGACGATATGACCACGCGATCGCGCGCACTCGTTCGTCTCATCGCGCTCGCATCCGCGATCGCGCTCGCGTGCGCACCTGTGGCGCAAGCGAGCGTGCCCACGTCGGTCGCTCCACGAGCGAGCGTGCCCACGGACGCACCCACACCGACCGAAACGGCGGTCGCATCGCAGCGCGCGGGCGATCCGCTCCGATGCACCGAGCGCGTGACGATCCCGCAGCTCGCGGATGTCTTCGAAGCACAGTGGTCTCCGAACGCGAAGCTCCTCGCGCTGTCGCACATCGTGCGGATCCCGTCCGACGAGACGATCACGGGTTGGGAAGAGGATCAGCGTCTCGCGATCTACGACACGACGACCGGAGCGGTCACCGAGCGCGGCGTGGGGAGCGAACCGGAATGGTCGGGATCGGGCACGTACCTTTCGTACTGGACGGATCAGACGACGCTCTGGATCGTGCGGCCCGGCACGGTGCTCCCCGTGGCGGTGCTGCAGCCGACGGAGCCGAACATCATGTGGGTCGGCGACGAGATGCTCTTCTGGTCCGGCGCCGAGATCCGCGCATGGAAGGGCGGACAGGTGACGACCGTCGCTCGTAGCGCGCTCACGCCGAAATACCCGCACGACGACGTGTACTTCAGCGGCGATGGGGCGCGCTTCAGCGTCACGCGCTACGCGAGCGATGGCTCGACGGCGCGCTACATCGGCAACACGAGCACCGGCGAGATCGCGCCGCTCGACGATCACGGCGCGACGTTCATCGAATGGGCGCCGCGCGGACAGACGCTCCTCATGCGTTCCGCCGGCACGCTCACGCTCTGGGACGCGGCGACCGGGAGGCAGCTGGCATCCGCGGCCACCGCGAGCGGCACGGTGCATCTCTGGACGTCTGACGGCGGCCTCGCTCTCGGGAAGATGTCGCCGACCGTGCCGGCCGGCAACGCGTACGACACCTTCTCGGTGATCGGCTCCGGCGCTGTCGCGACCGTGCCGAACCTCCTCGGCATCCGCTCGTTCAGTCCGGACGGCTCGCACTTCGTCGGCGTCTCCCGCACCGGGCTCTACAGCACGCAGCTCGAGCTGTATCGCTGCGGCGCTCCCGACGGCGAGGCGACCGATCTCGCGTCCGATCCCGCCGTGCAGGGACGCGCGGCGAAGGTCGCCGCCGACGCGCATCGATTCGTGCGGCCCGGGGCGGCGGCCATCACGCAGTTCATCCAGGGGATCCATACGGGCATCGACGTCGCCGCGACGTACGGCACGATCCTCGTCGCCGCGGATGACGGCGTCGTCGACGCGGTCGGATGGGTCCCGGTCGGCGGCCGTCGCGTCTGCGTGCTGCACGAAAGCGGGGTCGAGAGCTGCGACTACCACACCGCGCTGCCGCTCGTCGGCATCGGCGAGCACGTCGTGCGCGGCCAGCCCGTCGCGCTCATGGGCCTCACCGGCGAGACGACCGGACCTCACGTGCACTGGGAAGCCAAGCGCGACGGAGCGATCGTCGATCCACTCGACCAATAGCTAGCTGACGTCGGGCCGACCCTGTAAGCGCAGCGAGGTCTGCGCCCCACAGTCGAATGGGCGCCGCGCCCCTACCGAGCACGGAGCGCCGCACCTACGGTCGAGAAAGACCGGTCAGGGGAGGCGGCACCGTGCGCATGCGTCTGCTCCTCATCGCGTTGCTCAGCTTCGCCATGGCCACGAGCGCGTTCGGGGATGACATCCCGCGTCTGGGCGGCCAGCTCACCGACCGCTCGAACGCGCAGGTGCTCACGAGCGGGACGAGCGCGATACAGACCGCGCTCAACGATCTCCTCATCAAGGACGACGTTCAGCTCTTCGTCCTGTTCGTCGAGACGACGGGCTCGCGGAACGTCACGGACTTCGCGACGGAGGTCGCGACGCAGAACTCGCTCGGCGGGAACGACGCGCTCCTCGTCGTCGCGCTCACCGACCGAAGCGATGCCGTCTGGCTGAGCGATTACCTCAGCCGGATCACGAACGACGAGGCCGAGACGGTGCTCACGCAACAGCTCGAGCCGCGGCTGCGCAGTGGTGACTACGCCGGAGCGGTCATCGCCGCGATCGGCGGCATCGGCGCGGCGTCGCGCGCGGGCGCCGCGAGCGCGGCGCCGACGACCCGACCGTCACCCAGCGTCGATCTCGGATGGCTGAACGGCGTCGTCCTCGTCGTCGTCGCCGGGGCCGTCGTGTTCACGATCTTCACGGTCGTGCGCCGGCGGCGCACGGAGGCGATGACCGAGCACGCGCGCGACGCGAAGCGTGCCGAGGAAGCGAACGCGCTCCTCATACGTGCCGATGAGTCGCTTCGCGACGCGCAACAGGAGATGGGCTACGCCGAGGCGCAATTCACGCCCGACGATGTCGCGCCCTATCGCGACGCCGTCGCCGCGGCCGCGACGGAGCTCAAGGCCGCGTTCACCGCGCGTCAGCAGCTCGACGACGCCGTGCCGGAGGATCCGGGGACGCGCCGCGCCCTCGTCGAGGAGATCGTGACGCGGGCGACGAAGGCGCTGTCACTGCTCGAAGAGCAGCGGAAGCGCGTCGACGAGATGCGCGAGCTCGAGAAGCGCGCACCCGAGCTCCTCGTCGAGCTGAAGAGACAGATCGCCGGCGCAGCCGCGCGGCTTCCCGACGCGGAGCGCACCGTCGACGGCTTCGGTCGCTACGCGGCGCAGAGCTGGTCGTCGGTGAAGACGAACGTCGCGGACGCGCGTGACCTGCTGGCGCGCGCGACGGCGCACGTCGCGGACGGTGATGCGGCGACGCAAACGGGCGACGCCGCCGGCGCGGCAAAGGCCGTGCGCGAGGCACAGCAGGATCAGAGCGAGGCGGTGCGACTCACCGACGCGATCGCCACGGTCGCCGCGACGATCGCGGAAGCGCAACGGACCGCGCGGGAGCATCTCGCCGCGGCGTCGGCGGACATCGACAAGGCGAGCGCGACGCTCGCGCACGGCTCGACTGCCGAGCGCGCGCAGCGTCTTGCGGCCGCGCGGGCCGCCCTCGCGAGCGCGGAGAGCGCGCTGTCGTCGCCCACGCCGGACTACCTCGCCGCGGTGAAGCTCGCGACCGAAGCGGGGACCGGAGCGGGTGCGGTGCTCGCGGAGGTGAAGCAGGAGGAGGAGAAGCGCGAGCGCGAGGCACGCGTCGCCGCAGCGCAGCTGCAGGTCGCACGCGATGCGTACCGACGTGCCGAGGACTTCATCGCGCCGCGACGTCGGACGATCGGATCGACGGCGCGCACACGTCTCGCGGAGGCGGAGCGTCACCTCGGGAACGCGCAGCAGCAGGTCGACGCGAGCGATCACGCGTCCGGACTACGCGAGGCACAGCAGGCGCAGCGGCTCGCCGAAGAGGCGCTCTCGCTCGCGCACGGCGACGTCGACGAGGCGGAGTCGCGCGGTCCATGGACGGGATTCCCGCGCGGCGGTCCCGTCTTCATCCCGTTCCCCTTCCCCATCGGCGGCGGCCACGGGGGCGGCGGCGGGTTCCATCCTCCGATCTCGATCCCGCTCCCGGGTGGGCGGTCCATCGGCGGGAGGTGGTGATGGGGACGACGCGCGGGCACGCATACCGAGAACTCTGAAGAAGGAGCGAGACATGGCAGAGTCGATCCTGGGTCGTATCGGTCAGCTCTTGCGCGCGAACGTGAACGCGATCCTCGACGAGGCCGAGGATCCCGAGAAGATGCTCGATCAGCTCGTTCGCGACTACACCTCGAACATCGCGGAGGCGGAATCGGCCGTCGCGCAGACGGTCGGGAACCTTCGTCTCCTCGAGGATGACCAGAAGGAGGCGAAGACCGCCGTCGACGATTGGGGCCAGAAGGCCGCCGTCGCGTCGAAGAAGGCGGACGAGCTCCGCATCGCCGGCAAGGCCGCGGAGGCGCAGCGCTTCGACGATCTCGCGAAGATCGCTCTCCAGCGCCAGGTGAGCTTCGAGAAGCAGGCGAAGACGCTCGAGTCGCAGGTCGCGCAGCAGACCGAGCTCACGGAACAGCTGAAGAGCGGCCTCATCAAGCTGAAGGCGAAGCGCGAGGAGCTCGTGCAGAAGCGCAACGAGCTCGTGAGCCGCGCGAAGATGGCGAAGGCGCGCGTGCAGGTGCAGCGCGCGGTGAAGAGCGTGTCCGTCATGGACCCGACGAGCGAGCTCAGCCGCTTCGAGGATCGCGTCCGAAAGGAAGAGGCGCTCGCGAAGGGCATGGAAGAGGTGGCGACGACCAGCCTCGAGGACCAGTTCGCGCAGCTCGGCGAGGAGGAGGACGAGGCCGAGGTCGAGGCACGTTTCGCGGAGCTGAAGGCGAAGAAGCCCGTCCTGGTGGCCGGTTGACACCTATGGCAGTCGGTGCCTCGCCCGACACGGAAACCGCCGCGTAGAGGCTATGTGCTGAGCGCCGCAGGAACGACGCTCAGCGGTGAAAGGGGGCGAAAGCGATGACCTTCGACATGACCTACCTGGCGTTCGGCGTCGTCATCATCGCGGCACTCGTCCTCGGCGTTCTCGTGCAGATGTACCTGCAGCCGAAGACGTCGTACGAGTGGCTCATCACCGCGGTCGGCGCAGGCGTCGGCGCGTGGCTGGCGAGCGAGATCACGTGGACAACGTGGTTCTCGAACGTGGGCCCCGTGTGGGAAGGCCTGGCGATCATCCCAGCGGTGATCGGTGGCTTGATCCTCGGCGCCGTCTTCCTGTTCGTCGCGCGCGCGATCGAGCCCGAGCAGACTCGCGTCCCCGCGTAACGGATCGCATCCCGTTGCGCACCCGACCGCCGGCGTGATGAACGCCGGCGGTCTTTTTTCCTCAACGATCACACAGTCTGAGCAAGACTCAGTCTCGGGCGATCGAGGCATGGAGCGCGCTGAGAAGTGATGCCGATGTCTCCCGAACGTCCATGCCGAGCGTGGGGTATTTCGATGTCATTCAGTGCTGCCGCGCGCGATGCCTGGCGGCCAAAGTGTTCGCCAAACCGATACCGCGAGCGAAGACTCGCCGCCGCGGAGCGGATCGAAATGGAGGAACACACCGTGAAGCGCAGGACCCTCGACATCATCTTCGCGGGCGGCGGTCTCATCGTCGCCGTCCTCATCGCCGTCCTCGCATACGTCGTCTCCGGACAAGCCACCTTCGCGAAGGACTACGTCTACACGCAGCTCAGCGAGCAGAAGATCACGTTCGCGACCGCCGACAAGCTCACCGACGCCGAGAAGAGCTGGCAGCCGGGCTCGACGTGCCTCGTCACGTACGCCGGCCAGCAGATGACCACCGGCGCGCAGGCCGAGTGCTACGGC
>DATDNP010000104.1:0-6798 GCA_036518215.1 Candidatus Limnocylindria bacterium
GAAGGTGTGGACCGACGACCCCGGCGAGGGGCGCGCGCAGATGCGGCGGGCGATCGGGTCCTTCGGTCACATCGATCTGTACCAGGTGCACAACCTCGTCGCCTGGCGCACGCAGCTCGCCGCGCTCGAGGAGCTGCGCGCCGACGGCCGCGTCCGTCTTCTCGGAGCCACGCACTGGCAGCCCGCGGGATACGACGAGCTCTGCGCCGTCATGCGCAGCGGGCGGGTCGACGCGATCCAGATCCCGTACAACCCCGTCGAGCGCGAGGTCGAACGACGCGTGCTTCCGCTCGCCGAGGAGCTCGCGCTCGGCGTCGTCGTCATGCGGCCGTTCCGCGACGGGTACCTCGTGCGCCGCTCGCCGAGCGAGGACGAGCTCGCGCCCCTCGGCGAATTCGGCGTTCGCACCTGGCCGCAGGCGCTGCTCAAGTGGATCCTCAGCGATCCGCGCTGCCACGTGGCGATCCCCGCGACGTCACGTGCGGACAACGCGCGCGCGAACGCGGAAGCCGGTGCGCCGCCGTGGTTCGGTCGCGCGGAGCGCGAGCTCGTCGCGCGCCTCGCCGAGCGTTGACGCTCGCGGTAGAACTGTCGCGTGGACATCGGCATGCTGCTCTATGGCATCGCGGCCGGGATCGCCGTCGCCTTCATCTGGTCGCGCCTGAGCGGACGACCGCTCCATCCGAGCGCCGGCGGTCTCGTCAACGGGCTCATCTACGTCGCCGTCGCGCTGCTGCTCCGTGCGGCGGGCGGTCCTCCGCTCGTCGCGTATCTCTGGCCGCTTCCGGTCGTCGCCCTCATCTGGCTCATGCAGCGCCGCGCGCGGCGCATCGCCTGACGCTGCCCTAGCATCCGCGCGTGCCCCGTCTCGTCCTCCACGACGCCGCGTTCGCCGATGGCACGTCCGCGACACTCCAGCGCGGCATGAGTCTCGCGATCGACGACGGGAAGATCGCGTGGATCCGGCCGAACGATTCAGCGGACGCGACCGATGCCGAGGTCGTCGACGCCGGCGGCGCGACGATCGTCCCCGCGATGGTCGACTGCCACAGCCATCTCGTGATGCAGGGCGGCAGTCACTGGATCCAGCGCGGCGACGATCCGCCCGCGGTGCTGCGTCAGGTCGCGCGCGAGAACGCGAAGCGCCTCGCGCAGGCGGGGATCCTGTGGGCGCGCGACGTGGGCGCACCCTCCGCCGACGGCGTCCCGATCTCGCTCGGCGTTCGGGAAGAGCACAAGGGCCAGCTCGGCGTGCCATACATGCGCGTGGCGGGGACGTGGATCGGAAAGAAGGGGTACCCCGATCTCTGGATCACCGTCGAGGGTCCCGAGCTGAAGGACGCCGCGCTCGCGCAGCTCGAGCTCGGCACCGATCTCGTGAAGCTCTACATGGACGCGCCCGGCGGCGTGAAGGACTCGCCGTTCGGCGTCGCTGACGTGCGGGCCGCCGTCGAGGCGGTGCACGCGCGCGGCGCGAAGGTGGCGGCGCACTCGGGGTATCTCGACGGTGCGCGCGTCGCGGCCGAGGCGGGGGTCGATTCGATCGAGCACGGCATGGAGCTCGACGACGACATCGCGCGCACGATGAAGCGGAACAACGTGACGCTCGTCTCGACGCTGTCGGTGTTCGCCTCGTGGGAGACGTTCGGGCGGACGACGACGATCGACCGCTTCACGACCGACGAGAACCGGCAGCGCATCGCGAAGCGCAAGGAGGGCGCGTACGCCTCCATCGCGGCCGCGAAGCGCGCCGGCGTCACGATCGCGACGGGATCGGACTTCGGCGGTGGATCCGTCCGCGCCGGGCATCTCGCGTGGGAGGTCGAGCTCCTCGTCGCCGCGGGGCTCCAGCCGTACGAGGCGCTCGCGTCCGCGACGCGCCACGGCGGCGCGCTGTACGGCGTGAGCCACGCCGGCCGCATCGCCGAGGGGATGCCCGCCGATCTCGTGCTCGTCCACGGCGATCCGCTCTCCGACCCGCGGGCGATGTGGCGGGTGTGGGCCGTGTACCAGTCCGGCGTCCGCGTCGCGTAGCGGCGCCGTCGGCGACCATAGGCGTATGTCCGGCGCCTGCCCGTTCTGCCTGCGTGACGATCGGCCGATGACCCGCGAGCACGTGTTCGCGCATTGGCTCGTCGCGAAGACACATGCGTCGCGCCTGGTCTCGGCGCGCGCGCCCGACGCGCCGCGCATCTCGCGGGTCATTGCGACCGTGTGCGCGGACTGCAATGCCGGGTGGATGAGCGGCCTCGAAGTGAGCTTCCGCCGCCTCGCCTTCGCGCGCGCGCGCGTCGGACCGATCGCGCCGGTCGACCGGACCACCCTCGCCCGGTGGTTCACGAAGACGGCGGCGCTCCTCGCGGACGCGAACGGTCTTCCGCTCGTGCCGCGTGATGCGCTCCCGGCGCTGCGCACCGGGATGCCGGACGAGGTCGAGGTGTATCTCGCGCGCCGGCGTCGCACGCCGCAGCGGCTCGACTTCGCGCTCCTGCCAGAGGCGGATCGCGTGCGCAGCGTCTCCATAACGGTCGACGATCTCGTCGCGCACGTCGCGCCGTCCGGCACGCTCGCGGGTCGTCACGGCACGCGTCTCTGGCCTCTGCGCACCCATACGCTGCGGTGGGACACGCTTCCGGTGTTGCCGGCCGCGGTCATGGCGGCGCGCTGAGTGCGTCGGTCGCCCGCGCTCATCGTCGCGGTCTACGTCACGGTCGCCCTCTGCTGGAGCGGCAGCTGGACCTTCGGAAAGCTCGGCGTGACGCAGGTGCCGCCGATCGAGCTCTCGACGATCCGGTTCGCGGTCGCGGGCGTGCTCATGCTCGCGCTCGCGCTTGCGGTGCGCGCGCCGCTCGGACTGCAGCGCTTCTGGCTCATCGTGCTTGCGGGGTTCTTCGGCATCTTCGCGTACAACGCGCTCGTCTTCGTCGGCCTGACGATCTCGCCCGCGTCCGACGGAGCGCTCATCGTGCCGACGATCAATCCGGTGCTCACGGTGCTCTTCGCGACGTTCATCGGCGAGCGGCTCACGACGAACAAGGTCGCCGGCGTCGCCATCGCGACGGTGGGCGCGGCGATCGTGATCGCCGCCGCGACGGGCCTCACCTTCACGGGCGAGCGCCTCGTCGGCGACCTCCTCATGCTCGGCGGCGCGGCGGCGTGGAGCGCGTACGCGACCATCGGAGCGATCACGACGAAGCACGGCTCGCCGCTCGGCGTCACGGCGATCGCGTCGCTCGCCGGCGCGGCGATGCTGTTCCCGCTCGGCTTCCTCGAGCATGGCTATGCCGACGTGCCGGCCTGGCCGCTCACCGCGTGGCTCGACGTCGCGTATCTCGTCGTGTTCGCGACGATCGTCGGGTTCGTGCTGTTCTACTGGGCGGTCCGGCGATTCGGCGCCGGCATGGCGTCGATGGTGAGCTACCTCGTGCCGATCTTCGCGCTCGTGCAGGCGGTCCTCATCCTCGGCGAGCATCCCGCCGCGCTCGAGATCGTCGGAGGCGCCATCATCCTCATCGGAGTGCGCGTCGCGACGCTCCGGTTCGCGCCGTCGTCACCGATGGAGGAGACCGAACCCGCGTAGCGACGGAACGGTATCCACAGCAGCCACGAACGGGGAGGATCCATGGAGAGCGTGACCGAGCGGACGATCCAGCGTGAGTTCATGGACGCGAGCGTGCGGCCGTGCGACGACTTCTACCGATACGCGAACGGCGGATATCTCGCGAAGACGAAGATCCCCGACGATCAGGCCACCTGGGGCGGCTTCGCGGAGCTGCAGGAGCGCAACCAGAACGTGCTGCACGAGATCGTCGAGGACGCCGCGCGCTCGTCGAGCAACGACGTGAACGTCCGCCTCGTCGGCGACCTGTACGCGAGCGGGATGGACGAGCAGCAGATCGAGCGCGGATCGCTCTCGAGCGTGCGCGAGCTGCTCGCGCGGATCGACCGGATCGCCAGCGTGAGCGACCTCACCGCTGTCCTGGGCGAGCTGCAGCCGCTGCGCATCGGCGCTCCCTTCGGATTCATGGTGTGGCCCGACGCGTTCGACAGCACGCGCAATCTCATCCACCTCAGCCAGGGCGGCCTCGGTCTCCCCGATCGCGACAACTACCTGCGCACCGACGCGACCTCGACGACGCTCCAGGAGAAGTACCGGGCGCACGTCGCGGAGATGCTCGAGCTGCTCGGATCGCCGGCCGCGCTCGCGAAGTCGGACGCCGGGACGATCTACGACCTCGAACACGCGCTCGCCGAGGCGTCCATGCCGCGCGCCGAGATGCGCGACCCGTACAAGGTGAACAACCCGTTCACGGCGGAGAAGCTCGCGTCGCACGCCCCGTCGTTCGGGTGGCGGTCCTTCCTCACGCTGATCGGCGCCGAGGGTCAGGGCGACCTGAACGTGCGGCAGCCCGGGTTCCTCGCCGGTCTCGACACGCTCCTGCGCGAACGACCGATCGAAACGTGGCGCGTGTATCTGCGGTGGCATCTCGTGCGCGCCGTCGCGCCCTACCTGCCGCGCCCGTTCGAGCGTGCGCACTTCGAGTTCTACGCGAAGACGCTCAACGGTCAGCAGGAGGAGAAGCCCCGCTGGAAGCGCGTCGTCACCGTCGTGGATGCGCAGCTCCAGCATCCGCTCGGCCGCCTCTACGTCGATCGCGCGTTCCCGCCCGCGGCGAAGCAGCGGATCGTCGAACTCGTCGCCGACCTCCGCGCGGTGCTCGCGGACCGCATCCGCACGCTCGAGTGGATGAGCGCCCAGACACGCGAAGCCGCCGTCGCGAAACTGGACAAGTTCGGCGTGAAGATGGGCTATCCCGACGAGTGGCGCGACTTCAGCGTGCTGCGGATCGACCGCGGGACGTACGTCGACAACGTGCTACGCGCGATGCGCTTCAACTTCGCGTACGACATCGCGAAGCTCCGCCGCCCCGTCGACAAGGGCGAGTGGCGCATGAGCCCACCGACGGTGAACGCGTACTACAACCCACCGCGGAACGAGATCGTCTTCCCGGCGGGCATCCTCCAGCCCCCGTGGTTCTTCGCGGACGGCGACGCCGCCGTGAACTACGGCGCCATCGGCATGGTCATCGGGCACGAGATGACGCACGGCTTCGACGATTCTGGGAGCCAGTACGACGGCGAGGGCAACCTGCGGAACTGGTGGCAGGCGGCCGATCGCAGCGAGTTCGACGCGCGCACCGATCTCGTCGTGAAGCAGTACGAGGAGTACGAGCCGCTTCCCGGGTCGCGCATCAACGGGAAGCTCTGCCTGGGCGAGAACATCGCCGACCTCGGCGGACTCAAGATCGCGTACGCCGCCTTCGAGCGCTACCTCGCGACACATGGCGAGCCCGCGCCGATCGATGGCTTCACGGCGCGCCAGCGGTTCTTCCTCGGCTATGCCCAAGCGTGGCGCAATCTCATCCGCGACGAAGCGCTCCGTGTGCGGCTCATGACCGATCCGCACTCCCCGGCGATGTATCGCGTCCTCGGTCCGCTCGCGGACTTCCCGGAGTTCTTCGCGGCGTTCGGCTGCGAGGGGGGAGCCATGCTGCGGCCCGAAGCGCTGCGCCCGACGATCTGGTGACACGACGAGGCCCGGTCGTGTGACCGGGCCTCGTCCTGTCGTGGAGGTGCGCGGAGCGTTTCTAGCGGAAGATGCCTCCGTTCGCCGTCTGCGTGGCGACGTCGGTGTATGGCATCGACGGATCGCCGTACGTGCCCTCGGGTCCGGAGTTCGCGAACGCGATGCGGGCGTTCCCGGCTGAATCCACGTCCACGGACGTGAAGTCGAGCAGGATGCGACCGTCATCCCCACCAACGGAGCAGTTGAGACCGGCGAGGCAGATCGTGCCGTAGCGGATCGGCTGGCTCGTGACGCGTGCGGCCTTGAAGCCCGCGCCGCCGATGACGTTCGTGGATTGCGCCATGTACTCGTACCAGTCCGCGGTCGGGTCATTCGTCGACGCGCTCGTCGTGCCGACCCACACGACGTCGACCTCGCCCGCGCTGCCGGCGACGACCCACGGAAGGACCGTCGACCCGCCGGTCGGCGAGACGGTGATCGGCGCGCTCCAGTGGTCGCCGTGGTCGGTCGAGTAGGCGAGCTTGATCGCGCTGGGACCGAATGGTGCGGTGCGCTCCGCCCACGCGACGTACAGATCGTCCGAGCGATCGATCGCGAGCGTCGGGAAGATCCCGGCGACGTCCACACCGACGGGCGCGCTGTACACGGCGCGATCGGTGAACGTCACCCCGTCGCTCGAACGCGCGAGGTAGATGTTGCGGTACGTGCCCACGGTGTCGCCGGCGGTCGGCGACGCGAAGGCCGCGTAGACGCTTCCCGTCGAGTCGAAGAACTGCGGCCCGACGATCGTGTTGCCGGTCGCGTTCGCGGCGACGACCGGATCGGTGACCATCGGGTTACAGGCAGGCTGGAAGACCGCCCCGCCGTCGAGGCTGATGCACTCGTACGGCAGGTTGTCGGCGTTCACGTCGTGGTAGTAGAGGAACACCTTCGTCGGAGCCGCACCCGGCGTGGGGCTCCACGTCGCGAGCCACTGGCGGTCGGCGTCGAGCGCGCCAGGACTCGACGCCGTCCACGACGCACCCTGGTCCGTGGATCTGCCGACGTAGACGGCCGCGAGACCGAGATCGGCGAGCCAGACCGAGCCGTCGCTTCCGACGACGACGTCGGAGTCACCGCCACCCGCCTGATCGAGGAACGCGGGTTGCGACCACGACCAGGAGGCGCCTCCGTCGAGCGAGCGCCAGAAGTCGACGCCCGAGTTCTGTCCG
>DATDNP010000105.1:0-29263 GCA_036518215.1 Candidatus Limnocylindria bacterium
CGAGGAACTGGCGATCCATGCCGCGGAGCATCATCGCGCCCCGGCGCGGGTCTTGCACGCTCGCTCGCCGATGCTTCCGCTCGGCGCCGTCTTCGCCTTCGTCGGCCGGCAGCTCGGCCGGCTCGTGCAGCTCGCCTTCAATTGGGCGACGCTCGTGCTCTTCGGGCAGGTCTCGAAGGACAAGCAGCTCTTCCTCTCGATCATGGCGGCGCTGTCGCTCGTGTGGCCCGTCGCGGTGGCCGGTGTCCTCATCCCGTCGGTCGCGACGTTCCTGTTCGGGTTCGTGACCGTGCCCGACCGGTTCGCGGTGCTGGTGCGCCTCGCGATGCTCGTCGTCGCGCTCATCGCGCCGCTCGGCGTCGGCTTCCTCGCGATCAAGCTGCGCGACGAGGCGCCGAAGGGCCTCGGGTTCCTGCGCGCGCTCTTGGCCGGATACCCGAACGCGCTCGCGCTCGCGGTCGTGCTGCTGTGGCTCATGGTCGTCGCCCCGATCACGAAGCTCATGGCGATCCTGCGTCGCTACGACTCCGCGCATGTCCCGATCGCCGTGAAGCCGAACGGCTACGACACGGTCGTCGACGACCTACGCGCCGCGCTCGAGCGCGGCGCGATCCCGGTCCGGCACACGTTCGCGCCGTGGCCGCTCACCGTTCCCGGACGCGTCCTCGCGTTCGTCGGTGGCGCGGGCGTCCGCGCGCTCGTGCCACAGCATCTCTCGCAGCTCCGCGGCACCAACTTCGTCATGACGGTGCACCCGATGGACCTCACGCTGTCGGGAAAGACGCGCGTGCTCGCGCGCGCGCGCGGCGCGCTCGTGCGCGAGCTCACGTTCACTGAGGCGTACCAGACGTGGACGAAGGAGGCGCACGCGATCGAGGACGCGATCGCGAAGGCCGCCGACGGCGGCGAGCTCGCACCCGTCGGCGCGCGCCTCGACGAGGCGGACATCCCGTTCGAGGAATGGGAGATCCTCTACCGCATGCTGCTGCAGACGCGCCTACGCCGCGCGAAGGTCATCGGCGGTGACGAGGTGCGCGTTCGCACCAAGGAGAACGGTCAGGTCGGGCTGTGGGAGCGCATCGAGGCGGCGGTCGCGGCGCTCACTGCGCGACCCTAGCGTCCTCCGCGACGCGCAGCGCGTTCGCGCACGCGTCGCGCACGCTCATCGGCGATCCGTCCGACGCGTCCGCGATGCCGAGCAGCGCGTCGAGCATGCGGTCTTCGCCGTACGCCGGGAGGCCGCCATCGCTGCGCCAATGCTCGCGCGCGGAGTTCACGAGCCGCACGACCATGTCCTGGAAGTCATCAGTGCGGAACTCGTTCCAGAGCGCGACACGCTCCGCGACGTCGGCGAGGACCTGCGCACGCTGCGCGGACTGCATCACGACACCGCGACCATCGCGGAGAAGCGCTCGTAGAGATGCTTCAAATTGTCGAGCGGAGCGTCGTAGTAGCGGGTCCGGTCGACGTCGATCCATTCCGGATGCATCGTCGCGGGCTTCCGCTCCACGCCCCGATAGCGTCCGAGGCTCCGCACCGCCGGCTTCGAAGTGCCGTCGGCGCGCCACAGACCGAAGAACCGCTCGTGCGGCGCGACGTCGAACGGCGGCTGATCCCAGATCGCCTGCACGTAGTCGCTGTAGCACCAGAGCATCGCGCCGGTCATGCCTGCCTCGTACAGATCGTCGAGCGCTTGCGCGACGTAGATCTCACCGGCGTCGTCCTCGTCGCTCGTGCGCGTCGGCATACCGGTCTCCTCGAAGAACACGTCCTTGCCGCCAAGCCAGCGCGTGACCTGGCCGAGGAACGCCGGCAGCGTCGGGTCGGTCGGGCTCTTCGCCCACGAGGCGTAGAGCGGGTAGCCGTGCATGCAGAGGAAGTCACAGGCCTCCGCCGCCTGGGCGGGGCCGAGCCGGCGATCCTGCTCGAGATCCTCCATGTGGAGTCCGATGGTCACGCGGCATGCCGGGTCGCCCGAACGCAATGCAGACGTCATCTTCGAGAGCCAAGCGCGCGCTTGCTCGCGGGTCTCGGGCACGCACACGTTCGAGTTCTCGTTGCCGAGATCCCACGCCCAGAGCGCGGGGTGGCCGCGGAGCGCCGTCGCCGCCTCGCGAGCGAGATGGTCCTGCGCGCGCATGACGCCGTCGTCCGCGAACCAGTTCCGCGGCACGACCGGCTCGTAGCGCTCGTCGCACACGGTCGGGAAGCGCGCGGGCGCGCCCGGCCGCGTCGCCCACCGCGGCAGCCAGTTCGCGCCGCTCATGTGTCCCGTGAAGAGCGTCGGCACGAAGCGGAGCGCGTGCGTCGCGCAGAGGTCCGCCACCGTGACGAGATCGTGGAGCGCGGCGCTCGAGACGTGGTCGGGATCGGGTTGGAAATCCTCCCAGCGCAGGAAGACGCGGAACGACGCGCAGCCCGCGTCCGTGAGCCTGCCGAGGTCGGCGACGAGCTCCTCACGCGAGAAGTGCTTCCACCAGCGCATCCCCGTACGCGCGGGCCAGTAGTTGATCCCGACGTCGAACGTCGTCATCGCGCGAGCCCGGTCTCGCGGCGCGCGAGCACGGCGTCGTACACGGCCATGTAGTCCTCCACCATGCGATCGCGGCTGAAGCGCTCCGCGCAGCGCGCGCGGATCGCGGGGCGGTCCAGCGACGGCACGCGCTCGAGCGCGGCGAGCGCGCCGGCGACATCGTCGACGACGAACCCGGTCACCCCCTCATCAACGACCTCGGCGACCGATCCGCGCCGTCGGCCGATCACGGGCGTCCCACATGCCATCGCCTCGACCATCGAGAGCCCGAACGGCTCGGCGAAGTTCACGAGGTGCACGAGAGCGAAGGCGCTCCCGAGCAGCGCGTCACGCTCGTCCGGTCCGGCGTTCCCGACGTACCGCACGCGATCGCCATCGATGTGCGGGGCGACCTCGCGGTCGAAGTACTCCTGATCCTGGATGAGGCCGGCGATGACGAGGCGCATATCGGCGCGCCGCGCGAGCTCGATCGCCTCAGCGACGCCCTTGTCATGATGGATGCGGCCGAAGAAGAGGAGATCGTCGCCATGCCGCTCGCGTGGCGTGAACTCCTCGAGCGCGATCCCGTGGTAGATCGTCGCAAGGTAGTGGAGCGACGGACGGCGGTCTGCGTCGCTGATCGATACGTACGAAACGCGCCCGTCGTACCGCTCGTACACCGGCAGGATGCGCTCGGACGAGAAGCCGTGGATGGTCGTGACCACCGGTGTGTCAACGAGCTCGCTGTAGGTGAGGGGCAGGAAGTCGTAGCTGTTGTGAAGGAGGTCGAGCTCGCGCGCGTGTGCGAACGCGTTCCCGATGTGCAATCCCTCCCACACCTTCGGATCGAGGGTCGGGTCTTCGCCGAGCGGGCGCGGACACACACTCTCGAGTCGTCCCGCGGTCTCTGAGTCCGCGGTGGCGAAGAGCGTGACATCCACGCCGCGCTCGACGAGGCCTTCAGCAAGGAGCGAGACGAAGCGCTCCCACGGGCCATAGCGCCGGGGCGGCACTCGCCACGAGATAGGGGCGAGGATGCCGACCCGAAGCGTCACGCCCTTGGGCCGCTACCCCGGTCGACCTGGCCGCCGTGGATCTCGCCACGCCAACCGCCCGTGGGCGCCTGGCGCTTCTCGACGAAGTCCTTGAAGCGCTTGAGGTCGCCGTCGACGCGACGATCGAGAACGCCGAGCGCGTCGCCGACCTTCTCGGTCGTGCTCCGCGGCTCGTACGACAGCTCGAGTGCGACGCGGCATTGATCGTCGGAGACGGGCTGGAAGATGACCGAGCCCGCGTTCGGCGATCCGGTCGTGCTGCGCCACGCGATGTGTCGATCGGGCACCTGCTCGGTGATCTCCGCCTCCCACTCTTCTTCCTTGCCGCCGATCTCCGCACGCCAGCGGAGCGTCTTCTCGTCGAGCTGCACGACTTCTTTCACGCCCTCCATGAACTGCGGGAAGCTCTCGAACTGGGTCCACTGGTTGTACGCAACGTGAATGGGAACGTCGCAGGTGATGTCCTTCTGGATCCGAGGCATAGCAGTCTCCTCCCTGGTCGTCGGTCGCGCTGAGGCCTATGCGGCCTTGAGGATCTCGGCGACGGGGCCGTGCCACCGCTTGAGGAACTCGTGCGCGTCGAGCACGTCATCGCGCGTGATGGGGGTCCCTTCGGCTATCCCGTCGCGCTTGACGACGGCGACGCTGTTCTCGCCACAGACGCTGCACGCGAGACGTACGACGAGCGCGCTCGGCTCAGCGGTGATGCCCCGCACAGAGCAGCTCGCGAGACGCGCGCCGCAGCACGGACACTCCATCTCGCGGATGCTCTCGAGGATCGTGCCGATCCAATCCACGGGTCTGTCTCCTGCACGTCAGACGCCAGTCGCGCTCGGCTGCTCGTCCGGACGTCCGCCGAACGCGCGCTAGCCGTTCACGACCTCGCCGCCGTTCGGGTGGATGACCTGCCCCGATACGTACGAGGCGTCGTCCGACGCGAGGAACACGAACGCCGGTGCCACCTCCTCGGGCTGGCCGGGGCGGCCCATGGGCGTGTCCGCGCCGAAGCGCTCGACCTTGCCCTCGTTCGATGTGGAAGGGATGAGCGGGGTCCAGATCGGCCCCGGCGCGACCGCGTTCACACGGATCTTCCGTTTCTCGAGGTTGATGGACAGCGACCTCGTGAACGACACGATCGCGCCCTTCGTCGACGAGTAGTCGAGGAGCGTGGGGTTGCCACGGTACGCCGTGACGGAGGTCGTGTTCACGATCGCGCTCCCCTCGCGCATGTGGCGGAGCGCCGCCTTCGTGAGGTGGAACATGGCGAAGATGTTCGTGCGGAAGGTCCGCTCGAGCTGCTCGCGGCTGATGTCCTCGATCGACTCCTGATTCGTCTGCTCCGCGGCGTTGTTGACGAGGACGTCGATCCGTCCGTACGCGCGGACCGCTTCGCGCGCGACGCGACGGCAGAAGGCCTCGTCGCCGACGTCGCCGGCGAGGATCTCGCACCGCCGGCCGTGCGCCTCGACGAGGCGCTTCGTCTCCTTCGCGTCGCGGTGCTCCTTCAGGTAGACGACGAAGATGTCGGCGCCCTCTTTCGCGAACGCCACGGCGACCGCGCGCCCGATCCCGCTATCGCCGCCCGTGATGACCGCGATCTTGTCCGCGAGCTTGCCGCTGCCTCGCTGCGCCTCATCGACGGCGCGTGGACGCGGCCGCATCTTCCATTCGCGGCCGGGACGCTCGTGCTGCCGCTGTCTTGGCAGGGTCTTCTTCGCGGGCACGCGCTTCGCGATGCACGCCGTGTGCTAGGCGCGGGCGGTCTCGCAGCGAGGAGAACGTCGCCCGGAGCGGGACAGGACCCGCCCGTCATGTCGCTGCGGGTTACCGCCCGTCGTCCTCGGTCGGGAACGCGCCGATGAGCGCGCCGGAGATGCGCGCTTGCGACACGAGCTCGAGCCAGACCTGCTCGATCGTCGCTTCATCGTCGCTTCCGCGCTCTCCACGCACGTGGCGAAGCGCCGCGACGACGCACGCGCGGAGCGTCGGCGCCGAGACGTATGTCCCGTCGGCGACGCGCGCGACGCTCGCGACATCCTTCCAGCGGTGATGCGCGTCGACGTACGCGCCCACGTCGTCGGGTGGGGTGCCGTGCAGCGTCGATCCGTCCGCGAGGAAGATGACCGCCACGTCGTAGGGCGTCATCGTCGCGAGGCTCGCGCCGCGTCCACAGAGATAGAGGACGTCGTGGAGGCGGAGCGTGATGCGACCGTCGGGTGCGAGCGCGCCGGCACGCGCCAGGATGCGCGTCGCGATCGTGAGATCCGTCGCGGGCTGCTCGCGCACGAGCATGCCCTTAGGGTGGCACGGAACCGCGACTGGTGCGTTGGCGTCAGCATGATGTGATGCGCCTCGCACTTCTGCTCTCACTCGTGGTCGCGGCCGCATGCGCTCCCGCGGCGCCGCCGACTCGGGAACCCGATACGACGGGCGTCATCACGCAGGTGGCCGACGGCGGACGGAGCGTCCTCGTCGAAGAGCGTCCGCAGGAACAGAGCGGCAGCACGAAGACGAGCGTGCGCGTCACGGGCGACACGCGGATCTGGCGCCTGACCGGCGTCGCCTCATCCGCCGCGCGCGCGAGCGCGGGCGATCTCGCGGTCGGCACGACCGTGCGCGTGTGGTTCGACGGTCCCGTCGCGGAGTCGTATCCGGGGCAGGCCCGGGCCGCGGACATCGCGATCGATCCGGGAACGCTCGGGAACAGCCTCTACGTCGTGAGCAAGGGAGGACCCGCGGTGATCGTTCGCGTGAGCGGCTTCGAGGGCGCGCGCGTCGCGTGCAACGGCGGCGCGGCGATCCGGCCCGGCGCGGACGGCACGCCGCAGCTGCCGTGGCAGGTCGTCGTGACGCGCGCGGCGGACGGCGTCGTGCTCCTGGACGAGCGCGTGACCGGATTGCCTCGCTGGCTGCTCGTCGAGCCGCGGTCCGCGGCCGTCGGCCCGAGTCCCGTTCTCGGTCCGTTCGTCCCCTGCCCCTAGGCGGCACCGCGAGAATCGACGGGTGAGGCGACGCCTGCCTGTCACGTTCCGGCGTCGGGCGGTGCATTGAAGGAAGACATGGGCGCCGTAGAGGCCGTTCGCGCGGTGCCAGATACGCCCGCGATGCCGGCCGCCTTCGAGGCGCTGTTCCGGAAGGAGTACGCCCGCGTGGTCGCCATCGCGCAGCGCGTCGTCCGCGACCCGGACGAGGCGGAGGACGTGGCACAGGACGTCTTCGTCTCCTTCTATCGGAAGCATCCGGCCGACGCCGCTTATGCGCCGGCGTGGCTGCACAGCGCCGCCGCACACACCGCGCTCAATTGGATCCGCTCACGCGAGCGCCGCGCAAGGCGCGAGACCGCACACGCGCGTGAGCGCGACGTGACGATCGATCCGGCACACCACGCGGAGAACGCCGAGACACAGGAGGAGGTCCGCGCCGCGCTCGCCCGACTGGACGAGCGCAGTGCTGCGCTCCTCGCGCTCCGTTACAGCGGGCTGTCATACGAAGAGATCGCCGCCGCGCTCGGTCTGCGTCGATCGAGCATCGGCACATTCCTCGCGCGCGCCGAAGACGCGTTCCGCAGGGAGGTCACAGGACGATGAGCGACATGGAGAAGCTGCTCGGCGTCGAGGAGACGCCGGTGGACACCGAGCGCGGTCTCGCGCGGATCCGCGCGCGACTGGAGCGCGAAGGCATCCGGCCTGTCACGCGCGAGGTCGCACGCATGCCGCGCCCGCTCGTCTCGATGTGGGCGAAGGGGCTCGCGGCCGCCGCCTCCGTCGCGCTCGTCGCGGTGCTCTTCACCGTGAGCGGACTTGCGGACTCGATCCTCACGATCTTCGAGCCGAAGCAGGTGGCCGCCGTGCCGATCACGCAGACCGACATCGCGACCGCGATCGACAGCCTCGGCTCGTTCGGGACCCTCGAGTGGTCGACGCAGCCGAAGCCGTACACCGTGCCGGACCTCGCCACGGCCGCGCGCGAGAGCGGCCTCACCGTGCTCGCGCCGGCGCAGCTTCCGGCCGGTGTGAGCGTCGCGACCGCGCGGTACGGCGTCATGCCGAAGACGACCGCGACCTTCACGTTCAGCGCGCAGCGGACGCAGCAGTCCGCGGCGCGTCAGGGGCGCACGCCGCCACCGATGCCCGCGAACATCGACGGCAGCAAGCTCTTCATCAGCGGCGGACCCGCCGTCGTGCAGGTCTACCTCGACGGAACGCAGACGCCGGCACCAGCCGGTGATCCGTTCTCGCAGCTCCCGAAGCTCGTCGTCGCCGAGGGCCGTCCGCCGGTCGTGCAGTCGGATGGCGTGACCGTCGATCAGCTGCTGCAGTACCTCCTCGCCCAGCCCGGCATCACGCCGCAGCTCGCGGCCGAGATCAAGGCGATCAAGGATCCGTCCAGCACACTGCCGATCCCGATCCCGGTCGACATGGCGTCATCGAAGACGGTCAGCGTGCAGGGCGTGCAGGGCGTGTTCGTCGGCGACTCGACCGGGCTCGGGAGCGCGCTCATCTGGCAGAAGGACGGCATCGTGTACGGCGTCGCCGGCACGCTGTCGGAGGCGCAGATCATGGCGGTGGCAAACTCACTGCGTTGAGTAGGCGGGCCGAAGCGAGCGCGAAAGATTGAGCGACGCGGCGATCCGCACGCACGACCTCGCGAAGCGCTACGGGTCGATCCAGGCGCTCGCGGGTCTCTCCATGAGCATCCCGCCCGGCGCCGTCTTCGGCTTCCTCGGCCCGAACGGCGCGGGCAAGACGACCGCGGTGAAGCTGCTCCTCGGGCTGGCGCGCCCGAGCGGCGGCGACGCCGAGGTCCTCGGCCATCCGATCGGATCGCGAGCATCGCGCCGGCGCGTCGGATACCTGCCCGAGCTCTTCCGCTATCAGTCGTGGCTCACCGCGCGCGAGGTGCTCGCGCTCCACTGCGAGCTCGCGGGGATCGATCGTGCGGCGTGGGCGCGCGAGATCGAGGACGCGCTCGCCGTCGTCGGCCTTCGAGAGCGCGGCGGCACGCGCGTCGGTGGCTTCTCGAAGGGCATGCAGCAGCGGCTCGGTCTCGGCGTCGCGCTGCTCGGCGATCCGGAGCTCGTGCTCCTCGACGAGCCGACGAGCGCCCTCGATCCCGTCGGGCGCCACGACGTGCGCGAGATCATCCGCGAGCTCAGCGAGCGCGGCGTCACCGTGTTCCTCAACTCGCATCTGCTCTCCGAGGTGGAGCAGGTCTGCGACCGTGTCGCCATCGTCGACCACGGCAAGGTCGTGGCCGAGGGCACGCTCGAGGAGCTCCTGCGCACGGACACGGTGCGCGTCCACGTCACGGACCTCCCGCGCGATGCCGACGGCACGCTCGCGTCGTTCGGCGCGCTCGACCTCGATGGCGACTGGCTCATCGCGCGGCAGATCGACACCGCGCGCGTTCCCGAGCTCGTCGCGGCGCTCGTCCGGCTCGGCGCTCGGGTGCACGCGGTCGAACCGCATCACGAGACGCTCGAGGACCGCTTCCTCCGTCAGCTGGGTGGCTCGTAGGTGCTGACGCTCACGATCGCCCGTCTCACCGTGCTCGAGATGCTCCGGCGGCGTCTCTTCCTCGTGCTCATCGGCCTGACGCTCCTCGTCATCGCGTTCACGTCGTGGGGCTTCGGCCAGATCGCGACGGCCGGGCATCCGCCGCTCGACCGCACGCAGCAGATCGCGGTCGTCTCGCAGCTCCTCATCCTCGTGGGCTTCATGTTCAGCTTCACGCTCGCGTTCTCGGCCGTGTTCGCGGGTGCGCCCGCGCTCTCCGGCGACGTCGAGTCGGGTACGGCGCTCGCGATCCTCGCGCGGCCGATCGGCCGCGCGGAGTTCGTCGTCGGCAAGTGGCTCGGCGTCGTGATCACGATCCTCGTCTACGCCATCCCGACGACCGCGCTCCAGCTCTTCATGGTCGATCGCATCGTCCAGTACGTCCCGCCGCATCCGCTCGAGTTCATCGCCTACATCACGGCCGAGGCGATCGTCGTCCTGACGCTCGCGCTCGCGCTGTCGACGCGGTTCGCGGGCATGGTGGGTGGCGTCGTCGCCCTCATCTTCTGGGGCGTCGCGTGGATCGGCGGCATCGTCGGCGGCGTGGGAACGGCGCTCGACAACGCGACCGCCGTGCACGTCGGCACGGCGACGCGGCTCCTTCTGCCCACCGACGGCATGTGGCGCGGCGCGATCTGGAGCCTCGAGCCGGCCGCGATCATCGCGGGCATCCAGGCCGCGGGTCGCGCCGCCTCCGCGGGGAACCCGTTCTTCGCCGCCACACCCGCGGAGCCGCTCTACGTCGCGTGGACGCTCGCGTGGATCGTCGGCGGGCTCGGCATCGCGGTCTGGCTCTTCGCGCGGCGCGAGATCTAGCCGTCGGCACCGAGCGAGGAAGCGTTCTTATTCGGCGTTCACAGAACGGGTGGACAATCGAGGCATGAACACGATCAAGACGGTGGGTCTCCTCACCGTCCTCACGCTGCTCCTCATCGCGGCGGCGCGCATCTTCTTCGGCCCGTCGGCCGTGCCCTTCGCGCTCGTCATCGCGGCCGTCATGAACTTCGGCTCATGGTGGTTCAGCGACAAGATCGCGCTCTCGTTCGCGGGCGCCCATCCGGTGACCGAGGCCGAGGCGCCCGAGGTCTACCGCGTCGTGCGGAACGTCGCGCAGACCGCGAACCTCCCGATGCCGCGTATCTACGTCATCGACCAGCCGGCGCCGAACGCGTTCGCGACCGGCCGCGATCCCCAGCATGCGGTCGTCGCCGTGACGCGCGGCATCCTCGAGATCACGAACGAGCGCGAGCTTTCGGGCGTGCTCGCGCACGAGCTCGGTCACGTCCGCAATCACGACACCTTCGTCATGGCGGTCACCGCGACCGTCGCGGGCGCGATCGCGTACCTCGCGCAGATCGCGCAGTGGTCGATGTGGATGGGCGGCGGCCGACGCGACTCGCGCGACTCCGGCCAGCTCGGTCTCATCGGGATGCTGCTCGGGATCATCCTGCTGCCGCTCGCGGCGATGCTCGTGCAGCTGGCGATCTCGCGCTCGCGCGAGTACGGCGCCGACGACGAGGGTGCTGAGCTCACGCACGACCCACTCGCGCTCGCGTCCGCGCTCCAGAAGCTGCAGGCCTACAACAAGAAGATCCCGATGCAGGCGAATCCGGCCGTCGCCCCGCTCTTCATCGTCGAGCCGCTCCTGCCGGGTGGTCTCACGGGCCTCTTCTCGACGCACCCGCCCATCGAGCAGCGCATCGCGCGCCTCGAGAAGATGGCGGGCCGGGAGCTACCGCAGCAGTACTAGCGGGCGCTAGTCGACGACGGTCGTCTTCCCATTCGCGAGGATCGACCAGTGCGTCATGCTCGTGCCCGGCTTCGCGCCGTGCCAGTGCTTCGTGTTCGCGGGGATGAGCGCGACGTCGCCGACGGCGATCGACTTCTCCTCGCGCTCGTCCGCGACGATGCCTTCGCCCTCGGTGACGACGAGGATCTGATCGCACGAGTGGACGTGCCACCTGTTCACGGCGCCGCGCTGGAACGTCACTTCCGAAAGCCGCAGGTCGCGGCTCTCGTCCTCGCCGACCGCGGTCTGCGAGAGCACCTCACCCTTGAAGATGGGGTTGTCGCTCTTTGCCCGACCCGCTTTCGTCACGTGGATGACGCGCACGAGGTCATTGTGTCGCACACTTGAGACCAGTGCCCGCCCTCGTCCTGCTCCATGCGTTCCCGCTCGATCGTTCGATGTGGGACCGTGAATGCCGGGCGCTCGCCGACGCCGCCTCCCCCATCGTCGCACCGTCGTTCCCGGGATTCGGGAGCAGCGAGCTGCCGAAGCGCCAGCCCAGCCTCGACGACTACGCCGATGCGGTCGTCGGCGTGATGGACGCGACGAAGATCGATCGCGCGGCGGTCGCCGGCTGCTCGATGGGTGGCTACGTCGCGCTCGCGATGTGGCGACTTCACCGCGCGCGGATCGCAGGGCTCGCGCTCATCGACACGCGGGCGGAGGCGGATGCGCCCGAGGCGAAGGAGAACCGCTCGCGTCTCGCGGCGCTCGTGCGCGAGCACGGCGTCGACGCGTACCTAAAGGCACCGCCGAAGCTCCTGCGCGACGGCTCGCCGAAGTGGGCCGAGGTCAAGGACATCATCCGCCGGCAGGACAAGGAGGCCGCGGCACAGGCGAGCGTCGCGATCGGCGCGCGCGCGGATAGCACTACGGAGCTCGCATCCATCGACGTGCCGACGGCGATCATCGTCGGCGAGGCGGACGAGATCACGCCGCGCGCGCTCTCGCAGAAGATGTACGAGGCGATCCCGCACGCGACACTCTCCGTGCTCCCCGACGCGGGCCACCTCTCGAACCTCGAGGCGCCCGAGGCGTTCGACCGGGCGATCCGTGCATGGCTACGACGCCTGACCTGATCGTCGACGCGACCGACCTCGCGCGGACGTATGCGAGCGGCGAGACGCAGGTCACGGCGCTCAACGGTCTGTCGCTGCAGGTGAAGCGCGGCGAGTTCGTCGCCGTCATGGGTCCGTCGGGATCGGGCAAGTCGACGCTCCTGAACATCCTGGCCGGTCTCGAGCGCCCGACGGGCGGTCGCATCGTCGTCGACGGCGTCGACCTCGGGACGCTCGACGAGAAGGCGCTTGCGCGATACCGCCGCGGCACGATCGGCATCGTGTTCCAGGCGTTCAACCTGCTGCCGCGATATCGCGTCGTCGAGAACGTCGCCTTCCCGCTCCTCTTCGCGGGGGTGCCCGAGGGCGAGCGCATGTCGCGCGCGAGGGCGATCCTCGAGCGTCTCGGCATGTCGTCGCGCGCGCAGCACCGCCCGAACCAGCTGTCGGGCGGCGAGATGCAGCGCACCGCGATCGCGCGCGCGCTCGTCACGGAGCCGTCGCTCCTCCTCGCCGACGAGCCCACGGGCAACCTCGACACCGCGAACGGCGAGGCGCTCCTTGCGATCCTCGCCGAGCTGCACGCGAAGGGTCAGACGATCGTCCTCGTCACGCACGAGGACTCGGTCGCCGCGCGAGCGGAGCGCGTCGTCCGCATGCGCGACGGGCGAGTGGCCGCATGAGGACGAGCGATCTCCTCGCGCTGGCGCTCGGCAACGTGAGCCGCGCGCGTCTGCGCTCGATCCTCACGATCCTCGGCGTCGCGATCGGAACGGCGCTCGTCGTCCTTCTCATCGCGCTGGCCTCCGGGGCGGAGGACAACGTGAAGCGCTCGATCTTCTCCATCGGCGACCTCCGCGTCGTGACCGTGCAGCCGTTCCAGCCGGGCGCGACGGGACTCACCGCCGTGCCGCGGACGATCACCGACGACGCCGTGGCGAAGTTCCGCCAGATCGCGAACGTCGACGGTGTGTACCGGCAGTTCGACGCGCCGCTCGGGACGATCGTCGAAGGCGGCGAGGACGCCGCGATCCGCCCACAGGGCATCGATCCGGGCGCGCCGGTCGACCGCGGCGACCTCGTCGCGGGCCGGCACATCGCGGCGAACGACAGGGGCGTCGCCGTCATCCCCGGCAACATCGCGAAGCTCGTCGCGCCGTCGGCCGCCGATGCGGTCGGAAAGACGGTCACCATGCGCATCGGCGGCGCGGTGAAGATCGGCCAGACGCGCATCGCCGGGAGCGGCACGCCGCGTGACTACCAGGTGACCGTCATCGGCGTCTTCGACGAGAAGAACGCCTCGCAGACGTCGGTGCGCATCCCGCTCGACGACGCGATCGCCGCGGCCGCGGAGAACCGCGGGCTCACGCCGGACGCGATGCGGACGACGACGGGATACAGCGGCGTCGCGCTCGAGGCGAGCGATTCCGAGTTCGTCTCGGACGTCGTGACCGCGGTGCAGGAGGCCGGCTACTCGGCGTTCTCGCTCAAGCAGGTCATCGAGCAGATCGACCAGGGATTCGGCGTGTTCCGCGGGATCCTCGCCGGCATCGGCGGGGTCGCGCTGCTTGTCGCCGCGATCGGCATCGCGAACACCATGATCATGGCGGTCCTCGAGCGCACGCGCGAGATCGGCATCATGAAGGCGGTCGGCGCGTCGCCGAACGACATTCGCATGCTCTTCCTCGCGGAGGCCGGCGTCGTCGGCGTCCTCGGCGGCGCGATCGGCCTCGCGCTCGCGCTCGCCGGCGGACGCGTCATCGAAGAGATCATCCGCCAGATGAACCCGCGGACGAGCCCATCCGGCATCTTCCTCGTCGACCTCCCGCTCGCCCTCGGCGCGCTCGCGCTCGCGCTCGCCGTGAGCCTCCTCGCCGGGTTCCTGCCATCACGGCGCGCGATGCGGATGTCGGCGCTTTCGGCCCTGCGTTACGAATAGCGCGTCACTGGATCTCGAACTGCACCTGCACGTGCACGACGACGTCGAGATCGCCGACGGGGATCTGCGTCTGCGCGCTCGCCGGCACGCCGGCAGCCTTGTCGTACGCGACGAACGTCTGCGGTGCGGATGAGGTCTGGTCCGCGATCGCGATAACACGCCCCACGTGCACGCCCGCGGCGTTCGCCATCGCGTCGGCCTTCGACCGCGCGTCGGTGATCGCGAGATTGCGCGCGTTCGCCCGCGCGGGCTTTGGGTCATCGAGCGTGAACTGGATGCTCACGGTGTTCGCGGCGTCGCCCTGCACGAGCGCATCGAGCGCCTTCCCCGCCGCGGCGGTGTCGCGGAGCGTGAGTGAGATGGTCTGCGTCGCCTGGTAGCCAGTGATGCGCGGCGCCTGGTTCGGGCCGTAGGCGTACTGCGGCGTGATGTTGTACCCGGAGTTCTTCGTGTCCTTGTCGGCGATGCCGAGCGACTTCGCCTTGTCGAGGATGCGCGCGACGCTGTCGGCGACGGCGCTCTGCGCCTCCTGGGCGCTTGCGCCCTGAGCGACCGCGCCGACGCTGATGATGGCGATGTCGGGCTTGATCTTCACGGTCGCGTCGCCGGTCGTCACGATGCCGGGCGCGATCTGCGCGTTCGTGACCACGTTGATCTGCGGGCTTCCCGCGGCGAGCGCCGGGCCCCGCGCCGCGAGCACGAGGGCGACGAGCAGACCGGACGCGGCGAGCGTGACGAGGACGCTCTTCTGGAACGTCGTGAGCATGTCGGACCTCCGAGCGATGTCTCCTCGGAGGACGTTGGCCGGTCCCCGCTGGTTCCGCCGCCGACGCCTAGAAGGGTCCGGCGAGCTCCGGCGGGGCGAAGATCCGCGAGGGTGACTGCCACCACTGATCCACACCCTCGCCGCGCGCCTGTTCGAAGAGCGCCGCGATCGTGTCGGGTGGCTGGCCGCCGGCGGCAGCGATGACGACGACCTGTCCCGAGCGGAGCGCCTTCGCGTAGCGCTGGCGCACCTCCTTCGGGAGGCCGCTGCCCGGCATGAGGCGCGCGAGGAGCTTCGCGAGCGTCGTGCGCAGGCCCTTCCACTCGCGGAACGGCAGCCACGCGCGATCTCCGGCGACGAGGGCAGCGCGCTTCGGATCCGCCGCGAGCACCGTGATGTCCTGCTCGCGGACGCCCGACTCGCGGAGGAGCGTCACGGCCTGGACGGCGGCGTCGTCGTCGCCGAACGCCGCGCCGGTCACCATGCCACCCGCCACCGCGTCGAGGTACGAAGCCGTCGCCATGCGTGACGAATGCTAGGAGAGAACGATCACACGCGCCACGCGAGGATCGGGATGCGCATCTCGTCCGGCGTCATGCCGCCGTGCGAGCCGCGGTGACGGAAGTCCTGCCCGTCGACGCGCATGATGCGCGCGCCGCGGTCCGCGCAGAGCATCGCGCAGACCTCGCCGATCCGGCGCCGCGCCACGGTCGCGTCGCCGCGACCGAACATGCCGGCGGCGATGAGCTCGTCGCGATCGAGGATCTCGAACGCACCGGGCCAGCGCTCGTCGAGATGCTGCGCGACGAGAGCGGGATGATCCGTGTGAAGGAAGGCGAGGCGCGGCTCGCCGGCGATCGGATTGCGGAGGAGCGCGCGCAGCTCGGCGTCGCCGAGCAGATCGATCTGCTTGTCGGGATCCGTGAAGGCATGCCCGTGATCGGCGGTCACGATCAGGAGCGTGTCGCCGGGATCTCGACCGCCGACCGCACGTCGCAGGTTCAGATCGAAGCTCGCCGCCTCCGATGCGGCCTCCTCGCTCTTCGGGCCGTACAGGTGCGAGGTCGTGTCGATCCCCGCCCAGTACGCATACACATATGACGGCGCGGTCCCATGCGGCCGCGACTCGATGAGCTCGCGGAGCCGGACCCCCATCGTCGTCGCGAGCACGTATCCCACGTACGTCGCCTCGCGCGCGTGCATGCGCGTCATCGCCTCGTTGCGGAACATCTCGGGCTCGATGACGTACGGCACGACACCGCGCTCGCGGAGCCGGCCGTGGATCGACGGAACGAGCGCGTACTTCCGCGGGTCGTAGCGCTGGTCGTCGAAGAACGACCCGCGCCTCGTCACCGCCGGACCCCATCGCAGCATCGCCGTGACCTGACGGAACTCGTCGAGCCAAACGAAGTACGCGATATTCCCGTGCTCCTGCGGCGTGCGCGCCGTGTGCATCGTCGTGATGGCCGCCGCGGTGGTCGACGGGAACACCGTCGTCGCCTCGAGCAGCTGCGCCGACTCGCGCCGCTTCGCGCGCTCGATGATCTCTGCGAGGAATGGCGTGACGCCGAGCTCGCAGAAGCGCTCCAGCTGCCACCATCCGAGACCGTCCGCGAGCACGACGACGATCTGGCGGAGGTCGGCGAGGAGCGCGGGGTCGAGATCGGTGAGCGGCGGCGGATCCTCGTCCGTGCGGACGCCGAACGCGGCGAGTACCGTCGCCGGCAGGTTCACGAGCCCGCGACCGTCGTAGCTCGGCGCGACCGTGCCTCGCGCGCGAAGGCGATCCACCAGCGTTGCGGGCATCGCTGGACGATACTGCTCCGGCATGCGCACCGTCCTCGAGGTCGATGGTCTTTTCGACGGCACGAACACGATGAGCGACGCGGCGATCGTCATCGACGGCGGCGAGATCGCGTGGGTCGGGAAGCGCTCGCGTGCGCCGAAGACGCCGAAGGGCGAGCGCTCGCGCACCGTCGAGGCGGCGACGTCGTTCGTCGTGCCGGGGATGGTGAACGCGCACGCGCACCTCACCGTCGACGGGTCCGCGAACTTCGACGCGGAGATCCGGCAGTCGGACACGATGGCGACCGTCAAAGCGTTCAAGAACGCACGTAGCGCGATGCGCGCCGGCATCACGACGGTCCGCGACCTCGGCGCCGCGGGCACGATGGTGATCGAGCTCGCGCGAGCGATCGAGAGCGGCGTCGTCGAAGGGCCCCACATCGTCGCCGCCGGTCGCGGCATCACGACCACCGGTGGGCACGGCTTCGAGGTCGGCCGGATCTGCGACAGCGCCGACGAGGTGCGGAAGGGCATCCGCGAACAGATCGTGAGCGGCGCGCAGGTCATCAAGCTCTTCTCGACCGGCGGCGTCCTCGGTGGCGGCGCGCCACCGGACGTCTCGCAGTATTCGCTCGCCGAGACTCGCGCCGCGGTCGAGGAGGCGCACAAGGCCGGCCTGAAGATCACGACGCATGCGCACGGCGCGGAGGGGATGCGCTTCGCGGCCGAGGCCGGCATCGACTCGATCGAGCACGCGACGCTGCTCGACACGGCGACCCTTCGCGTCATCAAGGACCACGGCACGACCCTCATCCCTACGTTCTGCGCGCTGCGCTCGATCCTCGACAACGCCGACAAGCTGCCGCCGATCGTCGTCGAACGATCCCGGAGCGTGACCGACAAGCACCGTGAGGGCATGCGCGCCGCGCACAAGATGGGTATCCGCATCGCGGCGGGCACGGACGCGGGGACGCCGTTCAATCGTCACGAGCGCTTCGCGCGCGAGCTCGGCTACCTCGTCGAGGTGGGGCTCTCGAAGGAGGAGGCCATCACCGCGGCCACGCGGATCGCCGCCGACGTCATCGGCATGCCGAAGGCCGGCCGCATCGCCGCCGGCGCCCACGCGGACCTCGTCTTCGTCGATGGCGACCCGACGCGCGACGTCGAGCTGGTGCTGACTCCGAAAGCCGTCTGGATGCGAGGCGTGCCGGTCGCGCCCTAAACGCTCTCGCCGGTGTCCTCGGTGCGTACTTCGCGGGCGTTCGCGCGACGCAGGACATCGCGGGTGCGGTCCGCGCCGTCGCTCGTGTCGCACACGACGGAAACGAGCGCCTCGCCCTCTTCGACCTGGTCTTCGAAGCGGTCGTACTCGTGCTCTTTGAGGACGCGACCGCGTCCCGCGAGCCAGCCGATGAGGCCAAGTCCGCCCACGATCGCGACGGCGCCGAACGCGACGGCGACCGGGTTCTGGCGGATCTGCTCGCCGCCGAAGACGACGTACCCGACGACGAGGATGGCACCGAGCATCGCGCCGGCGAGCGCGGCCTGTGGGCTGTACGAACCGGCCACCTCGCGGGCCTGACGCACGTTGTGATCGACGATCCCGATACGGTCGGGCGGCATGCCCTCGCGTTGCAGCTGCTGCATGGCGCCGCGCGCAGCCGCGCGCGACCCGAAGACGCCGACGATGGTCTGCGCCCCGGTGACGGTCCGAGTATCCGTGAGCTTCGTCATGCCGCGTCCGAGCGGCAGGAACGATGCCGCCTAGAGGCGCGCGGCGGCGTGTCGCCGCAGCTCGGCGAGCTCGCCGCGGAGCGAGCCCTCGTCCGTCAGCGGCGCGCTGCAGCTCGTCCCGACGCAGACGTACGCCGCGACGCGATCGGCCGGAAGGCCTCGGTCCGCGATGAGCGCTGCATCGCGCACCGGATCGAGCCGGATCGTGACGAGGTCCGGATCGTCGATCGCGCGGACGCCACGCCACAGCGTGTCCGCCGCGTCCTGCCCGACGACGACGACCGACGCCGCTTCACGCAGCGCTCGCGCGACGGCATCGGCATACGAGGCCGCGAATTGGCCCCAGGCGCGGTACTCGCCCACGAACGCGCGCAGCGCGCGAACGCCGACCTCGCGCCACGACTCGTCCGCCGTGAGCGACGCGAGCCGGAGGAGCGCGTCCGCCGCGGTCGCGTTCTCCTCGATCGTCCGCTCGCGGCGAGCCAGGCGACCCGGCTCCGGCCGCTCGGGCGTGTCGTAGAAGCCGCCGCCGTCGCGGTCCTCGAGTCGCTCGCGCATGCGCCTCGCGACGCCGAGCGCGGCCGCGACGTCGCCGAGGTCGACGAGGAGCACGAGATACGCGGCCGCGTCGCCGAGCAGATCGGGCAGCTTCGGTCCGCTGCCGTCGTCGTACCGGCAGAGCGCCCCGCTCGCGTCGCGCAGGCGCCGGTCGATCTCGTCCGCCGCGCGCCGCGCGCGCTCTCGCAACCCGTCGTCGCCGAGCGAGTCGGCCGCGCGGACGTACGCCTGTGCCGCGAGCGCGTTCCACGAGGTGTACAGCGTGCGGTCGACGTACGGCACGTCGTGGCGAGCACGGCCCTGGGAATCCAACGTGTAGTAGTGCTCGTCGGCGTCCTGCGAACCGCTCCAGAGGCCCGACTCGGGCTGATACAGCACCGCGTCCATCCACCGGATCACGTCGCGCGCGACGCGGTCGTAGCCACGATCGGGGAAGACACGGTGGGCCTGCGCGTACACCGCGAGCAGCTCGGCGTTGTCCTCGAGCATCTTCTCGTAGTGCGGCACGTTCCAGTCGCGCTGCGTCGCGTAGCGGAAGAAGCCGCCCTCGACGTGGTCGTACATGCCGGAGTCCTTCATGGCGTCGAGCGTGGTCCGCAGCATCGTGGCGAGGTCGGGCGCTCCGTCGCGGCGGTACTCGTCGAGCAGGAACTGGAGCAGCTTCGCCTGCGGGAACTTCGGCTCTCGACCGAAGCCACCGTACTGCGGATCGTACTGACCGCTCACGAGCGAGCGCACGAGGTCGACGATCTCGTGCGTGAGCTCGCCGGGCTCGATCTCGCGCACCTGATCCTCGTGCGCGAGCGCGGCGGCGACGCGTGACCGGATGTCGTCCTTCTTCGTCCGCCACAGGTCGGCGACGGCACCGACCGTCTGCAGCATCTGCTGCGGCGGCACGTACGTTGCGCCGTGCACGATCTCGCCGTCGGGCGTGAGGAACACCGTGCTCGGCCAGCCGCCCATGTTGTAGCGGCGGTTCACGTCGGGACGCTCGTCGTTGTCGACGCGGATCGCGACGTACTGATCGTTGATCGCCGCGATGATCTCGGGTGTGCTGTAGCTCGTCTCGTCCATGACGTGGCACCAGTGGCACCACACCGCGCTGATCGCGAGGAGCACCGGCACGTCACGCTCGCGCGCCTCGCGGAACGCGTCCTCGCCCCACTCATGCCAGCGGATCTCGCGCGCCCGGTTCGCGCGGGGTGAAAAGCGGAAGGTCATCGGCCCGCTTCCCTGTCTGCTGTCGGGGAAACCCTCACCGGATGGCGCTCGAAATGCACGATTTCGAGTGTAGGTCGGGTACACTGTGGTCAGACCGCGCAACAAAGGGGTGACGCACGTGGCGATCGAGCAGCAGGAGACCGGTACGCAGACTGAGACAGCCGTCGTCTCGATGACCTCGCGCGCCTCCGACAAGCTCAAGGAGATCATCGCGAAGCAGGGCCGCGAGGACCTCGCGCTCCGCGTCTATGTCACACCGGGCGGGTGCTCGGGCTTCTCGTACGGGATGACCTTCGCCGAAGGCCGCGAGGATGACGACACGCTGATCGAGCAGGATGGTGTGCGCATCGTCGTGGATCCGATGAGCGCGATGTACATCAAGGGCTCGGAGATCGACTTCGTCGACGCGCTCATGGGCGGCGGGTTCGCGCTCCGGAACCCGAACGCCGTGTCGAGCTGCGGCTGTGGACAGTCGTTCCGCACCGCCGAGCAGGCGGGCACCGCGAAGGCCTGCTCGCACTAACACTGCCGGCTTCTAGGTCGCAAAGAGGAGGGCGCAAGCCCTCCTCTTCCTTTATCTAACCGGCCCCGCTCGCGCCCTTCGGTGCTCGATAGGTCACGACCTCGACGCGCTCGAGCGTGACGAGACCGCCACCGACCATCTCGTCGAGCGCCGGCAGCACTGCACGCAGACGATCCTCGCGATCGACGACCTCGATGAGGATCGGAAGGTCCTCGGACAGACGCAGCAGCCGGGTCGTGTGGAGATGCGCGTGCGCGCCGAAGCCTTCGATGCCGCGGAGCACGGTCGCGCCCGCGATGCCCTTCTCGCGCAGGAGCTCGACGATCGCCTGATACAACGGGCGCCCCTTCCACTGATCCTGCTCGCCGATATAGATGCGGGCGAGGAGCGCCGTGCCGGTGATGTCCATCAGATCGCCCTCCCGATCGCGAGTCCGACCCCGACCGCCGCGAGCCCGAGCGCGACGGAGCCGCCGAGGTCGAGCGCAGCGAGGACGAAGCTTCCGTCCTCGAAGAGTCGCCAGGCTTCGAACATGAACGTGGAGAACGTCGTGTATGCGCCGATGAAGCCGATCATCACCGGCCCGCGCAGCTCCGCGGGAAGCGTCGCGCGCTCGACGCTCGCGGCAAACAGGACGCCGATGAGGAGCGAGCCGGAGACGTTGATGACGAGCGTGCCCCACGGGAAGCCGGCGCCGGTGAGCCGCGTCACCCAGCCGTCGACAAGGTATCGCGCGACGGCGCCCACGAAGCCGCCGATGCCGATGAGGAGCAGCTGCATGTGGCGAGACTAGTCGGAGAACAGCCGCGCTTCGAGCTGCTCCCCGAACGCGACGAACTCCGACTCGAGCTCGTCCGGTCCGAATGCCGTCTGAGACGCGCGTCTGCGGATGACCTCGCGCGTGATGCGGTACGCGATCGCCACGAGACCGCGCTCCACGATCCGTGGGATGTGGTGCGTGTCCGTGACCGCACGGACGAGCCTCGCGACGTCGGCGATACGCGCATCCCGCGCGGGTCCGTCCGGCATGCACATCGCCTCGAAGGCAACGGGTAGCGTCGCCTTGATGCCGTCGCCGTAACGCGTCGCGCGCTCGCTCGAGAGACCGAAGACGTTCGCCGCGGCGCTGGCCTCGCGGACGACGCGGTCGACGACCGACGTCGCGGCGTCCTCGCAGATCCTCGCGACCGCCTCGCGGCGGGCGAGGACGTCGCTCATACCGGCGTCGGCTCCAGCTGCAGGCCGGTGGAGAACGAACAGTTCTTCGCGTACACGCTGATCACCGTGGTGGCCTCGAAGAGCTGCTCGTTCGTCATGCCGAGCTGCCGCAGGTTCTCGGCGCGCTGGATGATCGAGAGGCGCGCGTCATTCACCACGCTCGTGGCGAACGCGACGAGCTCCTTGTTCGCGCGGGAGACCTCGCCTTCGTGCACGGTCGCGATCTCGCGATCGAGCACGATCTTCGCGTAGATCGGATCGCCCGCCATGTACATGAAGTACCGCGGGACGCTGCCGAGCTTCGCCCGCACCTCGATGAGGATCGGCGTCGAGGTGTCCTGCGCGCGTATCGGGGCGTTGTCGTTGAACGCCGCGATCGCTCGTTCGAACGTGTTGATGCTCGTGACGTGGGCGATCGTGGCGATGAGCTCGACGATCTGTCCGTCGTCCATCGCGTATTCGCGCTGGAGACCGCGCGTGTGCGCGTATAGCTCGTACGGCGCGGCCTTCGTCGCCGCGACCGCGAGCGCGATCATCCGCTTCTGCTGGTTGAGGAGCGATCGCGTCGCCATCACGTGCGCGAGCTCCTGGTGATTCCCCATGAGGATCGACGGCCGCAGACCGAGGGCTCGGCTCGAGGGCGTCATGGCCGCTGCCTTCGAGAGCTCCCGGATCATCGAGTCGATCTTGCGGACCATCTCGCCGTGCTCGGATTCCTCCGGCAAACGGATCGTCGGCATGCAGGCCTCCCTCTTCCCCTTGCGCCGCGAGTTTAGGCGCGGACTCGCCCATCCGGGGTAGGAGGAACGTCAGGCCACGTTCCCTCACGCGAGGGTCGAATGGATCGAGCCGCAGCGCGATGCTCTTCGGAGATGGAACCCTGGGAACGAGCCGGCGTCACTCACGAGGAGTGGGTCGCGGCGAGGCTCAAGGCGGCAGCCCTGGTACGTGCGATCGAGGAAGGCGATCCCGAGGCCGTGGCGTTCATCCTTCACGTGCGAGCGCCGGACGTGGACCGCTAGACGGCGCGCTGCTCCGCGCGACCGGGCGCGACGTCGCGCGCGCCCGCAGGCAGATTCCCGAGGACGATCCAGAGGTATTGCGAGAACCCCGCGACGAGCTGCGCGTCGTGCACCCGGTACCGACGCGAGGAGTGGCCGAGCAGGACGATCGCGCCGCGGACCTCCTGCCCGGGGACCGAGACCGGAACGATGAGCATCGTCGAGAGCGCCGGCGCGGCACGCTCGCCGAGCGGCACCTCGTCGACGACGCGCGGACTCGCGGCGCGGAACGATTCGCGGACGACCGCGCGGAGGCTGTCGGTCGCGAGACCCGGAACGCTGGCGCGGACGATCTGAGCCTCGCCGCGCGCGTTCGCGTAGAGGAGCGCCGCCTCGGCGGGCAGGACACGCCGGATCGCGCCGAGGAACGCGTCGATCAGCTCGGCGCGCGGCACGCCGCTCAGCGAATGGACCACCTCGGTGAGCGCCTCGATGCGACGGCGGCGCGGATCGAGACGAAGGCCGAGCTCGCGCATGGCGCCGCTCGCCGCACCGACGAGGACGAGCGCGACAAGGCCGACGCCGCTTCCGATCCGGAAGACGGGCTCGCCGATCGGATGCCCCGTCACGACCCACAGCGGAAGCGTGACGAGCATCGCGAGGGCCGCGCCGACGAGACCGGCCTCGGGACCGAGAAGCGCGCCCGCCATGGCCGCGACGGCGATCGCGAAGACGCCCGCGCTCGCCCCGAAGATCGGCTCGAGCACCACGACGAACAGGACGACGTAGAGCAGCAGGATGCCGGCGAGCGCCTCCGCCGTCTGCCGCAGCTTCGCGCGCGGTGCGCCGGGCGAACGCGGAGCGATGGGCACTTCGACGTGTATCGCCCGACCGCGAAGCGCGTGGAGCACGTCCTCGACGGGCGCGTCCTTCGCGACGAAGGCCGAGGCACCCGAACGCAGCGCGGCGTCGCGCAGCCCATCGTCGAGGCTGAACATGACGATGCGCGCGTCCGGCACGAGCGCATGCAGCTCGGAAAGGATGTCGAGGCCGCGTCGGCCGGGCATCTCGTTGTCCAGCACGATGACGTCAGGGGACGTCGCGCTCGCGAGCCGCAGCGCCTCGTCGGCGTCGGATGCCTCACCGGCGATCTCGAGATCCGGGTCGGTGATGATGAGCTGACGAAGCCCGTCCCGGACGGCACGGTGATCGTCGACGATGAGCACGTGGGGGACGCGGGACGCGCGCCGCTCGCGAGCCCGCATCTGCTGTATGAGCGCGCGCTCGATGTCGACGGCGGACGCGGCGCCGCGCTCGACGAGGACGTCGCCCAGCCGCCGCTGCGTGCCGCGGGCGCCGAGCGCGTGCTGCTCGGCGAGCGCCGCCTCGAGCTGCTTCGGCTGCACCGCGCCGGACTCGAGGAGATACACGCCGAGCGCGGGCACCTCGGTATCCGGCAGCAGCCCGCGGACGACGGTCATGAGGTCGATCGGCCCGAAGGGCTTCGCGATGAACGCGCTCGCACCCGCCGCCTTCGCGCGCTCCCGCTCCGCCGCGTCGTCGTGCGCGGTCAGGATGACGATCGGGATGTTCGCGGTCGCGGGATCGGCCCGGAGCTGAGCGCACACGGCGAGGCCGTCGGGTCCGGTGTCGCCGAACGTCACGTCGAGGAGCGCGAGGTCGGGCTTCTGCGTCCGGATCGTCTCGCGCGCCGACTCGGCGGTCTCCGCTTCGGTGATCGTCCACCCCTGGCTCGCGAGGGTGATGCGGACGAGCGCGCGCAGCGAAGCGGAATCGTCGGCGACGACGATGCGCGTGCGGGTACCCTCGTGTCCCCCGGTCTCCACCGTCAAGCAATTCTCGACCATGGGCCAGCGACAGGGTATCTGTCGCGTCGCGGTTCTCGTCGTACTATGAGTAGAACGCGTATGGTGGGCAGTACGGGCAGCCTCCGGCCGGTCCCCGCGATCGACAAAGCGGCGCGCGTCCTTCGCGCGCTCGCCGAGGGCGGCCGCCCGATGGGCATCAGCGAGCTCGCGCGTGCGCTGAACGTTTCGAAGGGGACGCTCCGCGACGTCCTGCTCACGCTCGACGCGTACGGCTTCGTCGTGCGCGATCCCGACACGCGCTTCCGCCTCGGGCCCGAGCTGCGCGCGCTCGCCGACGCGAGCACCCCCGACCTTCGCGCGCTCGCGGAGCCCTACCTCGTATCGCTCATGGAATCGTCGGGCGAGACCGCGATCCTCGGGGTCATCCACGACGGGAAGCTCGAGATCGCGGCGCGCGCCGAGCCGAGCACGGACCTGCATATGACCGCGCCGCTCGGCCGGCGCCTTCCCCTCGACGAGGGCGCGCACGCGAAGGTGCTGCAGAACGGCGATGCCGTCGGGTACGACGACGAGGAGCTGTTCGCCGGCGTCCGCGCGGCCGCGGCGCCCATCGTCGACGCGCGTGGCCGGACCGCGGCGTTCGTGATGGTCGTCGGGTTCAAGCAGCGCGTCGACCTGCGCACGCTGCGGCGCATCGGCGAGCGCTGCCAGACCGCCGCGGACGAGATCTCGCGCCGCATCGGCGGCAAGCGTGAGGACGAGGCGGTGTCCGCATGACGACAGACAAGAGGCGAGCGACGAGCGGTTCATCCGCGAGGAGCGAGTCCACGAGAGCGGAGCGACGCGGCGAGGCGACGCCGCGAAGCGGGCGGAGCCGAGCGCGATGAAGGAGATGACGACGCTGCGCGTGAACGGTGAGACGCACACCGTCGCCGCCGAGCCTCATCACACGCTCCTCGAGGTGCTTCGCGAAGAGCTCAACCTCACGGGGACGAAGCATGGCTGCGAGCTCGGCGAGTGCGGCGCGTGCACCGTGCTCGTCGACGGCACGCCGGTGCTCTCCTGCCTCACGCTCCCGGCGCAGATCGGCGACGCCGAGGTGTTGACGGTCGAGGGTCTCGCGAAGGGACCGGAGCTCCATCCGCTCCAGACCGCGTTCGCCGAGGAAGGTGCCGCGCAGTGCGGCTACTGCACGCCCGGGATGCTCATGAGCGCGAAGGCGCTCCTCGACGCGAAGCCACGGCCCACCCGCGACGACATCGCGCACGCGATCAGCGGCAACCTCTGCCGCTGCACCGGCTACACCGCCATCTACGAGGCGATCGAGAAGGCGGCGCAGCGTGTCTGAGCTATCGATCCTCGGCCGGCGGCTGCCGAAGACGAACTCGTGGGCGCATCTCACGGGAAGCGCCCGCTATGCGGACGACATCCATCTCCCGCGGATGCTGTACGGCCGGCTCCTCCGCTCGACGCGTCCCCACGCGCTCATCAAGCGCGTCGACGTCACACGCGCGCTCGCGCATCCGGGCGTCGTCGCGATCGTCACGGGCGCGGACATGCCCGAGAAGATGGGCATCATGCCCTCGACACAGGACGAGACGGCGCTCGCGGTCGACAAGGTGCGCTACGTCGGCGAGCCGGTCGCGGCGGTCGCGGCGCTCGACGAGGACAGCGCGTACGAGGCGCTCTCCCTCATCGACGTCGAGTACGAGGACCTCGAGCCCATCTTCACCATCGAGGAGGCGCTCGAGCGCGAGGACGTCAAGATCCACGAAGAGGCGAAGCGCGCGAACGTCTTCAAGGAAGTCCACCTGTCGTTCGGCGACCTCGACGCTGGGTTCGCCGCGGCGGATCACATCCGCGACGACTGGTTCTTCTTCGAGGGCAATACGCACGCGCCGATCGAGTCGCACGCATGCGTCGCGTCGTACGACGCGGACGGGAAGCTCACGCTCTGGACGAGCACGCAGGTCCCCCACTACCTCCACCGCGAGATGGAGAAGGTGCTGGGGCTGGCGCGCTCGCGGATCCGCGTCATCGCCACGCCGAACGGCGGCGGGTTCGGTGGGAAGAGCGACCCGTTCGGACACGAGTTCTCGGCGGCGCTCCTCTCCATGCGTACGAAGCGACCAGTGAAGATCGGCCTCGACCGCGAGGAGGTCTTCTACGCGCACCGCGGGCGCCATCCGGTGAAGATGCACCTCCGCACCGGCGTGAAAAAGGACGGCGAGATCACCGCGTGCTCGCTGCAGACGTATCTCGATGGCGGCGCGTACGCGTCATACGGCATCGCGACGACGTACTACACCGGTGCGCTCCTCACTGTGACGTATCGCATCCCCGCCTACAAGTTCGACGGCGTCCGGGTGTACACGAACAAGCCGCCGTGCGGGCCGAAGCGCGGTCACGGCACGACGCAGCCACGCTTCGCGTTCGAGTGCCAGCTCGACAAGATCGCCACGGACCTGGGCTTCGATCCGATCGAGTACCGGCGGCGGATCCTGCAGCCCGCGAACAGCCGCACCGTGAACGAGCTCCGCATCACGACGATGGGTCTCGGCGACTGCCTCGACGCGGTGAAGCGATCGACGAGCTGGGAGCGTAAGAAGGGACAGCTGCCGAAGGGCAAAGGCATCGGCGTCGCGGGCAGCGCGTACATCTCGGGCGCCGGGCTGCCGATCTACTGGAACGAGATGCCACATTCCGGCGCGGAGATCCGCATCGACCGCGGCGGCGGCGTCACGGTGATGTGCGGCACGAGCGAGATCGGGCAGGGGTCCGACAACATGCTCGCCGCGGTCACCGCGGAGACGCTCGGCATCTTTCCCGAGGACGTGCACGTCGTGTCCGGCGACACGAGCCTCGCGCCCGTCGACCTCGGCTCGTACTCGAGCCGCGTGACGATGATGGCCGGCAACGCGACGAAGAACGCGGGGATGAAGCTGCGCGACATGCTCTTCGAGGTCGCGTCCGAGAAGCTCGGTGCCCCGGCGGACCGCCTGAACGCGGCGTACCGCCGCATCTTCGATCTCCAGGATCCCGAGAAGCACATGAGCTTCGTCGAGGCCGCGAACCTCGCCGAGGCGAAGTTCGGCACGCTCGTCGCGGCCGGCTCGTACAAGCCGCCGGCCGGCATCGGCGGCAGCTACAAGGGGGCGGGCGTCGGCCCCACCCCGGCGTATTCGTACCAGGCGTCGGTCGCCGAGGTGACGGTCGATCTCGAGACCGGTCAGCTCACCGTGGACAAGATCACGACGGCGCACGACTGCGGCCGCGCGCTCAACCCGACGAACGCGGAGGGGCAGGTGGAGGGCTCCGCCTACATGGGCTACGGCGAGATCATGGTCGAGGAGCAGGTGTTCCGCGGCGGGCTGCACAAGAAGCCGAGCCTGCTCGACTACAAGCTGCCGACGAGCCTCGACACGCCGCAGCTCGAGGCGATCCTCGTCGAGACGATGGATAGCGAGGGTCCGTACGGCGCGAAGGAGGCGGGCGAGGGTCCGCTGAACCCGGTGATCCCCGCGATCGCGAACGCGGTGTACGACGCGATCGGCGTGCGCTTCGATGAGACGCCGATCACCGCCGAGAAGATCCTCGACGCGCTCGGCAAGCGCGACAACCGCGGCGTGCCAAAGGACCGCATCGGCCCCGATGGCCTCGCCGACACGAGACGCGATCCGAAGCGCGCGCTCCGCCGCCTCTCCGCATCGACGGACGCGCGCGAGCGCAAGCGCGTCGAGAGCCCGGCGGAGTAAGGTGCTTCGTCTCCCGCGCTTCCGTTACGTCGCACCCGCCACGCTCGACGAGGCGATCCGCCTCCGGACCGAGCACCTCGCGACCTCGATGTACGTCGCGGGCGGCACCGACGTGTACCCGAAGATGAAGCGCCGGCAGTTCCAACCCGAGGTCGTCATCGGTCTCGGACTCCTCGTGAGCACGGACATCCGGAACGGGACCGGCCTTCGCGTCGGCGCGGGCGCGACCCTCACGAAGGTGAGCGAAGACGCGAAGGTGCGCAACGGCTACACCGCGCTCGCGGAGGCCGCGTCGCTCGTCTCGACGCCGCAGCTGCGCAACATGGGGACCATCGGCGGGAACGTGTGCCTCGACACGCGCTGCAACTGGTACGACCAGTCGCTCTTCTGGCGCACCGCCGAAGGCTTCTGCATGAAGACGAACGGCGAGGTCGTCTGCCGCGTCGCGCCATCGAGCCCGCGCTGCCTCGCCGTGGCGAGCGCCGATACCGTGCCGGCCCTCATCGCGCTCGGCGCGACCATCACGGTCGCCGGCCCGAATGGCGAACGGAGCGTCGCGCTCGCGGACTGCTACCGCGAGGACGGCATCCGCTACCTCACCCTCGAGCCCGGCGAGGTGGTGACCGAGGTCGTGCTGCCGCCGAGCGACGGCTGGAAGAGCACGTACCTCAAGCTGCGCGATCGCAACTCGTTCGACTTCCCCATCGCCGGCATCGCGGCGGCCGTCCGGTGGGACGGTGGGCGCGTCGCGGACGCGCGCGTGGCGATGACGGCCCTCGCGTCCCGCCCGGTCGCCGTCGACGCGTCGTCGCTTCGCGGTACGAAGCTCGAGGACGAGGCCATCGCCGTCGTGGCAGAGGCCGTGCACAAGGCCGCCCGACCGATGGACAACACCTCCGGCACGATCAGCCAGCGCAAGCGCACGGCGCGCGTCTTCGCCGAGCGCGCGCTCCGTAGCCTCCGGG
>DATDNP010000106.1:0-23141 GCA_036518215.1 Candidatus Limnocylindria bacterium
AAGGACAAGTTCGGCGTCCAGGTGACGACGAAGACGCCGCGCGTCCCCTACCGCGAGTCGATCCGCCGGAAGACGCAGGCGCAGGGCCGGTACAAGAAGCAGACCGGCGGTCACGGCATGTTCGGCGACACCTGGGTCGAGATCGAGCCCCTCACCCCCGGGAGCGGCGTCGAGTTCGCGACCCGCATCGTCGGCGGCTCGGTGCCGCGGAACTTCTGGCCCGCCGTCGAGAAGGGCATCCGCGAGGCCGCCGAGCGGGGCGTCATCGCCGGCTACCCGCTCTCCGACTTCCGCGCCACGCTCTACGACGGCTCGTTCCACGCAGTCGACTCCAACGAGATGAGCTTCCGCGTCGCCGGCTCCCTCGCGCTCCAGAACTGCGTGAAAGAGGCGGACCCGTACCTCCTCGAGCCGATCCACGAGCTCGATGTGCTCGTGCCGGAGGAGCAGATGGGCGATGTGCTCGCCGACCTCAACGGCCGTCGCGGGCGCGTGCTCGGGATGGAGTCCACCGGCGCGGGGTATCAGCACATCAAGGCGCAGGTGCCGCTCGCCGAGATCTTCCGCTACGCGACGGACCTCCGGTCGATGACCGGCGGTCGTGGGACGTTCAGCTCACGCTTCCTCGCCTACGAGGAGTGCCCGTCGCACATCGCGCAGAAGGTGATCGCGGCGCACGAGGAGTCGGCGGAAGAGGAGGGCGCGGCGGCGCACTAGGCCGCGAGCGTCTTCTCCAGCCAGTCGAGGACGAGGCCGAAGCGGCGGATCTTCGCCGCGATGTCGACGCTGCCGTGGCCCTCGTCGTCCCACTCGACGTAGGTGAAGTCGTCGCCCTCTCGTTTGCCGAGCGCGCGAAGGCGGTCGACGAAGAGGCGCGACTGCGACACCGGGCACCGCGGATCGTTCGTGCCGTGGAGGATGAGCAGCCTCGCGCGCACGCCGTCGGCGAACTCGACGGCGCTGCGGTCGCGCCAGAGCGCCCGGTCCGCCTCGGGGTCGCCCATCTGCGTCCGGAGGAAGTGCCGGAAGTGCTGTTTCGACTCGGCCCACATCGCGTGCAGGTCGGTGACGCCGTATGACGGCACCGCCGCCTTCCACAGATCGGGCTTCTTCGTCGCCGCGATGAAGCTCATGAACCCGCCGTAGCTCCCGCCCATGATCCCGATCCGCGAGGCGTCCACGTCCGGGAGCGACCGGAGGTAGCGCACTGCGCCCTCGATGTCCTCGAGATCGACGCCGCCCCAGTCCTTGAGCGCGGCATCGCGGTGCGCGACGCCGTAGCCCGTGCTGCCGCGGACGTTCGGCTGGATGACGACGAAACCGCGATCGACGAGCGCCTGCGCGAACTGGTCGAACGTGCGTGTCCACTGTCCCGTCGGACCGCCGTGCGCCTGCACCATCGCGGGGTGATGACCGCCGCCGCGCGGCCGGTAGACGAGCGCGGGGATCTGCGTGCCGTCGGTCGAGGCGTACCAGACGTGCTCCGCCTCGACGAAGCGCGACCGATCGATCGAACCGTACTCCGGCGCGACGAGCGTCTCCGTCGTGCCGTTCGCGAGATCGTGCAGGTAGAGGCCCGGCCGCGCCGCGCTCGTCGTGTGATGCACGACGATGCGGTCCTCGTCGATCCAATCGGCGCCGCCCACCGCGCCCGGCGCGATCGACGCGACACGCTCGCTCCCGCCTTCGAGGTCGTACGCGACGAGCTGCACTGCGGCGTCGCGGTTCCGCGTGACGAGGAGCTGACGGCCGGATGGGGAGAGCTCGACGACGTGCTCCTCGCGCTCGCCGTCGCCGAGCCAGCGCACCTGCCCGGTCGCGAGCGTGAGTATCCCGGTCCGGCTCGTGCCCGACGTGTCGCTCTCGACGACGGCGCGATCGCCGTCCGGAAGCCACCGCTGGACCAGATCGATCGCGCCGGCCTTCGTCCGGAACACCCGCCGCACATCGGACCCATCGGCGCGCATGACGTAGCCGTCGCGATTGCGCGTGCCCGGCGCTTCCTCGTCGGTGTTGAAGAGCAGCCGGTCGCCGCTCGGGCTCCAGTGCCCGCCGTTCGCCGGTGAGGTGTAGTGCGTGAGCGCGGCGAGTTCCGCCCCATCGGCCCGCATGCGCCACACGTTCATCTGCCCAGGCGCGTCGGCGCGCTGCCGCCCGTTCGAGTTCACGCTGATCCACGCGCCGTCTGGCGAGAACTCGACCGCATGTTTCTCGCTCGTCGGGTCGTTCGTGAGGCGCGTGACCGCGCCGCTCGCGACGTCGATGCGATACAGGTCGTGGTTCTCATTGCCCTTCTCGTCGCGCGCGAAGACGAGCGCGGTGTCGTCGGGCGACCAGATGTAGAACGAGCGGAGCGCCCGTGGCGGCTCGCCGTGCGACAGCTGGCGGACCTCGCGCGTCGTGAGGTCGAGGATGTACAGCTCGATGCGGCCGCTCCTGTCCCAGTAGAACGCGACCTTGTCGCGACGATGCGAGACGACCGGGTGGTACAGCGTTGGGAGTGACCAGAGCTCGCGAACGTCGAGACGCGCGGATTCGGTGACCGTCGTCGCCATGGGCGGATGCTACGTCGAGAGGGCGAGCTCGCGCGTCCGCCGTGCCGTCCACGCGGCGTGGTCCCACATCTGGTGCTCCGCCTGGAACGCGATGTGGTCAAGGCCGATGTGCAGCTCGCAGCAGAGCAGGCGCTCGGCGACGTGCGGGATCTCCAGTCGTGTCGCCTTGTGGTGACGCTCGACCTCGGTACGAATGTCGATCCGCGACCACTTCGCGTACAGCGGGTGTGGCCACCAGAACACGAGGAGCGCGGCGTCGTAGAGGAAGTCTCCGTAGATCGACGCGCCCCAGTCGAGCAGCACGACGCCGGCGTCGTCCGCGAGGACGTTGAAGTTCAGCAGGTCGTTATGGACGAGATGACGCTCGTCGGGGCACGACGGCAGGAGCTCACGGAGGCGCGAGAGCGCGAGGTCGAACTCGGCGACGCCGATCCGCGTCGTAGCGAGGAAGGCGCGCCGTTCTGCCATCCGATCTCGACCGTCCCCGAGGTCGAGCAGTGTGTCCCGCCAGCTCGCGCGCTCCCCATTCCCGTCGCCGTGCCAGAGGCCGTAGCCGTGCGTCGCGCCGACGTTCGCGTCGCGGATGGCGTCGAGCGAGCGGAGGAGCGATGGCAGCACGCGTCGCATGCCGGCCTCGTCCAGGGCATCGAGGGGCGTGCCATGGACGCGCTCCGATATGCCGTACCCACCCCGGCCGAAGTCGCCGATGTCCACGATGCGCGGCGTGCGGAGCCACGGCGAGGCCCAGCGTCCCGCGAACCGATCCTTCTCGAGATCGTCGCGCCGGTCGTGGAACCGGACGACGTACTCGCGCTCGCCTTCGGCGAACCCGAATGCGGCGGACCACAGGCCACCGGTGAGCGGCTCGAGCTCGCGCGCGTCGTGTCCGTGCTCGCGGAGGAAGCGCTGCGCCTCGTCCTTTGTGAGCGTGACCGGCACGCGCGGAGATTAGGGGATGTCGGCGACGATCCGGCGCGAGAAGTAGCTCATCACCCACTCGACGATGAGGGTCGCGCGATGCCGCGTGCCCACGAGCTGGATCAGGTAGTTGAGGCGCCACACCGTCCAGGCGGCGATCCCTGAGAGGACGACGTGGATCGGACGCGCGAGCTCTGCGCCGGCCTTCGTGCGTCCGAGCGCGATGAGATCGCCCTTGCGGTGATACGCGAAGGCCTCGAGAGGCTCGCCGCGCACGAGGTGCGCGACGTTCGCGGCCGCGGTCGGCGCCTGCAGGACCGCGACCTGCGCGAGCTGCGGCAGCGGTTTCCCGCCGTACGTGAACGCGGCAGCGTCGCCGAATGAGATGACGTCGTCGCGGCCACCGACGCGGAGGCACTCGTCGACGACGAGCCGCCCATCCTTCGTCGTCGGGAGGTCGAGGTCCGCGAGCAGCGGGTTGGGCCCGACGCCGCCGGCCCACACGACCGTCTGCGCCGCGATCGTCGTGCCGTCCTTCGTCATGACCGAATGCTCATCGACCTTGGCGACGAGCGTGTTGAGAACGACCTTGATCGCGAGATCGGACATGCGCGCGGACGCGATCTGCGAGAGGCGCGGGTCCATCTCGGAGATGATCCGCGGGCCGCCGTCGACGATCGTGATGCTCGGGTCGCGGTCGAAGTCGATGGACGGGTAGATGCCGCGTAGCGTGTGGTTCATGAGGTCCCGCATCGACGCGGCGAGCTCGACGCCGACCGGCCCGCCGCCGACGATCACGAACGAGAGCAGCTGCCGTCGTTTCGTCGCGTCGCGCTCTTGGGCGGCGCGCTCGAACGTGGTGAGGATCCGATGGCGCACCTCGCGGCCATCCGACAGCCACTTCACCGTCACCGCGTGCTCCTTCACCCCTGGCACGCCGTGGTCGTTCGTCACGGAGCCGGGAACGAGGACGAGGTGGTCGTACGGAAGTGCCTCCCCGTCCGTCCGAACGACGCGGTTCGCGATGTCGATCGCGGTCACCTCGGCACGGACGAAGCGGTACCCGGCGTGCGCGAGCGGCACGCGAAGCGGGTACGCGACCGTGTGGGCGGGCAGCTCCCCGGTCGCGACCTGATAGAGCAGCGGCGTGAAGAGGTGAAAGTTGTTGCGGTCGACGAGGACGACCTCCGCCTCGCCGCTCGCCAGACGATCCTCGAGCTGGCGGACGAGGTGGAGACCGGCGAAGCCGCCGCCGACGATGACGATCCGCTTCACTGCTTTCCCACCTCGTTCTCGATGCGCAGCAGCTCGCCGACGTACTGCTTCGTGATCGGGTCGTTCGCGTCGATGCCTGAGGCGCGCTCGAGGTAGCGCCGTGCGGTATCGAGATTCCCGGCGCGCAGGTGCGCGAACCCGGCGTCGGCAAGGTATGCCGCATCGGTCGGCCGCAGCGACGCCGCGCGATCGAGCGCGCGCAGCGCCGCGTTCACCTCGTCGCCGGACTCCAGGAGCGCGACGCCGAGCTCGTGGAGGGCGTCGGGCTGGTCGGGCCAAAGCTCGAGCACCTTCGTGAAGGCCGCGCGCGCCGCATCGGCGTCGCCACGCTGCCGCGCGACGATGCCTCGTCCGAAATGCGCCTCCCAGAGATCGGGCTCGATCGCGAGCGCGCGTTCGAACGTCGCCTGCGCCGCATCGAGCGTGGTTGCGTCACCGGAGAGGGCGCTCTGCCCGGCGTGCTCGAGCTCGCGCTCGAGCTCCGCGTCGCGGAGCCCGAAGCGCAACCGGCGCGCGTGGCAGGCCACCTCGCCGGTGCGCTCCGACGCGAGGAGCGCGTCGAGGTCGCGCTGCGCCTCCGCGCGGTCGCCCGACGCGAGCTCGATGCGCGCGAGGTTGAGGCGCACGACGCCGGGCGCGCCCTTCGCGAGCGCATCGCGGTAGTGCGCGGCGGCCGGCTCGGTCTCGCCCCGCGCGTGATGCGCCGCCGCGCGTGACGCGTGGAGCTCCCAGCTGTCGGTCCCCGCCGCGATCGCGCGATCGAAGGCCTGCGTCGCGGCGTCGAGGTCGCCCCGCTGGTACGCGATGATCGCGACCAGCTCCTGCGCCGATCCGTACGCGGCACTCGTCGGTCGGATCCGGCGCAGGTGCGCGAGCCCCGGCGACACCGCGCCGGCGTTCGCGTAGAGCTCGGCGAGCCGGACGAGGTCCGGGTCGGCGAGCGGGTGGAGGGCGTGTGCGTGCTCGAACGCGACGATCGCGCCATTCGCGTCGTCCGTCTCCGCCCGCAGCTGCCCGAGGATGTAGTGGACGCGCCACGCGCGCGGTCGCGCGGAGACAAGGCGCTCGAGCGCGTGGATCTCGTGGCGTACGGAGCCACGCTCGAGGGACTCGGCGGCGAGCACGAGCACGCGCTCCTCGGGAAGCACGCTCTCGGGGTCCGCGATCGCGGCGTCGACGTAGCGGTCGAGCGCCGCATGCACTGCGTCATCGGCGCGTGCGGCGTCGCTCGTGCGGAGCAGCGTCGCATTCACCTCCTGGTCCATCGCCTCGAGGAGCGCGGTGTACGCGTCGTCGTTCGCGACCGGATCGGTCGACTCGGGCGCCGACACCGCGACGGCCGCGGCGATCCACGCGACGAGCTCCCGCTCCGCTCCGTGCAGAGTGCCTGCCGCGATCGCGAACGAACGCTCCGACATGACGCGTTTCGTCGTGACGTCGACGAGGCTCGCGTCGATCCGCGTGCCGGTCGGTCCCTCGACGTACGTGCCGACGAGGGTCCGCGTCGCGCCGAGCGACGCGCCGTACTGCGCCGCGAGGTCAGGCGGTGGCGTCGATCCGAGGATGAGATGCCCCTCGCCCGCGGATCCCTCGGGCATGGCGACGAGGAAGACGGGACGGAGGTCGAGCGCGGCCTCCGCGCCCACCCGGTCGACGAGACGTCGTGCGAGCTGCCGCGCCCATGCGCCCGCGCGCGGATCGCTCGAGCGCGCGCCGAACGGGACGACCGCGATGACCGGCTTGAACGCCACCGCGCTAGCGGAACCGAACGCGCGCGTAGCGGCGCTTGCCCACCTGGACGATGTGCTCGCCGGACGTTGGGACCGCCGTCTCGAGATTCGCCTTCGAGCCCCCGACCTTCACGCCGCCCTGCTCGATCAGCTGCCGCGCGTTCGTCTTGCTCGGCGCAAGGCCGGCGCGGACCAGCACGTCGACGATCGACAGCTCATGCTGCCCATCGACCTCGAGGTCCACGCTCTCGATGTCATCGGGCATCTGACCCTTCTGGAACTGTCGCTCGAAGGCGGCCTTCGCCTCGCCCGCCGCGGCCGGCGAGTGCATCTCGCTCGTGATCTGCCAGGCGAGCCGCTGCTTCGCCTCCTTCGGGTTGAGCTCCTTCCGCGCGAGCGCGGCGTTGATCCTCTTCACCTCGTCCCACGGCAGGTCCGTCGCCCACTCGAAGTAGTGCGGCATGAGGGCGTCGTCGATGGACATGACCTTCCCGTAGACCTCGTTCGCCGGGTCGGTGAGCCAGATGCCGGTCTTCGGCTTCGACTTGCTCATCTTCTCGCCGTCGAGCCCCTCGAGGAGCGGGACGATGAAGACCTGCTGGGGCCGCTGCCCGACCTGCGTCTGGAGCTCGCGCCCGGCGAGGATGTTGAAGAGCTGGTCCGTGCCGCCGAACTCCACGTCCGCCTGGATCGCGACCGAGTCGTAGGCCTGCAGCAGCGGGTAGAGGAGGTCCTTGATCGGGATGGGCGTCTTCTTCTCCATCCGCTTGCGGAACTCCTCACGCGCGAGCATCTGCTGCGCGCTGAACTTCGCGGCGAGGTCGATGACGTCGCGCAGCCCGAACTTCGAGTACCACTCGGACTGGAAGACGATCCGGCTGTTCTCGCGCGGGACGATCTTGTGGAATTGTTCGAGGTAGGTCTCCGCGTTCTTCATGACCTGCTCGTGCGACATCGTCGGCCGGGTCTCGTCCTTGTCCGTCGGATCGCCGATCTGCGTCGTCCAGTCTCCGACGATGAGGACGATCTCGTGCCCCCAGTGCGAGAGCTGACGGAGCTTGCGTAAGCCGACCGTGTGACCGATGTGGAGGTTCGGGCGCGTCGGGTCGAAGCCCTGCTTGATACGCAGCTGTCGCTCGCCACCCCGTAACAGCGCGGCGAACTCGTCGCGCACGATCACCTCTGCGACGGCGCGCGTGAGGAACTCGTTGAGCTCGTGTTCTGGGACCGCAACGGGCATGAGGAAAAGGATAGGTATTCGAGGGTCGCTGCGGTTAGCATTGACGCATCGCGCGCAACAAAACGACGCGGGACCACGCGCTGAGGCGGGGATCGTATCGCCAGAGGCGCCGCCTGAAGGGCGGCGGCCTCCGCTCTCGGTTCGCGGTGCTGCCCACCATCCTCGCGGCGCTCCTGATCGCCGTCATCGGCATGGCGACGGTGGGTGCGGTGGCGGTGTTCGCCTTCTTCGGTTCGGACCTGCCGTCCCCTGAGGACCTCGCGAAGGACCCGCTCGCGCAGTCGACGAAGGTCTACGACCGCACCGGGACGCAGCTCCTGTACCAGTTCGAGGTCGAGCGGCGCGAGCTGATCACGTTCGATCAGGTCCCGCAGCAGATGATCGATGCGACGGTCGCGGCGGAGGACAAGACGTTCTGGACGAACCCGGGCGTCGACGTCTTCGGGATCCTCCGCGCCGTCCGTGACGACCTCCTCCACCGCCAGGTCGTGAGTGGCGCGTCGACGATCACGCAGCAGCTCGTGAAGCAGCGCATCGTCGGCGACGAGGTAACGATCACGCGCAAGATCAAGGAGGCGATCCTCGCCGTCCAGGTGACGCGCACGTACTCGAAGCAGCAGATCATGGAGCTCTACCTCAACCAGATCTACTACGGGAACCAGGCGTACGGGATCAAGGCCGCGGCCGAGACGTACTTCGGGAAGTCGGACCTCTCGACGCTCACGCTCGCGGAGTCCGCGCTGCTCGCCGGTCTCCCGCAGCAGCCCTCGGCGCTCGACCCGTCGGACCCCGACAACGTCGCCGCGGCGCTCGAGCGTCGCGCGTACGTCCTCAGCGAGATGGTCGACATGGGCGCGATCACGCAGGCCCAGGCGGATGCCGCGAACGCCGAGCCCGTGAAGGTCGCAGGGCCGCAGATCACGCAGATCAATGCGCCGCACTTCGTCTTCCAGGTGCGTGACCAGCTGAAGCAGATCCTGGGCGGCGACGAATCGGCCGTGACGCGCGGCGGCTTCAAGGTCATCACGACGCTCGACATGACGAACCAGAAGCTCGCCGAGGACACCGTGAAGAGCCACGTCGAGGACCTGCACGACAAGAACGTGTGGAACGCAGCGCTCGTCTCGATCGACCCGCGGAACGGCGAGGTCGTCGCGTACGTCGGGTCCGTCGACTACTACCAGCGCGACGATGCGCGCGTGCAGGGGCAGTTCGACGTCGCCGGCATCGGGACGCGGCAGCCCGGCTCGTCGTTCAAGATGTTCAACTACCTGACCGCCCTGAAGAAGGGCGCGACGCCGGCGACCGTCGTCGTCGACGCGCGCACCGACTTCACCGGCAGGGCCGATCCGAACAACATGAGCCCCGCGACCTGCGGCTACTGCCCCGAGAACGCCGACCTGCAGTACCACGGTCCGGTCACCATGCGGCAGGCGCTCCGCGAATCGCGCAACGTCCCGGCGGTGAAGTTCCTCGCTCAGTACAGCGGAATCGAGGACACCATCCAGACCGCGCACGACATGGGCATCACCGCGGCGATCGACCCGAGCCAGGTCGGCCTGTCGCTCACGCTCGGCTCGGTCCCCGTCAAGCTCGTCGACATGACGAGCGCCTACGGCGTCCTCGCGAACCTGGGCGTGCGCGTCGCGCCGACATACATCCTCAAGGTCGAGGACGCGCGCGGGAAGACGGTCTGGGAGCACAAGGACTACGAGCAGAAGCAGGTCGTCGACAAGTCCGTCGCCTGGCTCATGACCGACATCCTCAAGGACATGACGAACCCCGCGAAGGACTTCATCTTCGGCTCGTGGACGAACATCGGCCGCGTCGCGGCGCTCAAGACCGGTACGACGGACAACCTGAAGGACGTGTACTCGGTCGGGTACGTGCCGCAGCTCGTCACGGGCATCTGGATGGGCAACAACAACGGCGACCTGATGTCGTCGCGCGACTTCTCGAGCGCGATGGGTCCGGGCGTGCTGTGGCGCGACTACATGAAGGAAGCGCTGAAGGACACGCCCGAGCAGGACTGGGCACGTCCGTCGAACATCGTCACCGTGAACGTCGCCGTCGCGCCCGGCGCGTACGGCGGATACGGCTCGGGCCTCCTGCCGTCGGCGCTCTCGCCCTTCACCATGCCCGAGAACTTCATCAAGGGCACGCAGCCCGCGCGCGCGGACGACTGGTACGTGCCGGGCTGTCCACAGCCCGACGGCACGCAGAAGGTCGCGATGCAGCTGAAGGAACAGGCGCCGGCGATGTGGCAGCGCTACACGGACAGGTGGGTCGCGGGCGCGAACGCGGGCCTGTACAGCTACGGGCGCTACTCCTGGAACGTGATGGGGTCGCAGCCGTGTCCGAGCCCATCGCCGACCCCGTCGCCGAGCGGTTCGCCCTCGCCGCGTCCGTCCGGATCCGGCCAGCCGACGCTCCCGCCGGGCGTCACGCCGCGGCCGACTCCCACGCAGAACCCGGGACAGAGCAAGAAGCCCTAGCGCCTGCCGCTAGATTGCGCTCATGAGCGCACCTGCGCGACGGCAGACCGCGATCGTCGCGTGCGTCGACGGTCAGGGTCGCGTGCTCCTCGTCCGCCAGCTCGCCGGTCCCTATGCGGGCGCGTGGCTGCTTCCCGGCGGCGGCGTGGATCCCGGCGAGACGACGGAGGACGCGCTGCGTCGCGAGATGCGCGAGGAGACCGGGTGCGAGATCGAGGACGTCCGCCATATCGCCACGTACGAGGTCGACGAGAGCACGCAGGACTTCCGCGCGATCGTGCACCTCTTCGTCGCCCGCGCGGTCGGCGATCCGCGACCGGAGCCCGGGAGCGCGATCCGCTGGGCGTTCCCGCGCGAGCCCGGGTTCCATCCCGCGCTCCGCCGCGAGCTCGCGGACGCGGGCCTCCGCAGCGAGGCCGAGGACGTCCTCGCGCAGGCGCTCGGCATGACGAACGTGACGATGCGGCGGGTGGCGGCGAGCTAGACGCGCGGCGCGTACGTCAGGAGCACGTTCCCCGACGCGAACGTCCGCGCGCTCAGAAGACGCAGCGGCAGATCCGCCTTCAGCCCGGCGAAGACGGGCTTCCCCTCCGGCAGGGCGATCGGATTCACGAGGATCCGGAGCTCGTCGATGACGCGGCGCTCTGCGAGGCTCGTCGCGAGGTCGCCGCTCCCCATCACGATGATGTCGCGGCCGGACGCCGCCTTCAGGCGCGCGACCTCCTCCGCCGCGTCGCCGCGCACGAGCCGTGTGTTCTGCCACGTCGCGTCGCCGAGAGAGCGCGAGAACACCAGTTTCGCCATCGAGTTCATCCGGCGCGCGACATCCGGATCGCTCGTGATCGCGTCCTCGGTGGGCCAGTACGCCGCCATGCCTTCGTACGTCCTGCGTCCGAACACCATGAGGTCGGCCGCGTCGAGCTGCGCGAGCGCGAAATCGTTGAACTCCGGATCGCCCGCGTGGTGCCAATCGATCACCCACGGAGCGCGCTCGTAGAAGCCGTTCACAGTCGTGAGCATGAAGAAGATGACTTTGCGCATACCGCCTCCCACGGGGAGGCTACCTGTACACGAGATCGAGCTGCGCGGTGTGGCCACTCCACGCGAGCGCGACGTGCCAGCAGCCGGGCGTCGGGACGTCTATCGAGCTCGGGTAGATGTTCCCGGGGCCGGAGTTGTCTGGGAAGGTAAGGTGCACCGCGGGTTGCGGCGCGTCGGCCGGGTGCGCGTCGACCGTGAGCGGCCCGGTCCGGCCGCCCGACACGACCCACAAGATCTTGTTGGATCGGTCCGTCGGTCGGCCCGCGCGCAGCGGGTACCCGAAGACGAACCCCGCGAGGACCGGCGGATCGGCGTACACCACCGGGAGCCCGTGCGGTGCGTTGTCGCCGGCCGCGCGCTCGAGCTCGATCGGGATGCTCCCCTTCCATACCTGCGTCGTTCCGCAGCCGCCCTCGACGATCGTCGCGTCGCTCGATGGCGCGAACGCCGCGAGCGTTGCGGGGATGCCGGCGGACGCTGTGGATGCCGGGCGTGATGGCGTTGCGCTAGGCACGACGGTGACGGGAGCGCACGCGGCGCACAGGGCGATGAGGAGTGTCGCGCGCACGAACCTTCCTACAACGTCGCGCGCGCGATGGTTCCGCTCAGAGCCGCACGATCGTCGCGCCATCGCCGCCCTCGGACTGACCGGCGGGTGTCTGCTCGCGCACGAGCGGATGCGCGCTCAGCATCTCGCGAACGGCGGTGCGAAGCGCGCCGGTGCCCTTGCCGTGGATGATCCGCAGACGGTCGATGCCCGCGACCGCCGCGTCGTTGAGGTACCGATCGAGGACCGCGAGCGCCTCCTCGGCGCGCGCGCCACGGAGGTCGAGCTGGAGCGGCACGCTCGGCACGCTCCCGCTCACCGTGGCGCGAGCGGATCGCACGGGCGTCTCGGGAGCGGCCGCCTCGCGCAGGCTCGACATGGGGACGCGCAGGCGAAGCGCGCCCGCGGCGACATCGGCCATGCCCTTGTCGTCGACCGAAAGGAGCGTCCCCGGCTCGCTCACGCCGTCCACGAGCACCGGCGCGCCGACGGCGATCGGGACCGTCGCGCGCGCCGCCGGCGGCTCGGGCGACGCGACGTCGCGTGCCCGCTCGGCGCGCGCGAGCTCTTCGCGTGCCTCGTCGATGAGGTTGCGCTTCGCCGCCTTGTCACGCGCCTGCTCGGCCTGACGCAGCGCGCGCCGAGCCTGCAGGAGCAGCTCGTCCGCCTCCGCTCGTGCGCGGCGCATCGCGCGCTCGGCATCCTCGCGCACCTTGTCCGCGGTGCGCTCGGCCTCGGCGGTCGTCCGACGAGCGTCCTCCGCGGCGATGCGCGCTTCATCGAGCGCGCCGGCGAGCTCGGTGCGCTGGCGCTCGGCCTCGCGCAGCGTCTTCTCGAGCGAGCGATGCAGCTCGGAGAGGTGCGACTCCGCTCGGTCGAGCACGGTCGCGTCGAGGCCGAGACGGGACGCGATCGCGAACGCGTTCGATGCGCCGGGCAGGCCGACGTGGAGACGGTACGTCGGCTGCAGCGTCTGCGGGTCGAACTCGACGCTCGCGTTCGAGACACCCGGTGTCGAGAGTGCGAACGCCTTCAGCTCCGGGTAATGCGTCGTCGCGGCGACGAGCACGCCGCGCGCGAGGAGCGTCTCCAGGACCGCCATCGCGAGGGCGGCACCCTCGTCGGGGTCGGTCCCGGCGCCGAGCTCGTCGAGGAGCGCGAGGTCCCCTTTCTCGGCCTCGGCGAGCGTCGCGACGACGTTCCGCAGATGCGAGCTGAAGGTCGAGAGCGATTGCGCGATCGACTGCTCGTCGCCGATGTCGGCGAAGACGCGCTTCACGACGGGGACGCGGCTGCCCTTGTTCGCGGGGACGTGGAGACCGCACGCGGCCATGAGCACGAGGAGGCCGACCGTCTTGAGCGTCACCGTCTTGCCGCCGGTGTTCGGCCCGGTCACGACGAGCGCGCGGAAGTCGGTCCCGAGGCGCACGTCGATCGGCACGACCTCGGTCCCCTGCGCGACGAGGAGCGGATGGCGTGCGGCGATGAGGTCGAGCTTCCCCTCCCCGTCGAGGACCGGCCGCTCGCACTCGAGCGCGTCCGCGAGCTGCGCCTTCGCGAGCGCGAGGTCGAGCCGCGCGAGGGCGCTGACGACGGCGTCGAGCTCGTCGGCGTCGCGCTCGACGCGCCGCGAGAGCTCGTCGAGGATGCGCTGCACCTCGGCCTTCTCCGCGAGCTCGGCCTCGCGCAGCGCGTTGTTGGCCTCGAGGATCTCGAGCGGCTCGATGAAGACGGTCGCGCCGCTCGCGGATTGGTCGTGGATGATCCCCTTCACCGCACCGCGCATCTCGCTCTTCACCGGCACGACGTAGCGCCCGTTGCGCTGCGTGACGATCGGCTCCTGCAGCGCGCGCCCGAGCTCGGCGGACCGCAGCAGCCCGTCGAGGCGCTGCTGCAGACGCGATTGCGCCGCGCGGAGATCCATGCGGAGCGTGCCGAGACGCGGGCTCGCGCGGTCGAGCACCTCCGCCGTCCCCGAGATGGCGTTCTCGACGGCCTCGGCGAGCGGTCGTGGCGGACGCGCGAAGTGCGCGAGCGCGGCGAGCGCGGGGTATGGATGGACGTCCTCGAAGAGCTTCTGCGCCGCGCGGATCGTGTCCGCGATCGAGAGGAGCTGCTCCGGGTCGAGGGACCCGCCGAGGCGCGCGCGCCGCAGCGCGTCGCGGATGTCGCGCGCCCCACCGATGCCCGCGGACGGCTGCGCCCGGAGGAGCGCCCGGGCGGCGCTCGTCTCGTCCTGCATCCGCTCGGCGTCGCGCACCGCGCTCACCGGCGCGATCGCCTCGGCGAGCTCGCGCCCGGGGATGAAGGATGAGCGTTCGGCGAGGAGCGCGCGGACCGCCGGGAGCTCCAGCGTTGCGAGCGATCGCTCGGTGATCCCGCTCATGCTCGGGATACGCCCTTCGAGCCGCGAACGTAGAAGCGCCACTGTCGCTCGGAGGTCGTGCTCGCGCCGAGGCCGATCCGCGTCGCGCGCACGACGTCGCGCTCCGCGACGGGCGCGCCGGCGCGAAGGTGGAGCGTCGACGTGACGAGATCGCGCCCGGTGTCGGCGGTCGTGAGGCCGAAGGCGCGCCCGATGAGCCCGGGGCCCGCGAGGCGAGCGTCCGATTCGAAGCCGCCGAGCGGCTCCGCGCCGCGCAGGAGCACCGCCCCCGCGACGGCGGGGATATGGGCGACGACGTTCATGCAGTGGTGAGCGCCGTAGATGAAGTACACGTAGGCGACTCCGGGCCTCCCGAACATGACGGCGGTGCGGCGTGTCGGCCCGCGGTAGGCGTGCGACGCGGGGTCGCGCCCACCCAGATAGGCCTCGACTTCCACGAGACGCGCTGCGCGGCGACCGCCGGCACCATCGTAGACGAGCACTCTACCGAGCAGGTCGCGCGCGACCTCGAGCGTCGGACGCGCGTAGAAGGCACGCGGAAGGCGCCGGCCGAGGACCGTCAGATCTTGCGTCGCGGGTCGAGCGCGTCGCGCAGTCCATCGCCGATGAAGTTGATCGACAGCACGACGATGAAGATGCACAGGCCCGGGAAGATCGGCCAGTGCGGCGCGATGTCGATGTAATTCTGCGAGTCGAACAGAAGACGGCCCCACGTCGGTGTGTCGGGCGGGAACCCGAGACCGAGGAACGAGAGCGTCGACTCGGTGAGGATCGCGCCACCGACGCCGATGGTGGCGGCGACGAGCACCGGGCTCAGCACGTTCGGCATGATGTGGCGGAAGATGATGCGGCGGTCCTTCGCGCCGACGCAGCGCGCCGCCTCGACGAATTCCTTCTGCTTCAGCGACAGGAACGAGGCGCGCACGAGCCGCGCGGTCGGCATCCAGTTCAGGATCCCGATGACGGCGACGACCATCACGAAGATGCCGACGACGGGACCCATCGCACGCTGCAGCGACTCTCGGAAGAGGTAGATGAGCACGAGGAGCAGCGGGAGGACCGGCAGCGACAGGAAGAGGTCCGTGAGGCGCATGAGCGGGTTGTCGAGCTTGCCGAAGTAGCCGGCGAAGGCGCCGATGAGCGTCCCGAGCGTGATGGCGATGAACACGGCGACGACGCCGACCGCGATCGACACGCGGCCGCCGTAGAGCGCGCGTGCGAGCAGGTCGCGTCCGAGGTCGTCCGTCCCGAACGGGTGCTCGAGCGACGGGCCTTCGAGGGCGCGCGAGAAGTCGATGTCCCCGATCTTCTGCGGCCAGATGTACGGGCCGATGAGGACGGCGAGCACGATGAAGACGAGCACCATGAGACCGAAGACGGCGAGCCGGTCGCGCGTGAACGTGTACCACGCGTCCTTCCACAGCGACCGCGCGGGGCGCATCGCGGCGGCGTCGGGCGGTGGGACCACCTGTTCGCGCGTGACGGTGGCCATCAGGCGTACTTGATCCGCGGATCGAGGACGGCGTACAGGACGTCCGCGATGAGATTGAAGAGCACGACGAGCACCGCGAAGATCATGACGACGGACGCGATGACGGGTGTGTCGCCGGTGCCGATCGACGTGACGAGGAGCTCGCCGATGCCCGGCACGTGGAACACCTGCTCCGTCACGATGGCGCCGCCGAAGACGGCGGGCACACCGAGCGCGATGAGCGTGACCACGGGGATGAGGCTATTGCGCAGGACGTGCCGGATGACGACGGCGCGCTCGAGCAGCCCCTTCGACCGTGCCGTGCGCACATAGTCGAGCGGAAGGTGTTCGAGCATCTCCGCGCGGATGTAGCGCGTCAGGATCGCCGCGTCGAAGAGGCCGAGCACCGCGATCGGCATGACGGACTGGCGGAACTGTTCGACGAGCGATCCGAGGTCGGTGATCTTCAGGTTCGAGTCGTAGATGAACGGCAGCCACCGCAGCTTGATGCTGAAGATGATGATCAGGAGGATGCCGGTGAAGAACGTCGGCACCGAGAACCCGGCGTACGCGAAGAGCGAGATCGTGTGATCGACCGGTGAGTTCCGGCGGACCGACGAGATGAGACCGGCCGGGATCGCGATGAGCACGCCGACGATGTAGGCGACGCCGACGACCGCGAGCGTGTTCGGGAGACGCTGCCAGATGAGGTCACCCACCGACGCGTGCGACATGAACGACACGCCGAAGTCGCCACGAACGAACGCCGTCACCCACTTCACGTAGCGGATCGGCCACGGTTGATCGAGCCCGAGCGCCTGGCGGATGTGCTCGCGGACCTCCGGCGGAACGCGCGGGTCCGCGCCGAACTGCGAAAGCGGGTCGATGGGCGCGAGCGCGAGGATCGCGTACATGACGAAGCTGATGGCGAGCAGGGTCGGGATGGCGATGAGCAAGCGTCGTGCGACGTACCGACCCACGCGACCCTCCTGGAGCGGGGTCGCGGCGCGGCGGATCGCTCCGCCGCGCCGCTCCCAACTATGTCCTGGTTACTTGGACCAGTCCGCGATGTTCCACATCTCAGAGTCCCATACCGAGACCTTGATGCCCTTGAGGCTCTTGGACACGCCAGAGGCCGTCGGGGCGACACGCGAGATGAGCGGAATGATCGCGACGTCCTTGACGAGGATGTCGTTCGCCTGCTGAGCGAGCTGGTTGCGCTTGTTCTGGTCGGTCTCCTTCTTCAGCTGGGCGACGACGTCGTCGAACGCCTGGTTGCAGTAGCGCGCGTAGTTGCCGAGCTGCCAGTTGTTCGACTTCTGCGCGATCTGGTTGCACGTCCAACCCGACAGGAAGTACGACGTCGGGTCGGGGTCACCGGAGTTCGTGTACATCTCCACGTCGGTCCAGAAGTGGTTCGCACCGTCCGGCGACGTGTTCGTGAAGAAGGTCGATGCCGGGACCGAGAGCAGGTTCACCTTGAAGCCGATGCTCTCCCAGTTCGCCTTCATGATGTCCTGCGTCTTCTGACGCACCGCGTTCACGGTGGTGCGGTAGCTGAGCTCGAGGCGGACGCCATTCTTGGCGCGAACGCCGTCGGAGCCCTTCACCCAGCCGTTGTCCTGGAGCTCCTTCTCGGCAGCCGCCTTGTCGAACTTGCAGACGTCGAGGCTGTCGGTCGCCTTGGACACCATCGGAGCCGGAGCCGTGAGGATGTTGCAGGTCGCCTTGCCGGCGAGGCCGTCGCCGTAGAGCTGGACAGCGACCGCGTTACGGTCGGTCGCCATCGCGAGCGCGCGGCGAACGTGGATGTCGCTCAGGAACGGGTGCTTCGTGCTCGGTTCGCCACGGTTGTCGCCGAGCGACGGGTCCGGGTTCGAGAAGTTGAGCAGGATGCGCTCGACGCTCGAGCCGTAGTTCGTGAGCAGCGTGCACTTGCTGTCCGCGGCCGCTGCCATCGGCTTGAGCACCGTGGCCTCGACCTGGAGGTTCCAACCGTAGTCCGTGTCGCCGGTCTGGCAGACGGCACGCGCGGAGGCAGCGGCGTCGCCACCACCCTTGAACGTGACCGACTTGAAGAACGGCTTGTTCGCGTCACGGTAGTTCGGGTTCATGTCGTAGAGGACGGTGTCGCCCGGCTTGAAGTCCTTGACCATGTACGGGCCGGTGCCGATCGGCTTGAGGTCCGCCGGGCAGTTCTTCGCGGCGTCGCCGACGCAGTTCTTGTACTGCGCCTGCTGGAGGATGCCGTTCGAGAAGCCGACGCCGACCTGGTAGAAGAACGGGTTCGTGTCCTTGTACTTCACCACGACGGTGTTCGGGTCCTTCGCGGTGACCGAGTCGACGCCTTCGCAACGGTCGGCGGTCGATGCGGCCGTCTTCGGGTCGCAGATGTACTTGTACGTGAATTCGACGTCAGAGGCGGTGAACGGCGTGCCGTCCGACCACTTCACGTTCTGCTTCAGCTTCCAAGTCACCTGCTTGAAGTCCGCTGTGACGCCGCCGTTCGCGACGGTCGGCACTTCCTGGGCGAGGACCGCGACGGCGTTGCCGTCGTTGTCGAACGCCGCGAGCGGTTCGATCACGAGACGCGATGCGTCGTTGTCCTTTGTGCCGGTCGCCTGGTGCGGGTTGAGGATCGTCGGTGCCTGCCAGTAGAGGATCTTGAGGTCTCCGCCCGCGCCACGCGCCGCCGGTGTCGCCGAAGCGGATGCACCAGTTGACGCCGACGCCGACGGACCCTGGGACTGACCGCATGCCGCGACGAGCATCGCGATCGCGCCCATGGCCGCCAGAAGCCGCCTGTTTCGACTCACGCCTGTGCTACCTCCCACGTCTTCCCGCGGCCGGTTCCGCCATACGGGTGGACCGGACGCCCGAGTGTGGCGAGGCTACATTCGTGACTCCGGTCACACAAGTTGATACCGGACGGGAGCCGTAGGGTTCAGCCCCTCAGCGTTGCTCCGAGTTGGCGTTCGAGTCGCCCCTGGATGCGCCGCATGGCCTTGTCGACCTCCTCGTCGGACAGGGTGCCGGCCGCCGACCTGAGGACGACGCGCACGGCGAAGCTCTTCTTTCCGGGCCCGACCTGCGGTCCGCGGTAGAGGTCGCGGAGGGCGACCGACTCGACCGTCCCCTTCGCGGACTCGGCGATGGCACGCTCGATCTCGCCGTAGGGACGTGCCTCGTTCACGACGATCGCGAGATCCCGGATCGCCGCCGGATAGCGTGGCGGCGTCGCGGCGGCGGGTCGCTTTGGGGCCTCGGCGAGGAGCGCGGCCAGGTCGAGCTCCGCGATGAACGTCTCCTCGGGAAGCTCCCACTTCTCGGCGACGCGCGGATCGAGCTGGCCGACGACCGCGGTCGTGCGGCCGTCCGCCTCGATGCGCTCCGAACGTCCGGGGTGCATGCCCGGCGCTCCGCGGGTCGCGGTACCGGTCGCGCTCGCGCGCATCGCGTCTCGCAGCGCCGCGACCGCGCCCTGGATGTCGTGCAGGTCGTAGCGGCGCTCCGGCGACAGCCATGTCTCGTTCTCGCGTACCGGGTCCGCACGCCCCGCGAGACAGATCGCGATCGTCCAGCGCTCGTCCGGGAGATCTTTCTCGCGCGCGAGATACACGGGCGCGATCTCGAAGAACGCGACACCCGACCGGTAGCGCATGTTGCGGCGTGCGGTGTCGAGCACGCTCGCGCGGAGCGTCGGCCGCATCACCGATTGCGATGCGGTCGTCGGATTCACGATCCGCAGTGGCTCGGGCGCGACGGGTGTCCCGTCGGCGGTGAGCCGCGTGAGCCACGCCGGATCGATCGCGCTGTATGAGATGGTGTCCTGCAGTCCCGCCCCGACGAGCACGTCGCGGGCGTGCTCGCGTGCGCGCTCGAATGGATGCGGCTCATGGACCGGCAGCGGTCCGGATGGCATGCGCGTCGGGATGCGGTCGTACCCGACGATGCGTCCGACCTCTTCGACGATGTCCTCCGGGATGCCGATATCGGTGCGCACGGCGGGTGCGGTCGTCTCGATCGTGCCGTCGCGCAGGGTCGTCTCGAATCCGAGCCGTACGAGCGCGTCGACGGACTCCTTCGGCGTGATGTCGGCGCCGAGCACGCGCACGACGTCTGATGCCGGCATCCGGACGGTGGTACGCGGCCGCGGCTTCGGATAGACATCGGTCGCCCCGATGAGTCGCGCGGACGCGTGCTCGCGCATGAGACGCGCGGCGCGAGCGAGCGCGATGGGGACGAGCGCCGGTGAGAGATCGATGCCGAAGCGTCGCGCGGCTGCGCTCCCGCTCGAGCCGGACAGACCGTGCGCGTCCGTCGACCGACGGATACCGCGCCACGCGAACGACGCGGCCTCGAGCGCGACGACGGTGGTGCCCTCGCGGATCTCGCTGTCCTCGCCACCCATGATCCCGGCGAGGCCGAGCGCGCGGTCCGCGTCCGCGATGACGAGGTCGTCCGAGCGCAGCGTGCGATCGACGCCGTCCAGCGTCCGGAGCCGCTCGCCGGCACGCGCCTTTCGCGCGACGAGCACGTGCCCGTGCAGCCTTGTCGCGTCGTACGCGTGCAACGGCTGCCCGAGCTCGAGCATCACGTAGTTCGTGATGTCGACGATGTTCGAGATCGGCCGCATGCCCGCCGCGACGAGGCGCTCCTGCATCCAGGACGGCGACGGATGGATCGCGATGCCCTCGAGGTACGCGGCGCCGAAGCGCGGGCAGGCCGCCTCGTCCAGGGTCCGGACCTGGAGCAGCTTCGGGTCGAGGACGGCGCTGAGGTCGTCACCCGCCGGCGCGTGAAGCGGAGCGGCGAAGAGCGCGGAGACCTCGCGCGCGATGCCATAGATCGACAGCGCGTCGGCGCGGTTCGGCGAGATCTCGAGCGCGATGACGGCGTCACCGATCGCGTCCTGGAGCAGCTGCCCGACGGGGAGCGTCTTCGGGAGCAGCATGATGCCGTCGTGGTCTTCTCCGAGGCCGAGCTCCTTCGCGGAGAGCACCATCCCCTCGCTCTGGATGCCGCGCATCGGCTTCGGCCGCAGCACCATCGGCTGACCGGTGTGGCCGTCGATGAGCGTCGCGCCGGCCTCGGCGTACGGGACGATGTCGCCCGCGGCGATGTTCGTCGCGCCGGTGACGACCGTCTTGATCCGGCCATTCCCGTAGTCGACCGTCGCCAGCTGGAGCTTGTCCGCGTTGGGATGCTTCTCGAGCGCGGCGATCCTGCCCACGTGGACCTTGTCGCCCCACGCGCCGGTCCGCTCGACGTGGTCGACCTCCATGCCGGCCATGTGCAGCCGGTCGGCGATCGTCGCGACGTCCGCGTCGACGGTGACGAGCTCACGTAGCCACGAGAGCGGTACTCGAAGGCTCGGCATCTCAGACACTCTCCAGATAGCGCATGTCGTTCTCGTGGAACAGCCGGATGTCCGGCGTGCCGGTGAGGAGCATCGCGAGGCGCTCGACGCCACCACCGAACGCGAATCCCTGGTAGCGCGCGGGGTCGTAGCCGACGCGGCGCAGCGCGGCCGGGTGCACCATGCCGCAACCCGCCGCTTCGATCCAGCCGGACCCGCCGCACGTGCCGCAGCGGCCGGCGTTCGCCGTCCCCGTGCCGTCGCAGACGAAGCAGTCGAATGCGATCTCCGCCGACGGCTCCGTGAACGGGAAGTAATCGGGACGGAACTTCACCTCGCGCTCGCCGCCGAACATCTGCCGCGCGAACGAATAGAGCACGCCCTTCAGGTCCGCCATCGAGAGCTGCTCGTCGATCGCGAGCCCTTCGTACTGATGGAAGATGCTCTCGTGCGTTGCGTCGGTCGCCTCGAACCGATAGCAGCGACCGGGCACGACGACGCGCACGGGCGGCTGGCGCTTCTCCATCACGCGGATCTGCATCGGTGACGTGTGCGTCCGCAGCAGCATCGGGCGATCGGGATCGTCGCCGAGCGGGTTCCCGATCCACAGCGTGTTGAACTTGTCGCGTGCCGGATGGTCGCGCGGGATGTTGAGCGCCTCGAAGTTGTAGTAGTCCCACTCCACCTCGGGACCCTCGATGGCCTCGAACCCGAGCGACCCGAGGACGCGCGCGATCTCGCGGATCGTCCGCGCGATCGGATGCGTGCGCGCGAGACGGATCCGCCGCGGCGGGAGCGTCAGGTCGGCGCTCTCACCCAGGCTCTTCTCGATCGTCGCACCGCGCAGCGCCGCCTCGCGCTCCTCGAGCGCCGCCTCGATCCGCCGCTTCGCCTCGTTCACGGCTTGGCCGTAGGCGGGGCGCTCGGAGGCGGGGAGCGTCGCGAGCTGCTTCGTCGCCTGCGTGATGAGGCCGTCCTTGCGCGACAGATAGCGAACACGCGCGGACTCGAGCGCGCCGTCGTCCGCGGCACCGGAGATCTCCCGTACCGCGGTGTCCGCGAGCGTCGTGAGGTCCTGAAGCGTCGTCGCCATGTCCCGCTCCTTTCGGCAAAACAAAAAGCCCGCTCTCGTCCCGTCGCTCGCGCGACGCGGGACGGAGGCGGGCCTCCGCGGTACCACCCGTGTTTCCCGCGGGACGCACCCGCGGGCACTTCATGGGGAGCGCTATCGGGCTCCACCCGGATGCGCTTTTGTGCGCATCGGCTCCGGAGCGAATTCCCGCTTCCCGTCTCGCGGTGGTCTCTCAGTCACGGACCACCTTCCCTGGAGCGACGTGGGAGCGGTACTGCTCTCCTTCGCAGCCTCTCTTTATGAGGTCGCCTTGGGCTTCTTCTCCTTGACCGTGTCCACGTACGAACGGAACGTCTTCGGGTCCTTCACCGCGATGTCCGCGAGGATCTTGCGGTCGAGGTCGACGCCCGCGGCGCGCATCGCGGCCATGAGGCGGCTGTACGACACGCCGGCCTCGCGCGACGCGGCGTTGATGCGGGCGATCCACAGGGCCCGGAATTGCGACTTGCGCTTGCGGCGATCGCGGAAGGCGTACGCGAGCGCGTGCGTCGCGGCCTCACGGGCCGGTCGCACGAGCTTGCGCTTCGTCTGGCGCCGTCCTTCGGCGGCCTTCAGGAGCTTCTTGTGCTTCTTGTGCGCGGCGACCCCGCGCTTCACCCGGGACATACGTTCTCCTCCGTCGGCCTTACAGGTGCGGCAGCAGCTTGCGGACGAGCTTCAGATCGCCCTTGGCGACGAGTCCCTTGCCCGCGTGACGGCGCTTCCGTGACGGCGACTTGTGCTGATTCAGGTGGCCCTTGTACGCCTTCATCCGGGAGAGCTGCCCCTTGCCGGTGACGCGGAACCGCTTCTTCGCACCGCTGTGGCTCTTCATCTTGGGCACGGGCTCACCCTCCTTCATTGCAGACGCGAACATCGATTGTACGCGAGAGGGACGTGCTCGCGCCGCGATCAGCTCGGTCGCTGCGGTGGACGCGCGGTCGCGGTCCGCTGCGGCGCCGGTCGTGCCGGCGTCGCGGGGAGTCCGGGCGCGGGTCGTGTCCCGGTGGGCG
>DATDNP010000107.1:0-3225 GCA_036518215.1 Candidatus Limnocylindria bacterium
CCGATCTCGAGGTCCTGCGCGCCGACGGCGAGCGTTCGCTGCTCATCGTCGCGGGCGCCGTCCCGGGACCGAAGAACGCGATCGTCATGGTGAGGAAGGCGTAATGGCCGAGAAGAAGACGACCGCCAAGAAGACGACGGCGGCGAAGAAGGAAGAGATGCCGGTGAAGGCGACCGCGGCGAAGGCCACGGCCGCGAAGCCGGCCGCCGCGAAGAAGGCGACCGCCGCGCCGGCGAAGCGCGCCGTCGCGCGTCCCGTCACGCGCGTCGCCCGGCCCGCTGCCGCTCCCGCGCCGCGCCAGGCACCCGCGGCGGAGGCGCCGCAGCCGAAGCGCGAGAAGCCGCAGGCGAAGCCGCTCCCGACCGCGCCTGCGGGGCACGCGCCGCTCATCGCGGCGGACGGCTCGGTCGTGGGCTCGCTCGAGCTCCCGGCCGCGCTCGCGACGTCCGCGAAGAAGATCGCGACGCTGTTCCAGGCGTTCATCGCGTCACGCTCGAACGCGCGTCAGGCGACGAGCGCGACGAAGAACCGCTCCCGCGTCTCGGGTGGCGGCGCGAAGCCGTGGCGACAGAAGGGCACCGGCCGCGCCCGTCAGGGCTCGACCCGCTCGCCGCATTGGCGGCACGGCGGCGTCGTGTTCGGTCCGAACGGCCGCAAGTACGAGCAGCGCATCCCCGAGAAGATGCGCCGTGCCGCGTTCGCCGAGGCCGTTTCGGCGCGCGCCGCGGAGGGACGCTTCCTCGTGCTCGAGGACATGAAGCTCGCGAGCGACGAGCCGCGGACCCGCGAGGTCGTCGCATGGCTCGGCAACCTCGGCGACACCGGCCAGACGATCGTCATCGCTTCCGAGCTCGACGAGCGTCTCGGCCGCGCGATGGCGAATCTGCCCGACCTTGAGTACCGCACGCCCGGCTCGCTGCGTCTCGCGGACGTCCTCGAGAGCGACACGCTCCTCGTCATGCGTCCAGCGCTCGACGCGCTCGTCGCACGTGCGGAGATCGGCGCGGCGAAGGCGGTGCACGCATGAGAGGGACACTCGTTCTCCTTCGTCCGGTCATCACCGAGCGCTCGATGAGCGAGACGGGTGCCGGCCGCTACACGTTCGCGGTCGCGGACGACGCGACGAAGCCCGAGATCGCGGCCGCGGTCGAGGAGGCCTTCAAGGTCGACGTCGTCGCGGTGAACACGGTGAAGGTCCATGGCAAGGAGCGGCGTCTCGGACGTAAGACCGGGCGTCGTCCCGATTGGAAGAAGGCGATCGTGACGGTCGCCAAGGGTCAGAAGATCGAGCGCTACTTCGTGGAGGGCGTCTAATGCCGCTGAAGACGTACAAGGCGACATCGCCGGTCCGCCGGTTCCGGCAGTCGGCGTCATTCGCCGAGATCACGAAGAGCAAGCCCGAGCGCTCGCTCATCGAGCGCAAGCTGCGCAAGGCCGGCCGCAACGCGCAGGGTCGCGTCACGACGCGTCACCGCGGCGGCGGCGAGAAGCGCAACTACCGGAAGATCGACTTCAAGCGGAACAAGGACGGCATCGCGGCGCGCGTCGTCGCGATCGAGTACGACCCGAACCGCAGCTCGCGCATCGCGCTCCTGCAGTACCGGGACGGCGAGAAGCGCTACATCCTCGCGCCGCTCGACCTGAAGGTCGGCGACACCGTCGTATCCGGCCCCGAGGCCGAGGCGCGCGTCGGCAACTGCCTGCCGCTCGAGCACATCCCGACGGGCACGACGATCCACGGCGTCGAGCTCCAGCCCGGCCGCGGCGCGCAGCTCGTGCGCGCGGCGGGTGGGGCGGCGCAGCTCGTCGCGAAGGAAGGCGAGTACGCGCAGATCCGTCTTCCCTCGGGTGGCATCCGCGTCGTCCAGGTGCGCTGCCGCGCGACGGTCGGACAGCTCGGCAACGTCGAGCACGAGAACCGCAAGATCGGTGGCGCCGGCCACAAGCGCCGCATGGGCTGGCGTCCCACGGTGCGTGGCGTCGTGATGTCGCCGCGTGACCACCCGCACGGTGGTGGCGAGGCGAAGTCCCCGGTCGGCGGCATGGCGCAGACGCCGTGGGGCAAGCCCGCGATGGGCCTCAAGACCCGCAACAACCCGCGCACGGATCGCTTCGTGACGGCGCGGCCGAAGAAGAGGAAGAGCAAGTAGATGAGCCGCTCAGTAAAGAAGGGTCCGTTCGTACACGACTCGCTCAAGAAGAAGATCGAGCAGATGAACTCGAAGAACGAGAAGAAGGTCGTGAAGACCTGGTCGCGCGCGTCGGTCATCCTGCCGGCGATGGTGGGTCACACCATCGGCGTGCACGACGGCCGCCGTCACGTGCCGGTCTTCATCACCGAGAACATGGTCGGCCACAAGCTCGGCGAGTTCGCGCCCACACGCACCTTCAAGGGGCATGGGCGCGGCGCCGCAGCGGAGACGGCCGCGACCGTGAAGGCAGGGGCATGAGCATGGAAGTGCACGCGACCGCGAAGTTCCAGCGCTTCTCACCGCGCAAGGCGCGCCTCGTCACCGACCTCATCACGGGGAAGTCGGCCGAGGAGGCCATCGCGATCCTCGAGCACCTGCCGAAGGGCAGCGCGCTCCCGATCGGTCGCGTCGTTCGCTCTGCGGTCGCGAACGCGGAGAACAACTTCAACATGACCCTCGAGAACCTGTACGTGAAGCGCGCGATCGCCGACGAGGGACCGCGCATGAAGCGCGTGTGGATGCGCGGCCGTGGACGGCGCGACATCAAGCTGCGCCGCACCAGCCACATCACCATCGTCGTCGACGAGAGGGAGGCCGCTCGCTAATGGGACAGAAGACACACCCACAGGGGTTCCGTCTTGGCTTCACCAAGACGTGGAACGCCAAGTGGTACGCGAACAAGAAGAACTACCGCGAGCTCCTCAAGGAAGACGTCGCGATCCGCACGGCGATCCGGTCGCGCCTGCGTGACGCGGCCATCGCCCGCATCGACATCGAGCGCTCGACGAACCAGGTGACGGTGACGATCCACACGGCGAAGCCGGGCGTCGTCATCGGCAAGGGTGGCGCGAAGGTCGAGGAGCTGCGTCAGGTCCTCGGCAAGACCACCGGCAAGGCGGTGAAGGTGAACATCTTCGAGATCCGCTTCCCCGAGGTCGACGCGAACCTCATCGCCGAGAACGTCGCGCAGCAGCTCGAGCGCCGCGTGTCGTTCCGCAAGGTGCTGAAGCAGACCGTCCAGCGCGCCATGAAG
>DATDNP010000108.1:0-3991 GCA_036518215.1 Candidatus Limnocylindria bacterium
CTGGGCGAGCTGCGGCAGCGTGTCGCACCACTCGGTGTCGCCGGTGTAGGAGATCGTGCGGTCGCCGGCGGCGACGCGAAGGCCATGCGGCGACGTCTCGGCGAGGTGCGCCACGGGCAGCGCGACCACGTCGAGCGGTCCGATCGCCGTCGGGCGCGGGCCGAGCTCCGCGTACGCGACGTCGAAACGCTGTCGCGTCGCGGAGGACGTCGGGAGCGCGGCCTCGAAGATCGCCGTCATCCGCTCCCGCACGCCGGGCGGGCCGGCGACGACGAGCGCGCGGTCTCGCTTCCGGAACTGTCCATCGAGGATGAGGTAGGGGACGCCGCCGGCGTGGTCGCCGTGGAAGTGCGTGAGCAGCACGGCGTCGATCGTGTTCGGGTCGACATCGGCTCGCTTCATCGCCACGAGGCTCGTCGCGCCGCAATCGATGAGCGCGCGATACCCGTCGGTCTCGACGAGGATGCAGGTCTGAAGGCGTCCGCCGTCACCGAACGCGTCCCCGCTTCCAAGGAAGCGGACGCGGGTCACTCGGTGGGAAGGGACTCGAACGGCAGCGTGCGGCGGATCGCGAGGAACAGCGCGAACGTGTCGGGCGCGGGCGCGACCGTCGCGGGTACGGGCGTGACGCCGCTGATCTTCTGCGCCACGACATCGGCCTCGCCGCGCCGGCCGAGCGCGCGGAGGGCCTGCGGATAGGAGTTGCGCACGCCGAACACGCCGCTCGCGGATCCCATGCTGAAGCCCGTCTCGAAGGCCGACACCGCCTCGTCGAAGACGCCGTTCGCGTACGCAGCCTCGCCGTACGCGAGCCACGCGAAGTTCGTGTTCTGCGACGCGGCGTCGGCCTTCGCGCGCTCGTACAGCGACTGGCGCGCCACCAGCTCGTTCCAGTCAGCGCCGACGATCGCGTGGAGCAGCGGCTCGTCCTCGGGGCGGTAGATGACGAGGTAGCGGTACGAGAACGACTGCCAGTTGGACGCGAACCAGTCGTAGGAGAGCGCGACGTTGTTGCCGAGCATCGGATCGTTCACGAAGAACGCGCCCTGCGCGTCGTCGTAGCCGCGCACCGTGCGCCAGTGCGCGATGCGCGAGACGCTCGGATCCTGCATCCACTGCGTGACCATCGGCGCGAATCCGTTCGCGACGAGGCGCCGGATGAGATCGTTCGTCCCGTCGTTCCGCCACATCGCGCGGAGGCCGAAGTTCGCGTTCACCCATCCGTCGACGCCCTGCGGGCCCATGCCGCGCCGCACGTCGGGTCCGCGGAGCGCGAGACGCGCGTCCTCCTGGCTCGCATCGACGCCGAAGGTCGAGAGCGCCATGACGACAGAGGCCGGACCGCAGTTGTTGAGCGTCTGGTAGATGTGCTTCATGTCCGCGATGAGGTAGCTCGGCGGCGCTTCCTTCGGTGTCGGGAGCGTCTCGGGCGCTGCCGCCGGCGCGCTCACCGCCGCCACGGCGGCCGGCGCCGGCGGGGCGACGTCGTTCGCGGGTCCGTCGGCGACCGTCGTCGCCGCGACGGATGGCGCCGGCACTCGAGCGAACGCGGCCCCGCCCAGCACGATGGCGAGCGCGAGCGTACCGGTGGCGATGGTCCTGACCGTCATCCCGTACCAGAGTACCGATGGGTGACGGCATAGGGAATCGCCCGCGCCTACCATCGGGGCACGGTGCGACAGTCGACGCTCGCCCGCGGCCGCCTTGCCGACCACCCCCTCTGGTCGCGGGCTCTCGGGGCGCCCGGGCTCACCGGCCGCCTCGTGCAGCCCGTCATCGTGTCCGCGCGCGTCGAGGACCGCGAGCGCGTGCCCGATGCGCCGTGGCTCGAGCGCCTCTCCATCACCGAGCTCGTCCGCGACGCGCGCGCAGCGGTGTCCGCGGGGCTCGCCGGCTTCCTCCTCTTCGGCGCATCCGATCGGAAGGACGAGCAGGCGATGCTCGCCAGCGAGCGCGACCACGTCGTGACGCGCGCGATCCACGCCGTGAAGGACGCGGCGCCCGATCTCGCCGTCGCGACCGACGTCTGCGTCTGCGCATACACGCCGCACGGGCAGTGCGTCCTGTTCAACGAGGGCAACGCCGACGTCGCGGCGACGCACGCGCGGCTCGCGGAGATCGCGCTCGTGCACGCGGATGCGGGAGCCGACCTCGTCATCCCCTCCGGCATGCTCGAGGGCAGCGTGCGCGCCGTGCGCGAGGCGCTCTCGAGCGCGCGACACGGCGATGTCCCGGTGGCGGCGATGGTGAAGCTCGAAACGCGCATGTACGCGTCGCACCGCCTTGCCGTCGAAGCCGTGCCGGTCGCCGAGCGCGCCGTCCCGCTCGTCCCAGCGGACGATGCCGAGGCCGCGCGGACGCGCGCGCTGCGCGATGTCGCTGCCGGCGCGGACGCGGTGGTCCTGAAGCCCGGCACGCTCACGCTCGACCTCGTGTCCGTCGTCGCGGCGTCCGCCGAGCGCCCGGTCATCGCGTTCTTCACCGCCGACGAGCACGCGCTCTTCTCCACGAACGAGGCGCTCGCGAACGCGGCGCAGATGGAGCAGGAGACGTTCGTCGCGGCGCGACGTAGCGGCGCCGACCTACTCATCACGTACGGCGCGCTCGACGCGGCGGAGGCGTGACGGGCGGCCGGATGATCCGTGAGCGCGTCGCGTCGATGCTCGCCGCGCTCGCGATCGGTGCGCTCCTTCCGTCGCTCGTCGTGGCGGCGTTCGTCGTCCGCGGTCCGACGCCCACACACGCGGCGGTGCTGGCCGCCGCGACGGACGCACAGCGCGCGACGGTCGTCGCGCGCGGCGGGCGGAGCGTGCCGGACGAGCTCGCGTTCGTGACCGAGACACCCTCGCCGTCGCCCACGCCCGAGCCGACACCCGACCCGACGCCGGAGCCGACAGCGGCGCCGACGCCGCGACCCACGCCGGTGCCCGTCGTGCGCGCCGTGCTGCCGATGGCGATCGACCACGATGCCGAGCTGCGGATGCTCGCGCTGATGAACGCCTCACGGAGCGCCGGCGGTCTTCGCCCTCTGGCGTTCGACGATGGCGTGACCGTGACCGCGCGTAGCCACAGCTACGCGGAGACGCAGGTACGGTACGTGTATCACGACGGGCCCGACGGCTACGCATCGCAGCGCGACTCAGCGGCGTGCGGCACGGGTTGGTATGGAGAGAACACCGGCAAGGTCTGGAACGACAACGTCGCGGCGCTCAACATCGAGTTCATGAACGAGCCGTGGCCGCCGCCCGGTGAGATCAATCACCGCTCGAACATCATGGATCCCAATTTCGTGCGCGTCGGCGTCGGCGCCGTGCAGGGTCCCGACGCGCTGTACATGACGATGGTGTTCTGCCGCTGACGCTCTGCTAGCGTTCGTGCGACTTGGATCACCAGAAGCGCGTCCTTCCGAATGGTGTGCGTGTCCTCGTCGCCGAGATGCCCGAGGCGCGCTCGGCGTCGCTCGCGGTCTTCGTCGGCGCGGGCTCGCGTATGGAGTCGCGCAAGGACGCGGGGACCGGACATTTCCTCGAGCACATCGTGTTCAAGGGGACCGCCAAGCGTCCCACCGCGGCCGAGATCAGCCAGGAGATCGAGAGCCGCGGCGGCGTCGTCAACGCGGCGACCGATAAAGAGGTGACCGTCTTCTGGTCGCGCGTCCCGGCGCGCCACTGGCGCGTCGCGCTCGACGTCGTGGCGGACCTCATCCGAGCCCCCGTCCTCCGTCCCGGCGACGTCGACATGGAGAAGCGCGTCGTCATCGAAGAGCTGCGGATGTACCGCGATCAGCCGCAGGATCGCGTGCACACGCTCATCGACGAGCTCCTGTACCCGAAGCACCCTCTCGGCTGGGAGGTCGCGGGTCGCGAGCCGGTCATCAATGGCCTCGACGGCGATCGTCTGCGCGACTTCATGCGCCGCGGCTACGTCCCGTCGAAGATCGTCGTCGCGGTCGCCGGCCGCGTCACCGCCGACGAGGTGTTCGACGCGGTGA
>DATDNP010000109.1:0-28640 GCA_036518215.1 Candidatus Limnocylindria bacterium
GATTTCGTATCGGCCTGCCGTCACGGAAACAGGCGGGCGCGCGACCCTTTTGGCCCCCGCCGTTACACGGCCGCCACGATCAGGCCCCGGCAAGCTCTCCTAGCGGACGCCCTCCCACAGCGCCCGCTCGCGCGAGCGCGGATCGTCGACGACGATCGACGGCGTGCGGAAGCGCATCGTCGCGCGCCGCGGCACGTCGTACTCCGGCCAGCCCGCGTCGCCGTGCGCGATGAAGCGCGCCCACGCCGCGTGCATCTCGGTCGCGAGCTGCCGCGGCGGTTCGGGTCCGAGCAGATCGCCGAGCATCTGACCCGGGCCCTCGTCGAGGGTGTCGAAGACGAACGGGATCTCCAGCGCGTGACATGACCCGAAGAGGCCGTCGCCCACGGGCGAGCGCCACGCGAACTCGTACATAAAGGTGCGGGATGTCGGGCCGACGTGTGCGTCCGCGAGACGGAGCGCGGGGACGCGGATCCACCAGTCCGTCTGGATCGCCGCGAGGAGATCGCCCGGCGACGCGCCGGGGTACATCGACCGGTACGCCGCGAGCGCGCGCTCGAGCGGCAAGCCATATGCGGCGAACGTGTTCGCGCCGTGCCGCGCGAGCGGTCCGGTGATCTGCTCCTCGGTGATCTTCGGAAGGTCGCCGGTGAACGCGAGGAAGAGCCGCCAGTCGTCGAGGTTCGACCCGACGATGACGTCGACGCCGCCGGCCGCGCCGGCGCGTATGCGCTCGAGCGGTGCGGACGGAACGATCTCGCCGTCGATGACGGGCTGCGTGAGCATCGCGCCGGCCATGCTCACACCCCAGTGCGCCGGATCGGGGCGTGCCATCACGTCGGCGTCGAGCGCGAAGTGCGTCGCGATGAGCGCGTCCGGCGCGACCGTCGCGAGCGCGTCCTGCGTCGCGGCGACGCCGAGCTTCTCGGCGAAGCGCTCGCCGATGCGCCGCGCCGCGTCCGCGGTCACGGCGAAGCTCGCCGCGCCGCTCTGCATGATCGCGCGGCGAAAGAGGCCCTTCGCACGCGGGACCGCGAGCAGCACGCCGATGCACATCGCGCCGGCGGACTCGCCGCAGAGCGTGACGTTGCCCGCGTCGCCCCCGAACGACGCGATGTTGTCGCGCACCCATTCCATCGCCGCGATCTGATCGAGGAGGCCGCGATTCGGCGTCCCGTCCTGGACGTAGAGGAATCCCTCGGGCCCGGAGCGGTAGTTGATCGCCACGCACACGACGCCGTCTCGCGCGAAGCGGCTGCCGTCGTACCACGCGTTCGAGCCGGCGCGGAACGACCCGCCGGTGATCCAGATCATCACCGGAAGTCCCCTCGCTCCGGGATCCGGCGTCCAGATGTTCATGTTCAGGCAGTCAGCGCCCACCGGCGCCCTATCCCACGGCTGGTCCGCGAACGCCGGCATGGTCGGCTGCGGCGGCTTCGCCCCGTCGACGAGCGCGTCGCGCACCCCGCTCCACGGCACGGCCGGCGCGGGCGCCGCGAGATGACGAGCGCCGAACGGCGGGGCGGCGTACGGCACTCCTCTGAAGACGTGGATATCGTCGACGATCGCGCCGCGGAGCTTCCCCGCGCGTGTGGCCACGATGGACGGACGCGCTTCTACGAGCGTCATGTCATTCGCTCCCAAAGTGAGGGACGCGAAGCGCTCCATCGAGCGCCTCGCGTCCCGGTCGTCAGGCTGTGACCGCGGGCTTCGGTGCGAGGACCGCTTCGTAGCCGGACGCGAGGATCGTGCCGGCGCCGGCGATCACCGCGGACCACGTCATGAACGTCTCTCCCGTGTACGCGAAGATGAACGGCATCGCGATCGTGACGATCCCGAGCAGCAGCGGGATCAGCTCGAGCGCGCCCGGCTTCTTCGCGTATGCGGCAGCGAGACCCGCGAGCACGATGAGCCCGCCCATGCCATAGGCGACGCAGATCGCGGCGGTGTTCGTCGTCTGCGAGACGAGCGGCGTGGTCATGAGCGCGAGACCAAGGACGACCGTGGCCCAGTCCTGCCAGCGACTCCACCTCATGGATGGACCTCCCAGTGCGCCGTTCTGGCTGCGCAGCTAGACGGAGCACTCACCCCAAGCGTCGTGCGGCACGGGTGGCGGCGCTAGACGGCGGCGGCCTCGCGGATGTCGGGCAGAGGCGCCCCCCGACCGTCGGGCATGCGGCGATGGCTGGAGGGATGACGCCGTCCTGAGGCTAGATTGACGAGCGTGTCGAGCGGAGCACGCGTGGAGGTGCGGCGGACGGCGGCGAAGGGACGCGGCCTGTTCGCGCTCGACGCCATCGACGCGGGCGCGGAGATCGTGCGCTGCCCGGCGCTCGTGATCCCGGGCGGGCAGTGGCGCGCCATCGAGCCGACGATCGTCGGCGACTACTGCTTCGAATGGGACAGTGGCGCGGCGCTCGCGCTCGGCCTCGGCTCGATGTGCAACCACGACGCCGCGCCGAACGCCGAGGTCGTCGCGGACCGCGAGCGCACGGAGCTCGTATTCCGCGCGACGCGTGCGATCCCGGTCGACGAAGAGATCACGATCGCGTACCGCGGACGCGAAGATCGTCGCGGGCTCTGGTTCACGGCGGGTCGCTGATCTAGGCGCGACCCGAGATCGTGGCGATGTCGACCTCGTTCCCCATCGCGTCGGCGAGCGTCCACCACCGCGGCGCGAACTCGTCGCGCACCATGTGGCCGCCCGCAGCGAGGGCCGCCGCGACGCGGGCCTCGGCCTCCTCGTACGCGACCCACACCGCGAGATGGATCGCGCCACCGCCGTCGCCGCGCGGCTCCTTCATCTGCTCGAACCAGAAGGCGGCGAGCCGATCATGCGGATCGACGAGATCTTCGTCGGGGCTGTCGATCCTCGGCTCGTAGCCCAGCGCCGCGCGCCAGAACGGCATGATCGTCTTGATATCGGTCGCGCCCGGGACGACGAGCAGGCTCTGCACCGCGGTGGGGATCGCCGAGAGCCCGAGCTGCCGCGCGACCACGGAGATCTGCCGCGCGAGATCGGCGTCCTGCCGGCTCATGCCCATGTAGCCCGGGTCGATGCTGATGAGCGAGACCGTCACGCCGTCGCGGCGAATGTCGACCCTCGGCCGGTGATCTTCGACGCCGGCGAGGTCGCCGATGCCGCGGACGAAGCGAACGCTCTCGGCGAACGACGCGGTCGGAAAGAACGCGCACGCTCCGTCCGAGCCGACGATGCGCCAGTCGGCGACGCCGTCCGACTCGAGGAACTGCTTCGGCGTGATCCTCTCGAGCACGTGTGGGAGTCTATGCACGCCCGTCGCCCGTACCGCAAAGACACACCACCGCGGTGGCGGCGTCGCGGCATATGCTCGCCGGCGGATGGACCAAGCGATCGGCGAAGTCGCCTGATGCGCCGGCCGCGCTTCTTCACGCCGCGCGTCGAGCGTCTCACGGAACGCGTGGGCTTCGCGCTGTACGTCCTCGCCGCGGTCGCGATCCTCGGGGGCCAGTACGTCGCGGACGTGGCCAGGTCCTCGGCGTCGGCCTCTCCGAGCGTCCCAGTGACGTCATCGCCGACGCCCTTCGTCGCGAACGTGACCGCGACCGCAGCGGTGACGACGAGCCCCACATCGACGGCCTCGCCCAGCGCATCACCGACGCGGGATCCGCTCGCCGTCGTCGCCTACGTGAACGGCGGCCGGCGATTCGCGGCGCTCACGGCGCCCGTTGGCTACACGCTGATGTCGCCGATCTCCGGCACGGTCAGCGTCGCCGTCTACCAGCTGCTTGGTGGCGACATCCGCGTCGGTTCGAATGTCCCGAGCGAGCCGTTCTATCCGTACGTGACGATCACCTCGGCCGACGTGAAGCTCGTCTTGCGCCCGGGCGCGCTGAAGGATGACGTCGAGCTGCTCGTGAAGGACGGCGACACGATCCGCGCCGGCGCGCCGCTGTTCAGGATCGTCGGGCGAGGCGCATCGTCATGGCGCGCTTTCTACGACCGCACCCTTACCGCGCAGGTGCTCGCCTCCGTGACCGCGCGTCCCTCAGGCGTCGAGCTCGATCCGATCGCGCTCTTCTCGCACTAGGTCTCGGACGAGCCGAGGGAGGCCACGACCTCGGACGCGATGACGACGTCTTCGCGTGCGCTCACCCGCAGCACGGGCACCGCTCCGCGCGCGATCACGCTGTCGGCGTTCGATCCGAGCTCGTCCGGGGCGGCAACGCCGAACGCCGCGAGCCGGCGACAGACGCGTCGTCGCACGCCGGCGGCGTTCTCCCCGATCCCGCCGGTGAACACGAGCGCGTCGAGCCGCGGCAGGGCGGACGCCGCCGCTCCGATACCCGCCGCGATGCTGCGCACGAAGACCTCGATCGCGAGCGCCGCGCGGTCGTCGTGATCCGCACGGTCGAGCAGATCGCGCATGCTGCTCGTCGAGCCCGAGACCCCGAGCAGCCCGGACTCGCGGTCGAGGATCCGCTCGAGCGCGTCCGCATCGAGCGAATGGTCGCGTGATGCCGCGATGATGATCCCCGGATCGATCGAGCCGGAACGCGTGCCCATGACAACGCCTTCGAGCGGCGTCATGCCCATGCTCGTGCTTGCTGAGCGGCCTTCCCACACGGCCGTGATCGAGCATCCCGCTCCGAGGTGAGCGACGACAAGAGCAAGCTGCTCCGGTGGTCGGCCGAGGAGCTCGCTGCTGCGTCGCAACGCCCAGCGCACCGACAGACCGTGGAAGCCGAAGCGTCGATACCCCCAGTCGGAGAACCAGGAGTACGGAAGCGCGTACACATAGGACGCCGGGTCGAGAGAGGCATGGAACGCGGTATCGAAGGACGCGACGTGCGGGACACCGGGGAGAACAGCTTGTGCCGCCTGGAAGGTCCGTAGTGCGAGCGGGTTGTGGAGGGGCGCGTACCGTGCGAGCGCCTCGATCTCGCGCACGACGCCGCGCTCGAGCCGGACGGGGCCCGTGAAGCGCGTTCCGCCGTGCACGATGCGATGGCCGACGGCTTCGATCGTGGACGGATCGGCGCCACTGCCCCCGAGACGTCCGATCAGTGCACGGAACGTCGCCGCTTCGTCGCGAGGATCCTTCCAGTCCGCACTCGCCTGCGCGACCGGCTCGACACGGTCGCCGTCGAGGAGGCTCAGCTTCAGCGACGAGGAGCCGGCGTTGACCACCAGGACGCGCATCACCACGGCGACGTAGGGTACGGCCCTCGGGACGCGGCGTACCCTCAACGTCGTGACGAGATCGCGGTCCTCGTCGAGCTCTCCGTCGGGTGCTCAGCTCGAGCGGATCGATGCGTACTGGCGAGCGGCGAACTACCTCTCGGTCGGACAGATCTACCTCCTGGATAACCCGCTACTGCGGGAGCCGCTGGCGATCGAGCACATCAAGCCACGTCTCTTGGGGCACTGGGGCACGTGCCCCGGGCTGAACTTCGTCTACGTGCATGTGAATCGCCTCATCCGCGAGCGCGACCTGAACGCGATCTACGTGACCGGTCCGGGGCATGGCGGTCCTGCACTCGTTGCCAACGCGTACCTCGAAGGGACGTACACGGAGGTCTACCCCGAGGTCACGCGCGACGAAGATGGACTGCGCAAGCTCTTCCGACAGTTCTCGTTCCCGGGCGGCGTCCCGAGCCATGTCTCACCTGAGACGCCGGGATCGATCAACGAAGGTGGCGAGCTCGGGTACTCGCTCGCGCATGCATACGGGGCCGCGTTCGACAACCCCGATCTGCTCGTGTGCTGCGTGATCGGCGACGGCGAGGCCGAGACCGGGGCGCTCGCGACGGCCTGGCACTCGAACAAGTTCCTCGATCCGGTGCATGACGGCGCCGTGCTCCCGGTCCTGCATCTGAACGGATACAAGATCGCCAATCCGACCGTGCTCGCGCGCATTCCGCGAGACGAGCTGCGCGACCTCCTCGTCGGTTACGGATACGACCCGTACTTCGTGGAAGGCGCCGAGCCGCGCGCGATGCACGTCGAGATGGCGTCGACACTCGAGCGGATCGTCGACGAGATCGCGGAGATCCAGCGCGCGGCGCGTTCGGGCGCTCGGTCGCGGCCGCGTTGGCCGGCGCTCGTGCTCGTGACACCGAAAGGCTGGACTGGGCCGAAGACCGTCGACGGCAAGCAGGTCGAGGGGACGCAGCGTGCGCACCAGGTTCCGATAACAGCGCCGCGGACGAACGCCGAGCATCTGGCGTTGCTCGATCGCTGGCTACGCAGCTACGAGCCCGAGCAGCTCTTCGACGAGCACGGGACGCTGCGCGCCGAGATCGCGGAGCTCGCGCCGCGGGGCGCGCGCCGCATGAGCGCGAACCCACATGCCAACGGCGGGACGCTGCTGCGCGATCTTGCGCTTCCCGACTTCCGATCGTATGCGCTCGAAGTGACGGCACCCGGCGCGAGCACGGGCGAGCCGACGCGTGCGCTCGGCCGGTACCTGCGCGACGTGATCGCGGCTAACCCTCGCAACTTCCGGCTCTTCGGTCCCGATGAGACGACCTCGAACCGCCTGGATGCGGTCTTCGACGTGACGGATCGCGCTTTCGACGGCGAGATCGTGGCGGGAGACGACCACCTCGCACCCGGCGGGCGGGTCATGGAAGTCCTGTCGGAACATCTCTGCGAAGGCTGGCTCGAGGGCTACCTGCTGACCGGCCGACATGGGCTCTTCAACTGCTACGAGGCGTTCATCCACATCGTCGACTCGATGTTCAACCAGCATGCGAAGTGGCTGAAGGTCACGCGACAGCTGCGCTGGAGAAGCCCGATCGCCTCGCTGAACTACCTCCTCAGCTCGCACGTATGGCGGCAAGACCACAACGGCTTCTCCCACCAGGATCCGGGGTTCATCGATCATGTCGCCAACAAGAAGGCAGAGGTGATCCGCGTGTACCTGCCGCCCGATGCGAACACGCTCCTCTCGGTCGCCGATCATTGCCTGCGCAGCCGCAACTACGTGAACGTCATCGTGGTCGGCAAGCAGCCGGGGCCGAACTGGCTCTCGATGCCCGAGGCCGTGGCGCACGCCGCGCAGGGCATCACACGCTGGGCGTGGGCGTCGAATGACGGCGGTGGCGAGCCGGACGTCGTTCTGGCGTGCTGCGGCGACGTGCCGACGCTGGAGACGCTCGCCGCCGTCGACCTGCTGCGGCAGCACCTGCCGGCGCTGCGCGTCCGCGTCGTGAACGTCGTCGATCTGATGCGACTGCAGCCGCCGAGCGAGCACCCGCACGGGCTGTCGGACGACGAGTTCGACGCGCTCTTCACGCGCGATCGTCCCGTGATCTTCGCGTATCACGGCTACCCGACGCTCATCCACCGCCTCACCTACCGCCGCACGAACCACGACAACCTGCACGTGCGCGGCTACAAGGAAGAGGGCACGACGACGACGCCGTTCGACATGGTCATGCTGAACGACCTCGATCGCTTCCATCTCGTCATCGATGTGATCGCGCGCGTCCCGGGCCTTGCCGCATCGGCTGAGGGCGTGCGGATGGAAATGGAGCGCCGTCGGCTGCAGGCGCGCGCCCACACCCGGGCGTTCGGCGAAGACGCTCCGGATGTCCGCGATTGGCGGTGGCCGACCACGGGCGCGATGGACGGCGGCGGCTAGGCACGACCACGGACGCGATCGATCGTCGCGTCCGCGAGCGGCACGATGGCGGCGTCCGGCATCGGATACACGCCGCTCACGTTGATCTCGCAGAGGACGAAGTCTTCCCCGCCCTGCTTCGGCGGACCGAGCAGGAAGTCGGCGTCCCAGAGGAGCGGGAGCCGCGTACGTTCGACGCCAGTCTGCGTTTGCAGCAGCGCGATCCAGCTCGACTCCATGACTGCCCGGAGACGCTGGAACCGCGGCTCGTCGGGGCCGAAGTACAGCCGCGGCTCCGGATCGGGCGGGACGTCCGAGCCCGCAGGTGGTGGAAGGAGTGCCGTCACGTACTGGTGCCCGAACCCGGCGACACGATCGACGACGACGTAGCACCTCGTCATTCCTTCGGCGAGCCGATCGCAGTAGGGCTGGTCGATGAACGTGCCCTTCGCCTCGAAGTACCGAAGATACGTGCCGCGCTCCGCGATGAAGTCGGCGAAACGCATCTCCGCCACCGGCACGCCGCGCTGCGCCGAGCGCACGCGCACGACGATGTCGGCGCTGGCGGGCGCATCGCGGACGATCTCGACGCACCAGACGCCGTTGCCGCCGCTGCCGCGGTCCTGCTTGAGGACGCGCGGGCCCGACGAGCGCAGGAGCGCGGGCCACTCGTCGCGCAGCGCGTCGAGCGACGCGTACAGGTGCGTGTCCGTCCCGAACGGGAGCTGTCGCGTGCGATAGAGCACCTGCTTCGTGCCCATCGCGTCGATCACATCGGGGTGCGTGCTCACGACGACGCCGGCATCCGCGACCTCGCGCAGGAGCGCGTCGAGGATGCTGCGGTCCTGGCCGCGGACGATGGGATCGATCCACACGAGGACCGCGTCGAGATCGCGGAGCTGCGCGCGCACGCGATCGGCGATGGCGTCGTCGTAGACGACCGGCTCCGCCGCGACGTCGCGCGCCGCGAACGCGTCGAAGATCGCGCGGAAGCGCGTCTCGGCGGGCGCGGGTGCCGGCGCGTTCGCGTCACCGCGCCACATGAGACCGACCCGCATGCGACGCGTCTCCGCGTTACTTCGCGTCGAAGTACCTGCCCCGCGAGAGCGGGACGTCGATGTTCTCGAAGGTGAACGGCACCGACTGATTGTCGAACAGCCGCGGGCCGACCTGGAGCTGATAGTGCAGATGCGGGCCCGACGAGTCCCCGGAGTTTCCGAGCCGTCCGATCACCTGTCCGGCCGCCACGCGGTCGCCGACCCTGACCGTCACGGACCCGCATCGCAGATGCGCCATGACGCTGTGTTCGGAGTTGCCGTGGTCGACGATCACGCAGTTCCCGTAGTAGGCCATGACCGGATCGTGGAGCGCCGTGTACATGTCCATCTCCGGACGGTGCCCGGGGTGCGCGTTGTCGGGCACGTCGTTGCGCGCGTATGTGACGGTGCCGGCGGCCGGCGCGATGATCTCGCGATCCCATCCGGTCGCCGAGGCGTTCTCGTCCGCGTCGTCCGTCTGCGGCGCGTCATTCTCGTCCAAGCCGATCACGTCGATCGCGAAATCGGAGCCAAACCCGCTCCCGTGACCGCCGTTCGTGCCCCAGTCCTGGCCGACGTGGCCTCGACCACGGAAGGGGAAGATGAGCGGCGTCTTCTGCTCGTAGCGCTGGATCGGGACCCGCAGCGTGAGCTCCGCAGCGTCGCCCTTCGGGTCCGCGACGGTGACTCGGGGCTCCGCCATGTCGATGGCGAGCGCCTGGGGTCGCCTGAAGTAGAAGCGGAGGTCGAACGCCTCGGGCAGCGTGAACATGCGTCGTGGCGAAGCGACGGGCGTATCGGCCAGGATGCGATAGCGCACACCCTTGATCTTCGCGAGCGCTTCGGCCTTCCACTCTTGCCGCTCGACCGTGGATCCGTGGCTCGAGAGCTCGACGTCGGCCGAGACCGGCGTCAGCTCACGGTCGGTCGGGTCGATGATCGCGATGTCGAAGACGAATGACGACGTGGCCCCGTTCCCCGGATCGTCCACCTTGTACACGGCTGCCGGCACGACCCGCAGACGGAGATCGCGCTGGCCCGCGTCCGCACGCCGCACCACGGCACCATGACAGGCCACGGCCGTGACATCTGTATCGGGGGACGCAGATGCTCGCCGGACGGCGTGCGTTCCGTCCTTGATCGAGCGCCGCGGACGTCGTCGGCGGCGGCGCCGTCGTGTAGCCCGGATGGGATTCGAACCCATGGCAGCACGCGCACTGCCGCGCGAGCGGCGGGATCAACACTGTCGAACGAAGCGTTCTGCATGCGGCGAGCTGCCGCGACGGCCAGTAGCGGATGGACCGCACCCGTGATCAGGGCCACATCGGTGCCTGGCGTCTGATCCTCACGGGGCGGGATGGCCGTGCCCCCGGCCCCGCGGTGATGCGGTCCCGACACTCGGGGCAGGGGCGTTCCGGCATCCGTCCGGCACTGCTCGCAGGGCATACGCGTAGATCACGCCGGCCGTATGAGCGTCCGCACAACATGGCCTGCGCGTCGGCGAGGATGGGTGGGAAGGTGGCGTGCAGACTGCCGTCACGCGCCGTGATCCAGACGTACGTCACCTTCCCCACCTCAGTACGCGCTACGCGCGCGCGACCTTCTCTGCGCTTTCCTTGTTGCGGCGAGGATCCATCGCCTTCTCGTAGGTCACGGTCTGACCCTCACCGAGCTCCTCGAACGTGACGCCGCTGACGGATGAGCGGTGGAAGAAGAGGTCCGTCCCATCGCTCTGCTGAATGAAGCCGAAACCGCGGTCGTTGACGATCTTCTTGATCGTGCCTGTCGCCATGTACTTACTCCTCATCGCGGCTGTACGTCGCGATGCGCGTACGGCCCGGCATCCGGTTGAAGCAGGACCGCCAATGGAAGGTGAGGAGGGAATGGGTGCACGAGGGTCTTCTCACGTCCGGGCGGATCGACTCCACGACGGAGAAGAGCCGTAGAACTTGAGTGTACGCGTGATCGCGTACGAAGGGGACGGCATCACCTCGGGGGCCACCAGCGTGCTTCCTTGCCGCAACGTGTAGCCCGGATGGGATTCGAACCCATGACCTCCTCCTTGAAAGGGAGCAGGCACTCAACGCTGTGCTAGGTGAACGCAATCCAGCAAACAACATTCGGGTGGAGGAACGCAAGACGCGCGATTAGGTGGTGAACCTGCGCCGCCATGTAGCGCGCCACAACTTCCTACAACACCCGGTCTTGAGATCTTCATCGGTGTATCCAGAGAAGGTCTTGCTCCTCAGTTCTATGCGAGGTGGCTACAGCGGAGGTTCGATAGCGTGCAGCTGAAGAATGGTCATCTGGGCCGTCTTCGGCGAAGGAAACCCGACCGACGTAAGGAGCTGCTCGAACTCGTCGCTGCCCCACCGCTGATGAATCCGTTCGGTCGACTCCCAGATGCCGATGATGTACAGCGCTCCAGGTCCGGTCGCACAGTGGTGGCGAAGCTCTCCCACTCCGGTCGCGCCTCCGCGACTCACGATCAATGCATGCGCCTTGTCATACGCGGCCGTCAACCGCGCCACGTCACCGTCAAATCGCGCGATCAGCATCGCAGCCACTTGAAACCTCCGAATGCAGGGCGTGGCGAACGTGAGCCATTGTCACCTGTTGGCATCAGGCTCGGCCCGCTGGTCGCCTGACTTGGAAGGAAGGCGAGCATCGGCGAGCGTCAACGCGGCGCTCGCCGATGCTGCCGTCTAAGCACTGCTAGCGGCCCATCGCCACGATGATGATGCGGGCGGTGCCGCCGGTGTAGTTGAAGGCCTGCACGAACATGTGAACGCCCGGCATCTCGAACACCTCGAAGTACTCATCTGCGTTGCACTTCGCCTGGCCTTGTCCGAGCAGGAACGAGGTTGCGGAGTTACCGTCGCTCGAGACGAAGACCGTGATCGACTGCCCGGCTGTGCATGCGACAGCGACGCCGACCCGCACCTGACCGTACTGTGAAGTCGGCACGCTCAAGGTCCCGATGCTGCCGTCGGCAACATTGGTGTCGCTCAGCCCGATAACGCTCGTCGAAGGCTGGTTTCCGACGTTCACCGTCCCCGTGACGGCCTGCGTCGCCGGCAAGTTGCTGACACTGACCGTGCCTGAGACCGCCTGAGTGGCGGGGAGATTCCCCACACTCACGGTGCCGCTCACGGCTTGCGTAGTGGGGAAGTTGTTCACATTCACCTGCTGGTTGCCGTTCGCATCCACCGCCGCAAGCCTCGTCGGATCCGTTCCGTCCGCGAGATGGAACGACGCGATCGCGGGAGCAGCCTCCACGACGGTCGCGCTGCCGAGTACGAACGCGAGGATCGCCACGATGACGTAGCGCAGTTGTGCCGAGCGCGGCACCAGCCCAGTCACGAGATGCATGACGTGGTCCCCTTCCTGTCCGACGCTCTGGCCGTCGGGCATCGGGATGCTATCGGACGAGCACCGGGAGCTGCGTGAGCAAGGTCCACGCGCACCTTCGCTGGCACGGTGAGGATCCGGTGCAGGCGCATCACGAACGTCGAAACGCCCCACGAATGGGTCCCGATCGAACCAACCACTCCTCAATTCATCGAACAGCGAACGTCGCGTCCGAGTTCGCGCGTAACGCGGCGTGCTCGAGCCGACGGCAAGCAGACCGTGTCCGCGAAGCGGATTTGACTCAAAGCGACAACACGCGAGCTCCCGCGAAGCTCCCGAACTCGTGCGACCCAAACACCGTCGCAGAAGCCACCGCACCTAGTCAGGGACTTCCCACGGATGACGGGTGGCCGCGTTCGCGCTGAGCGACGACCTCGGTGGTCCGCCTAAGACCGTGAGACCTTTGCCAGTCCGGCAACGACCTGGCCGTAGCGCGCGCACGTTTCGTTTGCGAGGCGTCCGGTGGTTGATCGTCCTGCGGGCCGAGCGCGACACATCGCGCTCGGCCCGCATCGCGCTAGAGCGCTACTGCCCGTTCGCGCAGTTGAGAGCACCCTGATTCGAGGGTGTACCGGTCTCCGTTATCGGATTGAAGGAGCTGAACTTCGCTTCCGGCTTCGTGAGGTCGATGACTGGACCGCTCTGGGTGAAGGTGAGGATTCCAGTTGCCTGGAGCGCGCGCAGTGTTGACTGATCGGAGTGATTCATACCCGGTGTCTGGCCGGGCGGGTCGCCGGTCGCGTTTCCGCAGACCCAACCGACCATCAGCGGATGGATCGCTGCGCTTGCAGGAGCCGCCGCGCCGAGCATCATGACAGCCACGAGACCTAGGACGAGCGTGATGCGCTTCATGTGGACCTCCCTCTGGTCGGCGCATCGTATTCGGAGCAGGTCGCGACTGAACATGACCTTTCCGCATTCACGCATGGCAAAAACCAGGTACATCCGAACCGCCGTCATCTTCGTAAGCGCAAGCGGCACGTAGTCAGCCGTATCTGGCTGCCCACGGCGAAATCCAACCAGCCGAGGGCCAGGATCGAACTGGCGACACATGGTTCTTCAGAGCAATGCGCTGCGACGAGGGAAGCAACTGCGGCGTTTTTTTGGCACCACCCTGCGAATAGGAATGGACAATCACACCCCCCCAACGTGTAGCCCGGATGGGATTCGAACCCATGACCTCCTCCTTGAAAGGGAGGCGCCCTGGACCACTAGGCGACCGGGCCGCTTCTTCAAGGATAGGCGCCGGCCCGACTAGCGAACGACGTTCACGGTCGCGCTGAAGAGGATCGCGTACTGCGGACAGGGCACAGCGCTCGGACACACGGCGGTCCCTGTGGCGCGGATCGCGGACGTGCCGGGAGCGCTCGCCAGCCAGATCGCCTGCGTGCCGCGCACGAGCATGTAGTTCTGCACGGGGCGCGTGAGGACGACGCCGTCCGGCGGATCGAGCTTCCACTCGTACTGGTCGCCAAGCGCGATCTGCACGCGATCGCCGACGTGCACGGTGAGGGTCCCGCCGTTGTCGGCCATCGTGACCGTGGCCATCACCGAAGATGCGATCGGCGACGCGCTCGCGCCGGCCGCGCCCGCGCTCCCGTACGCGCCACCGCACGCCGCGAGGAAGAGCGCCGCGACGAGGACGAGCCGCATATGCGCAAGGACGCCGGCGACCGGGGAACGGTTCCCGGCCTGCGAGAATCCGCGCGTGATCACCCGGGCGCGAGCCGCGTTCGTCTTCATCTTCGTCACGGTCCTCCTCGACATGCTCGCCTTCGGCATCATCGCGCCCGTCCTGCCGCAGCTCATCGTGCGGCTCGAGGGCGGCGACACGCGGACAGCCGCGACGGTCTACGGCCTCTTCGGCACGGCGTTCGCCTTCATGCAGTTCCTCGCGTCGCCGGTGCTCGGCGCGCTCGGCGACCGCTTCGGCCGCCGACCGGTGGTGCTCCTCTCGAACCTCGGCCTCGGCGCCGACTACGTCGTGATGGCCGTCGCGCCGACCATACCCATCCTCTTCATCGGCCGTCTCATCTCCGGCGTCACCTCGTCCTCGTTCAGCACGGCGAGCGCGTACGTCGCCGACGTCACCGCGCCGGAGAGACGCGCCGCGCGCTTCGGCATGCTCGGCGTCGCCTTCGGGATCGGCTTCATCGTCGGTCCCGCCGTGGGCGGCATCCTCGGCGCCATCGACCTGCGCGCGCCGTTCTGGGCCGCGGCGGCGCTCTCGTTCACGAACTTCCTGTACGGGCTCTTCATCCTTCCGGAGTCGCTCCCACGCGAGCGACGCGGCCCGTTCCGTCCGAAGGCCGCCAACCCGATCGGCGCGATGCGCTTCCTCGGCTCGCGCGCCGCGCTGCCGTCGCTCGCGCTCGCGGCGTTCTTCGCGTATCTCGCGCACGACTCGCTTCCGGTGACCTTCGTCCTCTACAGCGCGCAGCGCTTCGGCTTCGACGAGCGCGCGGTCGGGCTCGCGCTCACCGTCACTGGTGTCTCCTCCCTCATCGTGCAGGGCGTCGTCGTCGGGAGGGCGGTGCGAGCGTTCGGCGAGCAGCGCGCGCTCCTGCTCGGCCTGCTCATCGGGCTCGTCGGCCAGCTCATCCTCGGGCTCGCGCCCATCGCACCCATCTTCCTCATCGGGATCCCGGTGTGGTCGCTCTTCGGCCTGGTGACCCCGTCCCTTCAGGCGCTCGCATCGCGCGAGGTCGAGCCGAGCGAGCAGGGACAGCTGCAAGGCGCGCTCGGCAGCCTGCGGTCTGTGGTCACCCTCATCACGCCGCTCCTGTACACGCAGGTCTTCGCGCTCGCGATCGGTCCGCTCGCATGGGTCGGACTCCCCGGCGCGGCGTTCGTGCTGAGCGCGCTGTTCCTCGCGGCCTCCGCGGTGACGATCAGCGCGAGAGCGCGCCGATCGCCAGCAGCAGCCCGTCCCGCTTGATCGCCGGACTCGTGACGACGAAGAGCACGACGCCGCTCACCGGCGCGCGGACCGGCGCGATCGGCTCGCCGACGAGGTCGGTGAGCTCTCCGACGAGATCCCCCACCCGCACACGATGACCGACCCGCACCGAGCAATGGAACACGCCCTCCGCCGGTGAGCGCACCCAGTCGAAGCTCTGCACGACGGTCGGCGCCTCGACGCGATCGGGCGCGCCGTCGAGCGCTCCGATCGTGCGCAGGATGTTCGTGACGCCGCGCACGTGCCGGACGACGTCCTCTTCGATGAGCAGGCCGCGGCCGCCGGACTCCGCGAGCATCGCGGCGACGCCGGAGATCGCGGCGACGGCGTAGAGGCTGCCCGGGCGCTCGCCGGTCGGCGCGCTCGCCACGGCCCACTCCGCGCCGTACGCGTTGACCATCCGCACGATCTCCGCGTCGCGCGTGGCGTCCCCGGTCGTGCGGTAGATGACGAACGGCGTGAGCTCCTCGATGAGATCGCCCGCGTGCAGGTCGATCGCGTGCGTGTGCTTCGTGACGATCTCGGTGAGCAGGTGATGCGCGAAGCGCTGGCCCCACGTCCCGCTCGCGTCGCCCGGAAAGAGGCGGTTCAGGTTGTCGTTGTCCTCGGGATTCACGTAGATGCTGCGCTCGTAGAAGCCCGGGCGGTTGAGCAGCGGGATGAAGAGCAGCGTCCCGCGCACCTCCTGCGGATCGATGCCGCGGCCGAGGCGCGTCGCGGCCTCGATGCCGGTGTACTCGGCGGCGTGGATCCCCGCGGTGACGAGGACGTTCGGACCGTCACGGGTGCCGCGGATCGCGATGTACGGCCAGCGGTACTTTGCGAGGCCGGGATCGTTCTCGAAGGTGAAGCTGCCGCTCGTGCGACCGGTGCGGTCAGGGATCTCGATCGGTCCGACGCGCATGCGAGGGAGCCTACGCCGCTCTAGCGCCAGACGACCGAGACGACCTCGAGCGGCTCGCTGATGCCCTTCGCGGTGACGGTCCGCGGATCCGCCGTCGCGAACGGCGAGCGTGTGAGGTGGAGCGTGGCACGTGTCACGAGGATCTCGCCGTCCTTCGCGAGCGCGCCCACGCGCGCGGCCTCGTGGATGCCGACGCCGGCGTAGTCGAGACCTCGCTGGAGCGTCTCGGCGCGATGCACCCCGATGCGCACCGCCGGCGCAAAACCGTGCGCCTTGCGGTGATCAGCGAGCCGCCGCTGGATCGCGATCGCGCACTCGATCGCCTCGCTCGGGTCGTCGAACGCGACGACGAGCCCGTCGCCCTGGTGTCGGATCTCCTCACCGCCGTGCTTCGCGACGATGGCGCGAAGCGTCTCGTCGTGCCACGCGATGAGATCTCGCCACGCGTCGTCGCCGATGACGCTGAGCAGGCTCGTCGAGGCGACGATGTCGGTGAAGAGGAACGTCCGTGTGACGCGCGGCTCGCCGCCGGACGTGATCGCGACGCCGCCGAGGCGTTCCGCCACGACGCGAGCGTCGCGTCGCGCTCCGATGCGCTCGAACGTCGCCTTTGCGGTCTCGAGCTCGAGGCGCCAGGCGTCCTCGTCGCCGGAGGCGCGCGCGGCATCCGCGACGAGCATCCTCGTGCGCGCCGCTTCGTACGGCGCGTCGAGCTCCTGCCACAGCGCGAGCGCCTCGCCGAGCGTTCGTCGCGCGGCGTCCGCATCGCCGTCCGCGAGGAGGAGCGCGCCGCGCGCCATCTTCGCGTGCGCATGCGCCGAGACCGTGTCGAACATCGCCGCGAGCGAATCGAGCTCGTCCACGGCAGCGCGCGCGGTCACGCGATCGCCTGCCGCGAGCGCCGCCTCACACTGCGCCGGCAGCAGCCGTGAGCGATTCGGGCCTGAGCGCTCGTTCTCGAGGACGCGGCGCAGGGACGCGTTCGCGACATCGGCCTTTCCTTCGGCGAGGCGGATGAGCGAGAGGCCGGGCTCGGGTACGCGTCCCATCTCGTGGGCCTGCCGGAACGCCTCCTCGGCCGCGGGGAAGTCGCCCATGCGAAGGCGGATCCAGCCGATCTCGTAGAACGCCTCGCCGGCGACGGGACGGATCTCCCACTTCAGGAGCTCGTCGCAGGCGAGACGAGCCTCCTGTTCGGCGCGGCCGAGCGCGCCGCGGAGCGCGATGACCTCGGCGCGGTTGACGCGACAGATGCCCGGGAATCCGCCCACGCTCTGACGGTCGCACCAGCGGTGCGCCGCCTCGGTCCAGTCGCCGGCGCGCTGGTAGTCGCCGATGTCGCGGCACGCGAGGATGGTGTGGCAGTAGACGACACCGGTCGTGATGAGCCGTAGGTCGCCGCTCACCGCGCCGATCGTCGCCTCGTCGACGAGGGCCATGCCTTCCTTCACCTCGCCGCGACGCACGAGCATCGCGCCGATGTGGAGGAGCGCGAGCGCCTGGAGGTCGCGGTCACCTTGTCGCTCGCCGATCGCGAGCGCCTCGCGCGCGAGCGCGATCGCCGCGTCGATGTCGTGTCCGGCGGTGGCGGCGTAGGCGCGGCGCAGGACGAGGGCGCCGTAGATGGCCGAGCTCGTGTCGCCCTCGAGCAGCCGCTCGACGCGCGAGAGCCACGCCCCCGCGAGCGTCATGACGCTGCGATTCGCGCTCTCATCGGCGAGACGGATGGCGACGCTCGCCGCCGCCAGACGATCGCCGTCCGCGACGAACGCGGCGTACGCGCGCTCACGCTGGCTCAGTGAGGCTTCCGTCTCGCCGATCCACCATGCGGCGTCGGCATACATGTCGAGGTCCGCGGCGCTGAGACCGCCCGCGGCGTCGGCTTCGACGAAGCGCTCGTATGCCTCGCGCCAGGCGTGCTTCGCGAACGCGGCCATGGCGAGGTCGCGCGGCGCGGGCGTGACGACCTGGGTCATCGGTCCCCTTTCCCCGGCTGCCGCCTCTGGAGCGGCAACCCAAGAACGATAGCGCCCGCGTGCGCGCTAGAGGACCCCCAGCACATCCCGCGCGATGGCTCTCAGCGAGGCCTTCGCGTGCCCGGACGCGCGTCGCGACTCGGCTTCGAGGGCGCGTATCGCGGCACGCGTGTCGAGATCGGCGTCGAGCGCGGCGAGGACGCGCCGCGTCGCGGCGTCGCGCCCGATCGGCCCGACCGGGCCGTGGCCGAGCGCGGCCTCGAGCCGCTCGGCGCGGACGCGGGCGCGCGCGAGACGGCCGTCGTCGTGATCGAACGGTCTGCGGTAGTGGAGATCGAGCAGGTAGAGGCGGAGCGCCTGCGGCGTCGTCGTCTCGAGCGCGCTGCGGACGAAGACCATGTTCCCGAGCGACTTCGACATCTTCTCGCCGCCGAGCCGCACGGGCGCGACGTGCATCCACCACCGGACGAACGGACGCAGGCCCGACGCCGACTCGGTCTGCGCGATCTCGTTCTCGTGATGCGGGTAGATGAGATCGCTGCCGCCGCCGTGGATGTCGATGCGCGGTCCGAGGTGACGGAGCGACATCGCCGAACACTCGAGGTGCCACCCCGGCCGCCCGCGGCCGTACGGGCTCGGCCACGTCGGTCCGTCCGGCACGCGACGCCAGAGCGCGAAGTCGATCGCATGGCGACGGCCCCGATCCTCGAGCGCGGCATCGTCCTGGGACGCGAGGATGGCCGCCATGCGCCTCGGCGATAGACGGGACAGCTCGGCGTACGTCGGATCGCGCGTGACATCGAAGTACACGCTCCCATCAAGCGGGTACGCGTAGCCGCGGCGCAGAAGGCGCGCGACGAGCGCGCGCATCGCGGGGATCTCGCGCGTCGCGTGCGGCATCACATCGGGCTTCCGCCATCCGAGGCCGCGCATGTCGTCGAGGAACATGCGCTCCTCACGGCGTCCGAGCTCGCGCCAATGCGCGTGGTCGCGTTCGGCGCGCTGCAGGATCGATTCGTCGATGTCGGTGACGTTCTGCGCGTACTTCACGCGCGTGCCGCGCGCTTCGAGGAGGCGCACGAGCACGTCGAACACGAGGAACGTCCGCGCGTGCCCGAGATGCGTCGTGTCGTACGGCGTCACGCCACAGACGTAGAGCGTCGCGACACGCGAACGGGGGCGGAACGGCGCCGTCGCGCGCCGGCGGGTGTCATAGAGGGTGAGCACCACGGCCAAGATATCCTCGCCCTCGATGGCGCGCCTGCCCGACGTCGACGACACGCTCGCCACGGTCGCGCGCATCGCGTCGCCACCCACCGCGCCGTACCACGAGCACCGCGTGCTCCGCGCCATCGCATCCGAGCTCGAGCGGCTCGGCATCGAGCGCTCGACGGACCCGTTCGCGCAGATCCACGCCCGTGCGCGCAGCGGGAAGGCCGCGCGCTCGCTCGCGCTCGTCGCGCACACCGATCACCCCGCGTTCGACGTCATCGAGGCGCGCGGACGCGAGGGGCGCGCGAGGGTGCTCGGTGGCTTCTACGCACGGCACTTCGCGTCCGAGGTCCCGGTGCTCGTGTGCGACGACGCCGACGCCGAGCCGTTTCCCGCGGTGCTCGACGACCTCGTGCCCGCGCCGGACCTGACGCACAACTCCCTCGGCCACCTTCGCATCCGTGCCGAGCGCGAGCTCGCGGTCGGGCAGTGGGCGATCCTCGATCTGCCGGCGTTCGAACGCCGCGGCGACGAGCTGCACCTGCGCGCCGCGGACGATCTCGCGCTCTGCGCCGTCGCGATCCTCGCGCTCGCCGCGCTTCGCGAGGATCCGCGACCACACGACGTTCGGGCGATCTTCACTCGCGGCGAGGAGCCCGGTCTCTACGGCGCCCGCCTCGTGGCCGAGGATGGCCTCGTGCCGCGCGACGTCATCGTCGTGTCGCTCGAGGCGAGCCGCGCGCTCGCGCACGCACGTAGCGGCGCGGGTCCGGTCGTGCGACCGGGCGACGTCTACAACACCTTCAGCAACGACGGCGAGCGGTTCCTCCGCGTCGCGCGCGAGCGCCTCGCGGACGACGGCATCGCGACACAGCGCGCGCTCCTCACCGGAGGGACGTGCGAGTCGTCGGCGTTCGTCCGGCTCGGCTGGACGACGACGGCGATCGCCGTGCCGAACGTGAACTACCACAACCAGTCCGATGAGACCGCCCGCTTCGTGCCCGAGGTCGTGCGGCTCTCGGATCTGCGCGGCGCGGTCGCGCTCCTCGTCGAGGCCGCCGCCGCGGCGGGCTCGGACACCGATGAATCGTGGTGGCCGGACGTCCGCGCCGTGCCGTCGCAGATGCGCGATCTCCTGAGGCGCCGCGACTAGAGGTCGCCCGCCCGCTACCAGAAATTTGCGTGCCATCCATAGAGCCGGCTGTAAGGTGCCTGCCTCTTGACGAGAACGGACACAGGTGTAAAACGAAGGTGTTCCGCGGAACGGAGCAACAGACCAACGCACCGACGCAACAGGAGGTGTCATGGTCCGGCTGCACGAAGTGTTCGGAGTTTTCCAGGTCGATTGACGACGCCCTCGGCGGAAGAGGGCACGGCCTGCGGGGCGATGCGCTCATCCGCATGTGGACGACGATCGCCGCCACCGAGCAGCGATCGCCACATCGAGGCCGGAAGTGAGGCCTGACGCGCATCGCTCCATCTGAAATGTAGGGAAACGAACACAAAGCGGCCCCCGGACGCGGGGGCCGCTTTTGTACTGTCAGAGCGATGGACTCCACGAGCGAGCTCCAGTGGTTCCGCGGCGAGATCTGGCGCTCCCTCACTCACCCCGCTGATTTCGCGCGCGATCTGGCGCGCGAGCACTACGGCCTCGCGGGCGTCCTCGTCGCCATCGTCTCGGGGATCGCGCTCTCCATCGGCATCGACCTCCTCGTGCTCGCGTCGAAGCGGCTCGCGGTCGGGGACTTCGTGCCGCGCCTCCTCATCGACGCCGGCCTGCTCGGGATGCGCCTCGCCATCACCGCGGCGGTCATCGCATGGATCGCGAACGGCGCGGTGCGTCTCCTCGGACGCCGCGGCGGATCGCTCGACCAGCTCTTCACCGCGCTCACCTTCGCGCTCGTGCCGCTCCTCCTCGTGCCCGTCCCAGCGCTCCTCGTCATCGGGAGCTCGATGCTCGAGGTCGGCCTGACCCAGACGCTCGCGTTCGCGGCGATCGTCGTCCTCGCATTGATGCTGCGGGTGCTCGTCGGCGTCGCACTGAACATCCGCGGCATCCTTCCGCCGCTCGTCGCCGTCGTCGCCTTCGTGGTGGTCCTCATCCTGAGCTCGTTCGTGCTCGGCGACGAGATCACCCGCATGCGCTTCCTCGGCTACGTGATCGCGCCGCAGGTGGTCCCATCGCTCTCCGCGACGCCCGCTACCGGCGCGCGCCAGGACATGCTCGGCTTCGACCTCACGCTGCCTTCGGAGTGGCGGAACGCGAGCACCGGCGTGCGCGGTGAGGCGGCGCGCTTCGAGTCATCGCACGCGACGCTCGTCGTCGCGCGCGCAGCCGGGGCGGCGCTCGACACGGCCGACAGCTACGCGAACATCGTCATGAGCGGGCAGCTCGTTGGCGTGCACGACACGTGGCACGATCGCAGCGTCGAACGGATCAACGGGATGATCGTCGTCGACGACCGGTATGGCGGCGACTACGAGGGGCGTCAGGTCGCGTGGCGCCAGTTCACGTCCGTGCCCGGCGTCCAGGGACTCGCCCTCGTCTACCGCGTCGTCGAGCCGGCCGACCGCGACGCGGCGTTCGCCGAGGCCGCGTCGATCGCGGCGACGTGGCACATCGCCGACTAGGAGAGCGTGACCTCGCGCACGGCGCCGTCGCTCCGGATGCGGTACGCGCGCATCTCTGGTTCGGCGGTGCGGAGCGACACGAGCACGTAGTACGCCTCGGGGTAGTGCGCCTCGGCGCGGTCGGTGGGCGACGGATACGGCTGGCTGACGGGGTGGCTGTGGTAGATCGCGATGAGCTCCTCGCCGCGGTCGTCCATGTCACGGAACGCGGTGAGCTGCTCACGCGGATCGATGCGATAGCGCGTTGTCGGCGTCTCGTGCGCGTTGGCGCAGCGGATGATGCGCGCGGGTGCACCGTCGCGCCCGGCGATGAGTCCGCAAGCCTCGTGAGGCGCCGCCGCGCGTGCGTGCTCGATCATCGCCTCGCGCAGCGCGCGAGGGATCGCGAGGCTCTCGGTCAGCGGCCGCCCGCCATCGCGGGGATGACCATGACCTCCGTCCCGTCCGGGACCGGAGCGTCCGTGCCGCCCTTCGTGCGCGCATCGTCATCGCCGATGTAGATGTTCACGTACGAGCGGAGCCGTCCGGCGTCGTCCACGACGCGCCCGCGGAACCCGGGATGACGCCGGTCGACGTCCGCGATCACGTCCGCGAGCGTGCGACCGATCGCCTGGACCTTCGTCTGACCGCCGGTCGCATCACGCAACGCGCCGGGCAGACGCACCGTCACTGCCATGTCTCACTCCCATAGCGGGGTGCTGAGATAACGCTCGCCCCCATCAGCGATCAACACGACGATAGGGCCGGTTTCTTCCCGCGCGACGCGCACGGCGGCCGCGACGGCGGCCCCACCGGACGGTCCGGTGAAGATGCCCTCGTCCCGTGCGAGCCGGCGCGTCATCGCGATGCCCTCCTCGGTCCCCTGTGTCATGTGCACATCGGCCACACGCTCGTCCCAGATCGCGGGGCGTATCGCCGTCGGCATGTGCTTCCACCCCTCGATGCCGTGGAGCGGATCGTCCGGTTGCACCGCGACGATGCGCACGCCCTTCGGCCGCAGCGCGCGGGAGATACCGACGACCGTGCCGGACGTCCCGACGCCGACGACCACGTGGGTCACGCGCCCATCGCTCTGCGACCAGATCTCCGGTCCGGTCGTGAGCTCGTGAGCCAGCGGGTTCGCGGGATTCGAGTACTGGTCGACGTACACGAAGCGCGGGTCGCTCGCCGCGAGCCGCTGCGCTTCGCGGATCGCGCCGTCGCTCCCCTCGAGCGGATCCGAAAGCACGAGCTCGGCGCCGAACGCGCGCGCCATGCGCTTGCGCTCGGTCGAGACGCGATCGGGCATCACGAGGGTGAGCGCGTGTCCGCGAACGGCGCACACCATCGCGAGCGCGACGCCGGTGTTCCCGCTCGTCGCATCGAGGACGACGCTCTCGGAGCGGATGCGCCCGGCATCCTCGGCCGCGAGGACCATCCAGAGTCCCGCGCGATCCTTCACGCTGCCGCCGGGGTTCGCGTATTCGATCTTCGCCCACAGCTCGCCCCGCAGGCCGCCGTCGATGCGGCGAAGGCGAAGGAGCGGCGTGTCTCCGATGCGCTCGAGGATCGTGCCGCGCACGCGCTCGCGCACGCTGGCGGCGGTGAGGGTCATATGACAGAGGCTAGCCGCGAACGAGAGGCGCTAGGCGCGAACTGTCTCGAGTGCACGCCGCGCGAGCCGGAGCGCTTCGTCGCCGTCGCCGCGCGCCTCCGCGGCATGCGACCAGCGGTCGTACACGTGACGCAGCAGCTGCGGCGCGCGCTCCTCGGCGAGCTGGCTCGCCTCCTGGAACGACCGCTTCGCGGCGGCCGAGCTCGACGCCATGCGGAGCTCACCGATGAGGACGAGCGATCGGACCTGCGCGTCGGGCTGGCCGACCTTGCGCGCGAACTTGAGCGCCTCCTGCGCCGCGGCGAGACCCGCCTCGGGGTCGCCCTTCGCCATGACCTCGGCCTCGGAGGCCCTGATCGACGCGAGCGTCGTGTCGCGCTTCGTCTCCTGCGCGAGCTTCGCCGCGCGCGCGAGGCACTCCCTCGCCCGTTCGCGGTTCCCGTACTCCGCGTAGAGCATCGCCGCGTTGTCGAGCGTGCAGGCCGCCTGATCGAGCAGGCCGAGCTCTTCGTAGAGGTGCAGGCTCCGGCGGTTGTACGTGATCGCGGCCTCGAGGTCGCCCTCGTTCTGGTAGTTCTTCGCCATTCCGGCGTACAGGACCGCGAGGGACATGCGGTCGGAGAACTTCGTGGAGAGCTCGACGGCGCGCTCGTACACCGAGAGCGCCTCCTTGGGCTGGCGATCGTTGGTCAGCGCGACGGCGAGGTCGACGAGGCGGCGGAAGTAGAAGGTCTCGTCCTTCACGATGCCGTTCTCGCACGCGACGATGGACTCGCGCAGCAGCCGGATGGCATCGGCGTACGCGTAGGTACGCGCGTATGCGGACGCGAGGATCGCCTTCACGCGGTACTGCTCCTCGGCGTTCTCGAGCAGATCGGCCATGCGCTGCGCGCGCTCGATGACCGGGAACGCCTGCTTCGGCTGGCCGGTGGCGTTGTATGCCGCGGCGAGGTACCGGAGCCGCACGAGCTGGTCGGCGGCGTTCAGCCCCTCCTCGAGCCGTTCGAGGATCGGGAGCGCCTCGGCCGGCCTGTTCTGCTCGATGAGACTGCGCGCCTCGACGAGGTCGAACTGCGGCGTGGCCGGTGACGAGCTGCCGCCGAGCAGGTCGGACGGCTTCACGCCGAGGACGCCCGCGATGTGCTCGAGCGCCTTCATCGACGCGCGCGTCCTCCCGGATTCGAGCATCGAGATATAGGCCTTCGTGTAGAGCGGATCGGCGAGCTGTGCCTGGGTCAGCCCCTTCGCGGTGCGAAGGGAGCGAATACGCGCACCGACATCGGCGACCATCGCCGAGCGCACCTGAGCCATCGGCGCCCCACTTTACGGACGTGCAAGCCGCGGGTCAATTCCACCTGAACTGAGAAGGTCCGGACCGAGACCGGGGCGATGCCGGTCGGGGTCCACGGGGCCCAGACTGCCCGTGGCTCGGTCGGTCCGCGCCGAGCGCAGACCGGGACGCGTATCTAGCAGAGGCCGCCGCCGATCGTGGTCGGGTCGCACGCGTTGGCGGTGTTGCCGACTGAAACGACGCTGAACGAGAGCGCGAGCGCGACGGTGAAGGTCACGATCTGGAACAGACGACGGATCGACATTTCGGTGGGTCCCTCCGACCCCACCGGCTATTTAGAGACTGGGCCCCCTCGCCGCCGACTATCGGGGCTTCGCGCCACGAAGTAAAGGTGGACTTGCCTAGGTGCGTGCGACTAGACCCGCGAGGAGCCGGGCCTGATGCGCACCGCCGTCGAGGGCGGCGAGGAAAAGAAGCGAGGTCGGACCGAGCAGCAGGCTCGGGACGGCGACGACCGGCGGGAGCGTCTCGAAGCTCCCGCTCGTTCCCGCGCGGACGGCCGCGAGGACGACCGCACCGGTGAGCGCGCCGGCGGACAGCCCGACGGCGCGCGGCGAGAGCCGCAGCGGCAGCGGCGACCCGCTCACGAGACGGTCGATCCGAGCTTCCGTGACCGAGAGCCCCGTCACCGGGACGAGCAGACCGAGGTCGGCCTCGGGAGCGTGCGGGAGGAGCTTGTAGAGCGCGCGGGCGAGCGGCTCGATGCCGACCGTGCGCACGGCCTCGTCGTCCGCGGCGATCTCCTTCTGCAACGCGTAGAAGGACGCGAGCTCGTCGACCGCGGGAACGACGTACAACCCCGCCGCGAAATAGCGCGCCACGACGACACGCAGCGGGTCGCGCTGCCGGAGGTGATACCGCTCGTGCACGAGGACGGCGCGGAGCTCGTCGCGTGAGAGGCGCTTCGTGAGGCCGCTCGAGAGGCAGATGCGCGGATCACGGAACCAGTAGCAGAACGAGAACGTGCGCTCGTCCGCGACGACGTCGACGCGTCCCTCGACGCCGAGCTCCCGCGACAGCGCCTCGACGCTCCGCGGCAACGCGATGCGACGCGACTCGAGCGAGCGGATGAGCGCCGCGGTCGTGAGGAGCTGACGGAGGATCGACGCCGAGCCGAGCGTGATCCCGCACGTCGCGAGGACCAGCACGAAGAGGATCACGACGTCGGCGAGATCGTCCGGGCCGACCGCCGCGATGTGCGCGGCGTGCGGGACGATGGCGGCGAGGAGCGCGACGAGGATCGCGCTCGAGACGAGCGCGAGCGCCAGCACGAGCGCGAACGCGCGATCAGCGCGCATTCCGCCGCCCCTTCGCGAGACGCCGCAGCGCGGCGCGGTGCGTCGCGTCGACCTCATCGAGCTCCGCCGAGAACGCGGCGAGCGCCGCGTCGCCGAACTCGCTCACCAGGCCGCGCGCGAGATCGCGTGAGATACGCGCGCGATGCTCCTCCCGCGTGTGCGCGGCGCGATAGACGTACGTGCGACCGACACGCTCGCGCGCGACGAGGCCCTTGCCGTGAAGACGGACGAGCACGGTCATGAGCGTCGTGTACGCGAGGTCACGCGTCGCGCCGAGCTCGTCGACGACGTCGCGCACGGTCGCCGGGCCGCGCTGCCAGAGCCGTTCCATCACCTCGGTCTCGAGCGGACCGAGCAGGTCGCCCGCGGCGGCGCGGCGGATGCGGCGCAGGCTCGCGCTCACGCGACGATCATCCCACCTTGCGAGAGCGACCGAGCCGGCGTCGCGTGAGCATCCGCGGATGCCGCTCCGCGATGCCTTCGTGGCCGTGCGCGAGCGCGGTGTAGAGCTGCACGACGTGGTGACCGTCCCGCGGCACGTACACGATGCCGGCCGGCGTCTCGCGCCGCTCGAGCAGTCCGACGAGCGCCATCGCGGCAAGCTCGCGTTCCGCCGTCTGCTGCGAGAGTCCGCTCCATACCGCCGCGCGCTGCGGCGTGTCCTCGCCGAGCGTCAGCGCGTGAAGGAGCCGCAGTCGCGCGGGATCGGCGAGCTGGCCGAGCGCCTGCGCGGCGCGCTCGTATTCCTCGTCCTCACCACGGACGAGCAAGCTGGGATCGCTCGTGAACAGGTTGAGATCGAAATCCATGGCCATCGCAAAGCCCCCCTGGCGGGCACTGCTACGTCCCGGTAGTAACCGTCTCCCGGTCCGAATACTACGACGGTGTCGTAGGAGCGCGCACTCAGTTTTCGTCGCTACGCGACGACACGGGCGCGCGCCGATGGCTGAGAGCGTCGTGGCCAGCGACGGCGGGTCATACGGGTCGAGCGGATCGACGGCGGCGCGCTATTCACCGGGCACCGTCGCGGCCACGGACGCGCGCGAGCCCGCGCCGGCCGCGGCGTTCATGATGATCGCGGCGCCCACGAGGGCTGCGCCCGCGAGCATTCGCCACGTGATCGACTCGCCGAGCGCGACCGCGCCCACGGTGAGCGCCTGCGCCGAGATGAGGAGCTGCGACAGCGTCATCGTCGTCGGACGCAGATGCCGCGTGAGCCACAGCTGCAGGACGAGACCGACGCACGAACCGAGCACGACGAGGTACCCAAAGGCGACGCCGACCTCGAACGTCCAGTGCGCGGGTGTCCCGGACTGCGCGAGCGCGAGCGGCAGGAGCACGATCGCACCGGTCCACGTCCCGACGGCGACGAGCGGGATCGGCGAGCCCTCGGCGAGCGCGCGCCGCTGGACGATGGCGCCGATCGCCCAGGTCACGGTCATCGCCGCGAGGAGCACGGTGGCGACGAGCGCCTCGGGCCGCTCGCCGGCGTCGGGAGCTCCGACGAGCACGACCATCCCGACCGCGCCGAGCGCGAGGCCGGCGATCTTGAGCCGCGACAGGCGATCGCCGTGCACGAGGAAGTGCGCGAGCAGCGCGGTCCAGATCGGGCTCGCGGCGCCGAACACCGCGACGAGGCCGCTCGGGACGTACTGCTCGGCCCAGAAGATGATCGCCCAGCTCGAGCCGGTGTTGATCACGCCCGCGAACGCCGCTGCGGCGAGCGTCCGGCGATCGCGCGGGAAGCGCAGGCCGAGCGCGAGCGACAGGGCCGTGAGCAACACCGACACGGCGACGGCACGCTCGAACGCGAAGACGAACGGCGGCACGGAGGCGACGCCGACCTTGATGGCCGCCCACGTCGTCCCCCACAGGAGCACGAGCAGGACGTAGCGAAGGAGGACGCCGGCGGAGGGCATGCGCTAGCGATGATGGCGCATATCCTCGGGAACGTGATGAGGAACGGGGTCATCGCGCTCGCTTTGCTCCTCGGGGCGTGCGCGCCGCCGGCGACGCATCTCTCCGGTACCGAGCTCGACAAGACGACCGCACCCGACTTCACGCTCACCGACGGGCTCTCGGGCGACGCCGTCACGCTGTCGTCGCTTCGCGGCAACGTCGTCGCGATGGCGTTCCTGTACACGCACTGCCCCGACGTGTGCCCGCTCACCGCCGGTCTGTTCAGCGCGGCGCAGAAGCGGCTCGGCGCCGACGCGACGCACGTGCGCTTCCTCGCCGTGTCCGTCGATCCCGTCGGCGATACGCCGCAGAACGTTCGCTCGTTCTCCGAGCAACACGACCTGTCGACGAACTGGCACTACCTCATCGGACCCGTCGCGCAGCTGCAGCAGGTGTGGAGCGCGTATGGTGTCGGCGCGTTCGACGCCGGCACCGGGAAGGTCGACCACAACGACGCGATCTACGTCATCGACGCATCGGGCCGAGAGCGCGAGCTCGTGCACTCCGACACGCCGCTCGATAGTCTCGTGAACGATCTGCGCGCGGTGCTAAAGGGGTAACCCGCGACTGACAGAGCACGCGGCCGCAGGGCCGCGGGTGGCACGCGCAGGGCGATGTTCTCCGATGCCAGAGACCGAGGGACCCGCGGGCTCAGGCCGCGGAGGTCAGCCGATGATGTAGATCGTCGTGAAGAGGCCGAT
>DATDNP010000110.1:0-49395 GCA_036518215.1 Candidatus Limnocylindria bacterium
TGCTGTTCTAGACGCGGATCTCGAGCGCGCAATCCGGGAGTAGCGCTCGATCGTCGAGAGCGAGAACTCCGGCAGGATCGACGTGTTCGCTTCGCGCGCGAGGAGGAATTCGAAGGAGCGACGGACGAGATCGCCCACATCTCCACCGCCGTAGCGTTCGTGTTCGGCTCTGGTGATGCGTACCTCGTGCTCGGTCGTCGTGCGATCCGTCACCGTGACGCGCGCACGCCACCCATCGTCGACGCTTATGAGGCCGTACGTGATCCTCGGCACGCGCCTACCCGACGGCGATGACGAAGAGCGCTTGCCCGTACTCGACGGGCGCGCCGGCGGTGACGAGCACCTCGCGGATCTCGCCGTCGGCGGGCGCCTTCACTTCGGCGATGTGACCGAGCGACTGGATGCCGCCGAGCACCTCGCCCCGCTTCACGGCGTCGCCGGTGGTCCACGCACGCTGACCGCTGAAGATCCCGACCGTCGTCGCGTGCACCTTCTGTGTCGCCGGCGCCTTCGCGGCGGCGTCCTGCGCCGGCGCGCGCTCGACCGACGCGTCCGCGACGACGGCGCCGGCACGGCGCGTCACGGTGACCGAGAACCCGTCGGCCTCCACCTCGATCGTCGTCGCGGGCGACTCCGCGAGCAGCCGCACGAGATCGTCGACGAGGCCGAGCACGTGATCGGTCTCGCTCACCGTTTCCTCATGAGCGGAAGTTTGCGCCACCACGGCACGGCGGGCGGCGGCGGCGCCGAGGCGGTGTCACCGATGGCGCCGAACGCGCGGAACCGCTCGTACCGGGCGCTGAGGAGATCGGGACCGGGGACGCGCTCGAGCTTCGCCAGCTGCGCGACGAGCGCGGTCTTGATGGCGGCGACGGTCCTGTCGTGATCGGCGTGCGCTCCGCCGGGCGGCTCGGGGATGAGCGCGTCGACGATGCCGAGCTCGAGGAGGTCCGGACCCGCAAGGCGCATCGCCTTCGCCGCCCGTTCGGCCTCCGCCGGGCTCCGCCAGAGGATGGCGGCGCAGCCCTCAGGCGAGATGACGGAGTAGATCGCGTTCTCGAGCGCGAGCACGACGTCGGCGACGCCGAGCGCGAGCGCGCCGCCGGAGCCGCCCTCGCCGAGGATCACGGCGATGACCGGCGTCCGCAGGCGCGTCATGGTGAAGATCGCTCGCGCGATCGCCTCGGCCTGCCCGCGCTCCTCGCCCTCGGGCCCCGGATACGCGCCGGGTGTGTCGACGAAGGTGATGAGCGGTAGATGGAACTTCTCCGCGAGGCGATACAGCCGGATGGCCTTGCGATAGCCCTCCGGGTGCGGCATCCCGAAGTTGCGCTCGATGTTCTCCTCGGTCGACGCGCCCTTCTGCTGTCCGACGATGACAACGGGACGACCATCGAGCTCGGCCATGCCGCCGACGATGGCGGGATCGTCGCGGAAGCCGCGGTCGCCGTGCAGCTCCTGGAACTTGTCGAACGCGCGCGTGATGACGTCGAGCGAGTGCGGACGCTTCACGTTGCGCGCGGCCTGCACCGCCTCCCACGGCGACGGGCGCGATGTGAGCTGCGCCGCATCGGTGATGAGGTCCGCGTCGACGGGGAGATGCCCATTCGATTCCGGCCCATGCGTTCGGCCGACGAGCCGTTCGATCATCGACATCAGAGGCTCCACCGCACGTCTTGCGTGGCGGCGCGGAACGACGTGAGGAAGAACGCGAGACGATCGCGCAGCTGCGCGCGCGGCACGATCTGATCGAGGAATCCCTTCTCGAGCAGGAACTCAGCCTTGCCGAAGCCGACCGGGAGCTTCTCGCCGACAGTGCCGCTCGTCACGCGCTCGCCGCTGAAGCGGAGGAGCGCGCCCGGCTCCGCGACGACGAGATCGCCGAGCGACGCGTACGACGCGAGGACGCCACCCGTCGTCGGGTCCGTGACGACGGAGATGTACGGGATGCCCGCTTCGTCGAGACGCGCGATCGCGGCGACGATCTTCGCCATCTGCATGAGCGAGAGGGTCCCCTCCTGCATGCGCGCGCCGCCCGAGGCTGACACGACGACGAGCGAGCTCCCCGTCGCGACAGCGCGTTCCGCCGCGCGGGCGATCTTCTCGCCGACGACGCTCCCCATGGAGCCGCCCATGAATTCGAAATCCATGACGACGAGCTCGACGGGGTTGCCGCCGATGCGCGCCGTAACGGCGATCGCCGCGTCCTTCTCGCCGCTCTTCGTCTGCGCGGCGACGATCCGCTCCGGATACGGCTTGCTGTCGGTGAACGCGAGCGGATCGCCCGACACGAGATCGACGTCCTGCTCGGAGAACGACCCCTTGTCGACGAGCAGCTCGATGCGCTCGCGCGCGCCCATGCGGAAGTGGTGGCCGCACTTCGTGCACACGCTGAGGTTGCGAACGAGCTGCTTGTTGAAGAGCATCTCGCCGCAATCCGGGCACTGCGTCCACAGGTTCGACGGGAACTCCTTCGGCTTCCGGCCGAAGGGCATCCTGAGTCTCATCGTCGCTCCGCGACGATGAGACGACATCCTCTTTTCGCAGGGGCTTCGCCCCTGCCACTCCAGGTACGCCCCCTCTGGACGTCAATCATTTGATGTCTTCCTCACGGTACCAGCAGAGGCCGACGACGCCGGGGCCGGCGCGCGCGCCGATGACCGGGCCCGCTTCGGCGATCCAGTGCTCGACGCAGTGGAAACGCTGCTGCACCCACTCGCCGAGCGCGCGCGCCCGATCGGGATCGTTCGTGTGGAGCGTGCAGGCATGGATGCGCGCGCCCTCGGGGATGCGCTCGCTGATGACCTCTTTCATCCGCGCGACCGCCTTGTCGCGCGTGCGCACCTTGTCGAGCGGGTGGACGATGCCCTCACGCACCTCGAGGATCGGCTTCACCTGCAGCACCGATCCGAAGAGCGCCGCCGCGCCGCTCACGCGGCCAGACCGCTTCAGGTACTCGAGCGTGTCGGCGACCGCGAGGATCTGGATCCGCCCGCGCATTCGATGCGCGAGCGTCACCGCGTCGTCGAACGAACCGCCGTCCCGGCGAAGACGCCCGATGGCGGTCGCGATGAGCGAGATGCCGCCCGCGAGCGACCGCGAGTCGAGCACCTCGATCCGCGCGCCGGGCATCGCCTGCGCCGACGTGCTCGCGACGGAATAGGTCCCCGAGAGCTCGCTTGCGACGGTGAGGACGATGAACTGCTTCGTCCCCGCCTTCACGAGCGAGTCGTACACGTCGCGGCACTCGCCCATCGACGGTTGCGATGTACCCGGGAGCACGCCCGACGGCGCGATCTTCGCGTAGAACTCGTCGGCCGAGAGATCGACGTTCGCGGTGTACGACTCCTTGCCGATGTCGACGTGCAGCGGCAGCCACCGGATGTCGAACTCGCGCTCGAGCTCCTTCGTGAGACACGCGGTGCCGTCGATGACGATCCCGTACTTCTCGCTCACGACGGAAGCTCCGACAGCCGCGTGCGGCGCGCGGTCATGCGAGCCGCACCTCACCGGTAACGACCCGTTCCACGCCGGTCGCGGTGTGCACGAGCAGCGCGCCCTCGTCGTCGATCGCGGTCGCGGTGCCTTCGAAGCTGCGCCCATCGAGCGCGACGCGCACGCCGCGACCGAGGAGCGTGGAGCGCGAGCGCCACTCGTCCATCGCCGCGGCGCGCTCTTCGCGTCGCTCGAGCCGATCGAGCTCACGCGTGATGCGCACGAGCAGCGCGAGCCGGTCGACGGGATGCCGCGCGATGGCGAGAGAGGTCGCGATGTCCCGGATCTCTGGTGCGAGATCGCTCGCGCGCTGATGCACGTTCACGCCGATCCCGAGCACGAGCACGCCTCCCCCTCCGTTCGACGTCCCGTGCGCGAGCGCACCGGCGACCTTCTTCCCTTCGAGCTCGACGTCGTTGGGCCATTTTAGGCGGCTGCCCTCGCATCCGAGTGCGTCGAGCGCGCGCGCGATCGCGACACCCGCGACCGCCGCGAAGAGCGCGGGCGCGAACGGTGCGGGCCGGATGATCCACGACGCGAGCAGGCTCGATCCCGCCGGTGCGAGCCATGCGCGTCCGTGCGTCCCCTCTCCCGCGCGCTGTTCGTCCGCCACGACGATGCCGCGCGTCGCGCCGGCGTCGACGAGCGCTCGCGCGCGGACCTGCGTCGATCCGATCGCGTCGTGGTATTCGATGTCGCGCTCGAGCTCGCGCCCGATCGCCGATCGCACCGCCGGATGCGCGAGGAGACGCAGACGCGAGTCACGCATGCGGGCGAGCACGCGAGCCCCAGCGGAAGAGGCCGGGCGCGGGGAAGTCGCCGAACGCGCCCTTCGCCCAGCCGTCGTTCGCGATCACATGGGTGTCGTCCCAGAACTCGAGACGTACCGGTGCGGGCGCGGGCCGTGCCGCGACCGCGCCCTTCCACGCAAGACGCATCTCGAGCCCGCCCTCGATCCGCACGAGCTCGATATCCGAGGTCGGCCACTCATAGCGCCCGAGGTAGCCGGGCACGAGGGCATCCGGTGCGCCTCTCGTCTCCGGATCCGGGTACGTCTCGACACCGAGGTCCTCGACGGCTCGATGCGCGACGGCGGCAGTGAGCTGTCCTCCGAGGGCGCCGTTCGTGAGCACGACGAGCGCGAAGCGATGCGCGGGCACGAGCAGGAGGAGCGACATGTGCGCGACGGTCGCGCCGCCGTGCGAGAGCATCGTCGTGCCGCGGGCCTCGGTGATCGCCCAGCCGATCCCCTGCGCGCGATGCGGCGCGCCGGTCGGAACGGCGCGGGACGCGTCGATATCGAGCTCGAGCGAGCCATCCAGGTGACCGCGCGCATAGCGCAGGAGGTCGCGCACCGTCGAGCGAAGCCCGCCCACCGGCGCCGACGAGCGCGCTGTCGGCCATCCCTCGATCACCGCCGGTGCGTCGTCACGCACGGTGTGCTCCGCGGCGACGTCCTCGTCGCTCGGGAAGGCGAAGGCGCTGCGCGTCATGCCGAGCCGGCGGAGGATGCGCTCGCCGACGACCGTCTCGTACGGCTCCCGCGTGACGCCCTCGATCGCGGCGCCGGCGACGATGAATCCGACGTTGTTGTACGAGAAGAGCTCTCCCGGCGTCGTCACCTGCCGCATGCGCGCGCACGCTTCGCCGGCACGCGTAAGCGCATCGTCGCCGTCGATCGGCGCGGGCAGCTCCTCACCGACCCATCCGCCGGTGTGCGTGAGGAGATGTCGGATCGTGACGCGCTCGGTCGCGCTCGCGTCGGCGAGGCGGAAGCGGGGCACCCAGCGGCGTACCGGATCGTCGAGCGAGATGAGACGTTCGCGCGCGAACGCAGCGAGCGTTCCCGCGGTGAACGTCTTCGTGATCGAGGCGATGCTGAAGACCGTGTCCGCCGTGACCGCACGAGGACGCCGCACATCCGCGACCCCGAGCCCGGCCGACTCCTCGTGACCGTCGGCGATCATCGCGAGCGCGACGCCGGGCACGTGCAGCTCGCGCATGCGCCTCTCGGCGACGTCGACGAGCGCGCCGAAGGAAGGCACGCGCACCGCGCCGCCGCTCGTCACCGCGCCGTCACCTGCGCGCCGGCCGCGCGCACGCGGAGCACCCGGCAGCGACCTGCGACGTCGTGCGCGATCGCGGTCTCCTCCATCGCCGAGCACACGCGCGGCGCGAGACGCACGGGGGCGATCGCGAGGACGCTCGGACCCGCACCCGAGAGCGCCGCACCGAACGCGCCCGCGTCTCGTGCGGCGGCGATGATCTCGGCGAGCGCGGGCACAAGGCCCGTGCGGGCGGACTGATGGAGCTTGTCGTGCATCGCGAGCGAGAGGAGCGCGCCGTCGCCACGAAGGACCGCGGCGACGAGCGCGGCGGCGTGCGAGAGATTGAACACGGCGTCGTCGCGCGACACCTGCGACGGCAGCACGCCGCGCGCCTTCTCCGTCGAGAGCGGCACGCCGGGCACGAAGACGCAGACGCGCCACGTCTTCGGGAACACGATGCGCGTGGCGACCGGGCCGTCGGGCTCGGGGAGCGCGACGGTGAGGCCCCCGTACAGCGCCGCCGCGACGTTGTCGGGATGTCCCTCGACGTCCGTCGCGACCCGCAGGAGCGAGCGCCGATCGAGCGGCTCGCCGAGGAGCGCGTTCGCGGCGACGGCGCCGCCGACGATCGCGGCCGCGCTCGATCCGAGGCCGCGCGCGAGCGGGATCGCCGAGCGCTGCTCGACGTGCTGCGGCGAGAGATCCTCGCCCGCCGCGCTTGCCGCCGCGCGCGCCGCGACGACGAAGAGGTTGTCGTCGCCGGTCGGGACGCCATCGCCGGTCACCGACCACGATCGCGCCGGCCGAAGCTCGAACTCCGCGAGGAGCGGCAGTGCGATGGCGAAGGAATCGAAGCCGGGCCCGAGATTCGCGCTCGATGCGGGGACCCGGACCTTCATGACAGCGCGAGCACGCGACGGACGGCGTCCGCGGAGGCCTCGACCTCGGTGAGCTCTCCCGCGAGCGACCGCGCGGCGTCCGGATCCTTCAGCCCGTTCCCCGTGAGGACGCACACGACGCGGCGCAGGCCCTTCGTCGCGTCCGCTCCCGCGCGCTTGCGCAGCCCCGCCATCGACGCGGCGCTCGCCGGCTCGCAGAAGATGCCCTCGTTCCGCGCGACGTCGCGGTATGCGGCCATGATCTCGTCGTCGCTCACGGCCTCGATGGCGCCGCCCGATTCGTCGCGCGCGCGGACGGCGCTCTCCCACGACGCCGGTGCGCCGATCCGGATCGCCGTCGCGACGGTGTGCGGCTCGGCGACGGGTGCGCCGCGCACGATCGGCGCGGCACCTTCGGCCTGGAAGCCATGCATCTTCGGGCGCCCGCGCACCATGCCGCTCGCCGCTGCCTCGACGAAGCCCTTCCAGTACGCCGTGATGTTCCCGGCGTTGCCCACCGGGATGAAGAGCGCGTCGGGCGCGTCGCCGAGCGTCTCGCAGATCTCGAACGCCGCGGTCTTCTGCCCTTCGATGCGATAGGGGTTCACGCTGTTCACGAGCGTCGCCTCGCCACTGGACGCGAGCTCACGCACGACGGCGAGCGCGGCGTCGAACGCGCCGCGCACGGCGACGATGCGCGCGCCGAACGCGATCGCCTGGACGAGCTTCCCGAGCGCGACGTATCCGGCGGGGAGCACGACGGTGCACGGCAGTCCGGCGCGCGCCGCGTACGCCGCGGCGGACGCCGCCGTGTTCCCCGTCGAGGCGCAGAGCACCGATCGCGAGCCCTCCTCGAGCGCCTTCGCGACCGCGACGACCATGCCGCGGTCCTTGAATGAACCGGTCGGGTTCGCTCCCTCGACCTTGAGCCACACCTCGTCGATGCCGCACTCGCGCTCCAGCCACCGCGCGCGCAGCAGCGGCGTCCCGCCCTCGCCGAGCGTGAGACGCGGGGTCTTCGGCGTGACGGGGAGATGCGCGGCGTAGCGCTCGATGAGCGACGGACCGGCGGGCACCCGGCGATGGTATCGCCGCCCTAGCATGTGGCGAGATGCGGCCCACGGAGAGCGACCTTCGGCTCCTGCGCATCGTCGCCGTGTTGTTCGCGGTCTTCCTCTCCATCCAGATCTTCGTGCTCGTGTGGCAGGCCGTGGGCGTCGTCGCCGACGTGCTCCTCGTCTTCCTCGCGGCGTGGGCGGTCGCGTATCTCCTCGCGCCGCTCGTGACCCGGATCGACGAGGCGACGCCGCTCGACCGCACGTTCTCCGTCGTCGTCGTGTACATCCTGATCGGCATCTTCCTCGCGGCGGTCGGCGGCCTCGTCGTGCCGCCGCTCTCGCAACAGCTCGCGGACCTCATCACGCGCGCGCCCGAGTACGGCGACCGCGCGGGTCAGGCCGTCCTCGACGCCCAACAGACGCTCGCGTCCTTCGGCATCAAGGTCGACCTCACCGACCTGTATGGAACGCTGCCGCAGCGCATCGGCGCGATCGCGGGCGCGTACGCCGCCGACATCCTCGGCGTCATCTCCGCGACGGCCGGCGTCTTCTTCAACCTCACGCTCGTGCTCATCATCGCGTTCCTCATGCTCATCGATGGCGATCAGCTCTGGCGACGGTTCCTGGTGCGTCTTCCGCTCGACCGGCGCCGCGAGGCGGAGCTCTTCCGCGAGAGCGCCGATCGCTCCTTCGGCGGATTCATCCGCGGCTCGCTCCTCCTCGGCACGCTCTACGCCGTGGCGACGTTCATCGTCCTCGCGATCTTCTCCGTTCCATTCGCGGGAGTGCTCGCCGTCGTCTCCGGTCTCACGATGATCATCCCGTTCTTCGGACCGATCATCGCGATGGTGCCCGTGCTCGCCGTGGCGGCGGTCGGCGCTCCCGACCGGCTCCTCTGGGTCTTCATCGCGATGCTGGTGCTCCAGCAGATCGTCCTCAACGTCATCGGCCCGCGCATCATGTCCGCGAGCATCGGGATCCATCCGCTCTTCGTGTTCTTCGCGCTCCTCCTCGGCGCCCGCGTCGCCGGCTTCTGGGGCGTCGTCCTCGCGATGCCGGTCGCGGGCATCCTCAACACGTTCGTCCACTACGCGTGGGATCTCACGATCGGAAGACCGGGGGAGGCCGAGGTGCCCGAGGGCACCGGATGACCGAGCGGCACATCCTCATCACGAACGACGACGGCATCGACGCGGACGCGCTCATGCCGCTCGCGGCGGCGCTCGGCGCGGTCGGCGAGGTCGAGATCATCGTGCCCGAGCGGAACTGGAGCGGCGCGAGCCACAGCATCACGCTGTTCCGCCCGCTCCGCGTCCGCAGCACGAAGCTGCGCGACGGCCGTAGCGCGTACATGACGGACGGCTCCCCGACGGACTGCGTGCGGCTCGCGGCGCTCGGATTCCTCAAGCATCGGCCCGACCTCGTCGTGAGCGGCATCAACCGCGGCGCGAACATGGGCGACGACATCACCTACTCGGGCACGGTCGCGGCCGCGATGGAGGGCCTGCTCTCGAACATCCCCTCGATCGCGATCTCGATCGGCGCGTTCGGCGGCGACGTCGACTACGGCCCCGCGGCGTCGTTCGCGGCGCTCCTCGCGCGCAACATCCTCGGGCGCGGGTTCCATCCCGACTCGCTCCTCAACGTGAACGTGCCCGCGGTGCCGCGCGACCAGATCGCGGGCGTCGAGGTGACTCGGCTCGGCAAGCGCAACTACCGCGATCAGCTCATCGAACGCCTCGACCCGTACGGGAACCCGTACTACTGGGTCGGCGGACCGGCCGTGAGCGAGGACGCCGAGGAGGGCACCGACGTCGCGGCCGTTCGCGCGGGGAAGATCAGCGTGACGCCGATCACGCTCGACCTGACGCACCACGCGCTCATCGACGAGCTCACCTCGTGGGACTGGGGCTGGAGCGCGCCGCTCGAGGTGACCGCGGAAGGGGCCTAGCCCGAAGTCACGAGCCGCGCGAGCGCCGTCACGAGCGCAGCGAGGATGACGACGACGAGGACCGGCGCCCGCAGGAGCAGCGCGACGAACGCCACGGCGAGCGCGAGCAGGCGCTCGTCGACGACGAGACGCGACCCCGAGACGACCACCTGTGTCGCGACGAGCGCGGCGAGGACCGCCGGCGCGAGGAGACGGAGCAGCGTCGTCAGCCTGCCGGGCAGCGCACGGCCGCCGAGCAGCACCGGCCCCGCGCCCTTGATGAGCACCGTCGCCGCACCGACCGCAAGGACGACGAGCCATGTCGTGCTCATCGCACGAGCCCGATGAGGCACGCGAGCGTCGCGGCGATGATCGGGACGCCCGGTGGCGCGAACGGCGTCGTGACGATGGCGATGGCGGCGCCGAGCGCCGCCGCGAGCGCGCCGCGGCGGTCGTGGATCTGCGTCCACATGAGCGCGAGGAAGAGCGCCGGGAACGCGCCATCGAGACCGAGCGTGTGCGGATCTCCGAGGAACGCACCGGCGATCGAGCCGACGACCGTGGACACGACCCACGCGGCGTAGAGGAGCGCGCCGGCGCCGAGGAGCCGCCGCGGGTCGAACGTCCCGTCGCCGCGATGGCCGATCGCCCACGACTCGTCGACCACGAGCTGCGCGAGCAGCAGGCGTCGCCACCAGGGTCCGCGGATCGCGGACGCCGACGCGATGCCCATCGGAAGGTAGCGGCCGTTCAGCAGGATCGCCGCGAGGATGGCCGCCGCGGCGGAGCCGTCGCGGAGCACGGAGATCGCGGCGAACTGCGCCGAGCCCGCGAACGTGAGCGCGGACATGACGAAGACCATGAGCGTGGTCATACCCATCGTCCGCGCGAGGGCACCGAATGCGAGGCCGAACGCGGCGACCGCGACGGCGAACGGGATCGCGAGGCGGATGCCGCTGCGCGGCATGGCGAGAGGCTAGCCGACGCGCATCGTCGTCGTGCGCTCGGCGCCGAGCGAGGGCACGATCACGGGACGCCCATCGCGCCGCATGACCGTCCAGCCCTCGCCGAAGACACTGCGCACGAGCGCCGGCTCGAGGACCGCGAGCGGGTCGCCGTCGCGCACGACGCGTCCATCCGCGATCACGACGATGCGGTCCGCGAGGGCGGCGAGGTTGAGGTCGTGCACGACGGCGAAAACGGCGAGACCGCGCTCCCGAGCGAGCCGACCGACAAGACGCATCGTCGCGAGCTGATGCGCGGGATCGAGATGGACGGTCGGCTCGTCGAGCAGGAGCACCGGCGTCTCCTGCGCAAGCGCCATCGCGAGGACGACGCGCTGCCGCTCGCCGCCGCTGATCGCGTCGATCGGCCGATCCGCGAGCGACTCGAGTTCGAGCGCGTCGATCGCGCGCGCGATCGCCTCGCGATCGTCCGCCGAGCCGCGGCCGAAGGCGTCGAGCCGCGCGGTGCGGCCGAGCGCGACGATCTCGCGCACCGTGAACGGGAAGAGCGTCTCGAACGCCTGCGGCACGACGGCGACCTCGCGCGCGATCTCCGCGCGCGACAGCGTGTCGATGCGCCGCCCGCGGACGGTGACCTCGCCGTCGCGCGGACGCACGAGGCCCGCGAGGACGCGGACGATCGTCGACTTCCCCGCCCCGTTCGGCCCGACGACGGCCACGACCTCGCCGGCATCGACGGCGACGTCGCACCCGTGGAGGACCTCGCGCGCGCCGTACCCCGCCACGACGCCGGTGGCCGCGACGAGGCTCATGCGGCGACCCGCCGCGAGCGCACGAGCAGGAACAGGAAGAACGGTCCACCGATCGCGCCGGTGATGACGCCCACGGGCAGCTCCGCCGGGGCGAGCGCGACGCGCGCGCCGAGATCCGCGAGCACGAGCGCGGTCGCGCCCGCGAGGAAGCACGCGAGGACGAGCGGCCGATGGCGCGCGCCGAGCGCGCCGCGCACCGCATGCGGCACGACGAGCCCGACGAACGCGACGAGGCCCGCGAGGGCGACCGCCGCGCCCGCGAGCAGCGCGGTCGTCACGAGGACCGCCGCGGTCGTGCGCTCCGTGTCGATGCCGAGCGTCGCGGCGGTCTCCTCGCCGAAGGCGTACGCGTCGACGCGCGGCGCGAGCGCGATCGCGGCGACGACGGCGACGCCGATGACGGCGGCGGCGGCGGCGAGCTCGAGCGGGTCGCGGACGGAGACGCCGCCGACGAGGACATCGAGGAGGGCGCGCAGTCGAAGCGAGAGCCGATCGCTCGCGACGATGATGAGCGTGACGACCGCACCGACGAACGACGTGAGCACGATCCCGGCGAGGAGCACGGTGAGGATCGTCGTGCGCCCGCCGAGACGCGCCATGCGCCAGACGAGGGCGACCGAGGCGAGCGCGCCGACGAATGCCGCGAGCGGAACGACGGCCGACGGCGCCGACGCGAGGAGCGCGAGTGCCGCGATCGCGCCGAGCGCGCCACCGGCCGAGGCGCCGGTCACGTACGGATCCGCGAGCGGATTGCGCAGCATGCCCTGCAGCAGCGCGCCGGCGACGGCGAGCGCGCCGCCGACGAGCGCGGCCGCGAGCACGCGCGGGAGACGGAGGTCGCGGACGATCGTCGCGTTCGCCGCGTCGCCGCGCCCGAGGAGCGCGTTCGCGAGCTCGCCGGGCGAGAGCGGCACGGCGCCGAACACGACCCCCGCGGCGACGCTCACGAGGAGCGCCGCCGCGAGGACCGCGAGCACGAGGACGACGCGGGTCAGCGGAAGACCTCCGGATGGAGGAGCTTCGCGTACGCGAGCGCGGCGTCGCCGACGCGCGGTCCGGGGCGCGAGACGAGGCTGTCGGAGACCCCGAAGATCTTCTTGTTCTTCACCGCGGTGATCGCCGACCATCCCGGTCGCGCCGCGACTTGGTCCGGCGTCGTGCCGTAGTCGGCGTCGCCGAGGACGATGACCTCGGGATCGTCCTTCACGACCTCCTCGAGCGAGAGCTGCGGGTATGCCGAGCCCGCGTTCGCGGCCACGTTCGTCCCGCCCGCGAGCACGATGAGGTCCTGGATGTAGGAGCCGGGTCCGACGGTGAAGGGCTTTGTCGGATCGCTCGCGTCCACCTCGTGGAAGACGCGCGGCTTGGCGGTCGCCGAGGCGACCTTCTCCTTCACCGAGCTCAGCTGCGCATCGATCGCGCTCGAGAGCTTCGCGCCGTCGGCACCGACCGCCTTGCCGACGAGCACCGCGGTGCGGGACACGTCCGCGATGCTCTGCGGGTCGACGACGAGGACGGTGAGGCCGGCCGAGACGAGGCTCTCGATCGTGCCGTCGGAGAACTTCACGGTGAGGACGAGATCGGGTTTGAGCGAGACGACCTTCTCGACGTTCACCTTCACGCCGCCGACCTTGTCGATCTGCTTCGCGGCGGCGGGCTCGTCCGAGAACTCGTCGACGCCGACGACGCGGTCGCCCGCGCCGAGCGCGAACAGGAACTCAGTGATCGATGGCCCGATCGAGACGATGCGCGTCGGCCGAGCGTTCACGGTGACGGAGCGGCCCTGGAAGTCGCTGAGGCTCGCCGGGAACGCTGCCGCCGTGGGCGAGGCCGTCGCGCTGGCGGTCGGCGGGGACGAGGGCAGCGTCGTAGCGCCGCCGCACGCCGAGAGGAGGAGGACGAGGACACCGAGCAGGGTCGCGAGTCGCCGGGTCATGAGGCGCACCCCTTTCACGCGAAGGTGTGTTGGCCGCGTGCGGGGCGACCAGGCGACCCGAGTTCGAGACGCTGCTCTTCACGGTGGCGCGACCCTGCCGGAATCTCACCGGCTTCGCTGGAAGACCCGCGTTATGAAGTTGTGCCGAACGACTAGGCCGGGACGACGTGCTCCGTCGTGTATCGGGCCTCTTCGTTCAGGTGGCTCGCGAAGACGCGCTGCATGGTCATGACGTGCGCGCAGAGGCCGGTCGTATGGAAGTGATCACACTCGCAGGTCCATTCATCGCCCTTGAGAGATACGCGATGCGTGCCGTTGTCGCCGCGGAATCGGACGTCCAGGGAATCGAAGGTGATCCGCTCGGGCTCTTCGGCGTACCGCTTCGCCTTCTCGATCTTGGAGATGAGGCCTGAGTACATGCGACTCCTCCACCACTCCGTCTTTGCCGGCTGGCGCCGGTCTTTGGATAGTACGCCGCGACCTTTTCTCGTCGCCTCGCCACAGAAAAGTGGGCCATTTGAAGGGGCCGCTCAGCGGGCTATCAGCCGGCGATCGCGACGGGATGCGCGTGCGGCGCGTCGTCGGCGACGTCCGCGAGGCGGTCCTGCTGGATGCGAAGGAACGCGTCCGCGACGGTCGGGTCGAACTGCGTGCCCCGGCACCGCGCGATCTCCGCGCACGCTGCCGCGACGCTCATGCCGCGTCGGTAGGGACGGTCGCTCGTCATCGCGTCGAATGAGTCGGCAACGGCGAAGATGCGCGCGCCGACCGGGATCTCCTCGCCCGCGAGGCCATCCGGATAGCCCTTCCCATCCCAGCGCTCGTGGTGGTGACGGACGATCTTCGAGACGTCCTGGAGGAATGGGATGTCGGCGATGATCCGCGCGCCGAACTCGGGATGCTTGCGCATCGTCGCCCACTCCGACTCGGAGAGCGCCGCCGGCTTGCGCAGGATGTTGTCCGGCACGCCGATCTTCCCGATGTCGTGGAGGAGCGCGCCACGGCGGAGGAACGCCGCATCCTGGCCGCCGATGCCGAGCTCGCGCGTGATGAGCTCCATGTAATGGAGCACGCGCTCGCTGTGGCCGCCCGTCTCGCTGTCGCGGACGTCGAGCGCGTTCGCGAGCGCCTGCAGCGTCGTGTCGTACGTGCGCTCGCGCTCGGCGAGCGCGGTCTCGAGCGCCTTCGCCTGCGACACGATCTGCTTCGACGATCGCACGTACACGCCGCGAAGGACGAGCCAGAGGAGGAGCGCGGCGCAGGCGATGATCCCCGCGATCGTCAGCTGGATCCGCTGCAGCGCGGCGTCTATGGCGTCCATGTCGCGCCACACGACCACGGCGCCGACGATCTGGCCGTTCTGGCCGACGGGCACCCACGACTCGAGCGCGGAGATACGCGAGAGGCCCGGCGCGAGGCTCGCAGCGGCGGTCATCCCGTCGGCCATCTGATGCGTCATGTCGAGCGGCGCGCCGCGTCCGGTCTGCCCGGGGACGGCGAGGCGCGCGTCGGCCACGATCGTCGTGCGCGACGACGACCGCATACCGGCGAGGGCGTCCCGCAGCGGCGGCAGCGTCGCGGGGTCGATGCGCCTGCCGATCTCGCTCGCGTCGTAGGAGAACACGAGCGTGCCGTCGCGGTCGTAGAACTGCGTCGCGACGACGTTGTAGATCGAGAAGTGGAATGTGACGAAGGTGGTGAGCTGCTTCAGCTCGTCGGACGAGAGGCCGCGCGAGAACACGTCGTCGCTGAACACCGTTCCGAAGTGGCTCGCGACCGCCTCCTGTGTGAATGAGGTCGTCTCATCGGCGACGTAGCGAGACATGAGCGCCGCCGTGCCGGCGGAGAGGACGATCGCGGTCGCGGCGAGCACCGCGCCGAGCGCGATCGAGAATCGCGCCACCGGACTCAGTCCGTCCTGACCGAATTCCCTCATCCCACTCCCCACTACGTCCCGCCGTTGGAGACGGATGCTGTCGGGCAGGCGCGGACGCGAACTCTCCCTCGGCCGGGTGACGTCGGAGCGGTATCAGGGTCGCGGCGGCTCGTACGCGCGCCACGCGTCGAGACCGTGCGCCGTCGAGGGCCACGCGAGCTCCTCGAGCGACGGCAGGCTGTCGCGTGGGAAGAAGCGCGCCTCCGATGCCTCATCGGGCGCGACGCGGAGATCTCCTCCCGTGATGTGCGCGCGGTAGATCACGACGAGGATCGGGAACGCCGGACGCATCCACGTCGCGAGCAGGCCGTCGAGCTCGACCGTGAAGCCGGTCTCCTCCTCGGTCTCGCGGATCGCGGCCTCGAACGGCGTCTCCTCCGCCTCGACGAGACCGCCGGGGAGCGCCCAGCGGCCGTCCCGCGGACCGTAGTTGAGGCGGACGAGGAGCACCTCGCCTTCGCGCTCGACGATCGTGTTCGCGCCGATCTGCACGTGCATGAAGTCCGCGAACCCGCACACCGGGCACGTGGGCCGATCCCGGCCATCGATCCGCGTCGGTACGAGCTTCGTGCCGTCGTGCGGGCAGTAGTGGAACGTCGTCTCGTAGTGGCGGATTAGCTTTTGGCCAACCGATCCTTCAGGTAATCGATCGACTTCACCTCCGACGGGTCCGCGCCGTTCAGGAGCGCCAGATAGAAGGACACGTAGTCGGTGAACATCGTCATCTGCAGCACTTCTGACAGCATGCTCTGCCCGTCGAACTTCAGGGTCTTGTGCGGCACGCCCGCGCGGTCGAGCAGCTCCGCAGTGACGTCGAAGCGGATCTTGTGCCGCGGATTGTCGCGGTCGCTCCGCAGGAGCAGCACGGTGAGCGCGTCTCTTGCGATCGGCGGGTGCGGGAAGCCGACGACCGCGTTGTGGTTCAGCTCGCTCATGACGTCGAACGCCGACCAGTTCTTCGCGTTCTCGTTCCATTGGCCCTTCACGCGCCGCGCCATGACGCCCATGACGCCGGCGCCGTACGCGACGATGATCCGGCCGAAGAGCTCCGCCGCCATCTTCTTCGCGTCGTTCGTGCGTGCGCCTTCGTGCACGCGCTCCTCGAGCTTCGCGAGGTCGGCGAGCGCGGCGTCCACGTCGCGGGCGAGATCGCGCACGAAGCCCATCCGGCTGAGGCACCCGAGGACGAGCGCGAGCGAGTATCCGAGCGCAGCGCGCGGCTGTGCCTTGTACGAGAACGTCACCACGGGATAGTTCGCGCCCTTCGCGAGCTCGCTGATCTTCCCGCCGGTCGTGAGGACGAGCACCTTCGCGCCGCGCTTCTGCGCCTCGTCGAACGCCGAGAGCGTCTCCTCGGTGTTGCCCGAGTAGGAGGACGCGATGACGAGCGAGTCGCGCCCGACGTACGCGGGGAGGCCGTAGTCGCGGTGCACGGTCATCGGGATCTTGAGCTCGCCGGACATGAGCGCCGCCGCGAGATCGCCGCCGATCGCGGAGCCACCCATCCCCGTGACGGTGATGTTGCGCACGTCGGCGTACGCCGGCGGGATCTTCGCGGCCTGCGCGATCTTCCACGCGTCGCGCACCTGCGTCGCGAGGTCTTTGATGCGGTCGAGCATGTTCCCGGGATCCGCCTGGCGGATCTTCTCGACCGACTCGATCACCGATGTGTCAACGGTCGTGCTAGGCACCACGCACCATCCTCTCGCCGGCATCGAGCATCGGCTTCACCTCTCGCTCCGCGCGCGTCTCGGTGTACACCCGGACGAGCGGCTCGGTCCCCGAGAGCCGCACGAGAAGCCACGAGCCGTCGTCCACGAAGAACTTCACGCCGTCCTTCGTGTCGAGCGGCACGATGCGCTTCACCGTATGACCCGCGAGCTCGCGCGGCTGCGCAGCGTCGAGCCGCTTCATGATCTCGACCTTCTCTTTGCCGTACGTCGCCGCCTCCAGGTGCAGATCCCGCCGCAGGTAGAAGGACGGCCCGAACTGCGCCATGAGCTCGGCGATGAGCTGCGAGGGCTTCTTCTTCGTCTGGTGGATGAAGTCGAGGAGGAAGAGATCGGCGACGATGCCGTCCCGCTCGGGCAGGTGCATCGCGAACCCGAAGCCTCCGGACTCCTCGCCGCCCATCATCGCGCCGGTCTCCTGCATCTTCGGACCGATGTACTTGAAGCCCACCGGCACCTCGTACACCGGCACCCCGTACTTCTCGCCGAGCCGATCGCACATCGACGTCATGTTCACCGTCTTCACGACGGGCTTGCGCAGCTTGCGGATCTCGAGCAGGTACCACATGAGGAGCGCATAGACGGTGAGCGTCGTGACGAACTTCCCGTTCTCGTCACCCATGCCGGCGCGGTCGGCGTCGCCGTCGACGGCGAGGCCGACATCCGCGCGCTCCTTCGGGATGCGTGCGAGGAACTCGTCGATGTTCGGCGGGATCGGCTCGGGGTTCACGCCCCCGAAGAACGGATTTCGCTCCGAGTGCAGCTCGACGATCTTCGTCTTCCCGCCGCCGATGAGGCGTGGGAAGTACCCCGCGGCGCTCCCGAAGAGCGGCTCGCACACGATCGTGTAGCCGGCGCCCTTGAACGCCTCGAGGTCGAAGAGCTCGGCGACGCGCGCGAGGTAGTCGGGCGCGGGGTCGAACATCTCGACGAGCCCCTTGGCCTTCGCGTCGTCGAACTTCATCCGCCGCACCTTCTCGGGCGTCGACTCGAGCGGGCCGATGATGGCCTCGAGCTGCTTCAGCACATCGGGCGACGCGGCCGCGCCGGTCTCCTCCTTCACCTTGAAGCCGTTGTCCGTCCACGGGTTGTGGCTCGCGGTGATGACGATCCCGGCCTTCGCCTTCTTGCGCATCGTCGCGTAGGAGAACGACTGGGTCGGCGCGGCGGCGGTCGCGAGGAAGACGTGGATGCCGTGCGCGGCGACGACCTCGGCCGCGGCCTGCGCGAAGTGCTCCGACCGGAAGCGGCGGTCGTAGCCGATGATCACGCCGCGATCGGCCTCGCCCGTCTTCTGGACCCATTCGGCGACCGCCTGCGAGCACACGCGCACCGCGTCGAACGTGTACGCGTCCGCGATCCCCGCGCGCCAGCCATCCGTCCCGAATTGAATGTTCAGGCTCGCACCTCCTGCCGCACTTGAGCGCGCCAGTAATCGAGAAGGTCCCGCAGCGACGTCTCGAGCGGCGTGCGCGGCGCCCACCCGGTGCGCTCGCGGAACCGCGTCGCGTCGATCGCGAAGTCGGTCTCCGTCCCGCTCCGCACGCGCGAGCTGTCGAGCTCGTCCCGCAGGGGAACGTGCGAGAGACCGATGAGCAACCGCAGGATCTCCGCGATCGACACCGCACGACCGGTGCCGACGTTGAAGACGTGCGTTCCCTTCTCGGTGATCTCGGCCGCGCGCGCGTAGGCGTCTGCCATGTCGCGCACGTCGAGGAAGTCACGCTTCGCCGTGAGGCTCCCGTGGCGGACGACCGCGTCGCCACCCGCCTCGGCCTCCGCCACCTGCTTCGCGAACGCCGACGCCGCGAGGCCCGGATGCTGTCGCGCGCCGATCTGATTCGTCGGACGAAGGATGACGACGGTACGCTCGCCGCGGTCTCCGATCTCGCGCGCGAGCGCCTCGGCGGCGAGCTTCGTCGCGGCGTACGGATTCCGCGGTCGGATGGGCGTGTCTTCGGTGACGAGGCGCGTCCCGGGATCGCCGTACACCTCGGCGCTCGACGCGAGCACGACGCGCGTGGCCGGCCGCTCGTCGACGGCCGCGAGCACCGCCGACGTCCCGAGCACGTTCACCCGTACCGCACCGACGGGATCCTTCGCGGCGAGCGTCGGCACCGCCTGGCCGGCGAGGTGAACGACGACGTCGGGGCGCGCCGCCGCGAGGGCCGCGCGCACCTCTTCGAGATGCGTGATGTCGCCCTTGTGCACCCGCACGCGGTCCGCGACCGCGGCGAGGTGCGGGAACGGCGGCTCCTCGAAGGCGAGGCCGTGCACCTCGACGCCTGCGGGAACGAGTCGCTCGGCGAGATGGCTGCCCGCGAACCCGGTGATGCCGGTGATGAGGACCCGAAGGGGCACGCCGACACACTAGCCCGAGAGGCCGAAGCGAGCCGCGAGGCCCGCGCGGCGCGTGCCGGCGGTCGCTCGGATGGCCGGTATCCTCGGCGCGTGGGCACGCGAGCGCGCCGGCGCCGCATCCTCGTCGTCGACGACGAGCCGCAGCTCCGGCTCACGATCGCCGACGCGCTCACGCTCGAGGGCTACGACGTGTCGATGGCCACGAACGGGGCCGACGCACTCGCGCTCATCCCGCACACCGATCCCGACGCGATCGTGTTCGACCTCTGGATGCCGGTCCTCGACGGATTCGAGTTCCGCAAGGCGCTGCTCGCGACGTATCCGAACATCCCGGTCGTCGTCCTCTCGGCGGTCGATAGCCGGAATCCGCGGCTCGCGGAGCTTCAGGCGACGGCGCTCCTCGCGAAACCCTTCGACCTCGAGTCGCTCTACGCGGCCGTGGCAGCCGTGCTCGGCGGGGCTAGCGGCTCGGGCGAGCGACCAGCAGATCCCTCTCGCGCGTGACCGGCAGCGCGAAGTCGAAGCGGTCGACCTCGCACGCGAGCTCCGCGTCACGGCGCGGGAACCACTCGGGCCACTCCGCGCGCTCTCGCTCCCACAGCGCCGCGATCGTGCGCGCGACATCGGGACGTTCGCCTGAAAGTCGCGCCGCGAGGTACGCCGCGCAGGCATCGTCCTCGCTCGCTTCGTGCGCGCCCCGCTCCCCCATCGACACGACGGTCACGTCGTTCGCGCGGGACGCGAGGTAGCGCACCGTCGCGTCGGCGATGACGAAGCTCCCGAGGAGGATGGCGTCCGCCTTGGTCGCGGCGACGACGCCCTGCGTTCCCGACGACGTCCGCTGCACGACGCGCCGGTCCGCCAGATCGAGCGGCAGGATCTGCGACGGCGAGTTGCCGGCGTCGAATCCCGGGATCGGCCTGCCGCCGATCTCGCCGGTGAGGAAGAGGGACGGGTCGTCGCGCTTCAGCGCGAGCGCCTGCTCGTGGTCGGCCACGAGGATGACCTCACGCGCGCCGGCGGCGACGCAGAACGCCGCGGTCGTGAACGCGCGATAGACGTCGACGATCACGGCATGACCGGTGGCGGTGCGTGCGCCGTCGAGGTAGCGCGCGATGCGGACGCTCACTGGGTGCGTGTCACCTCGCCCGTCGCGGGGTCGTACACGAACGTCGCCGTCGTGCTCGGGAAGAGCTGGTACGAGACGAGCACGACGACGCGACCGCTCTGGCGCTGAATGAATGCGCTCGCCGACCAGCCCTTGCCCGCACGGACGGAGCTCCCGCCGCTCTCCTCGACTCGATCGAACGCGGCCTGGAGGTCGACCGGGACGTCGATGACGCCGGGGCGCTGCTGCGGCGTGCTCACGAACGGCTGCGACTGCGACGACTGCGCGAAGAAGACCGTGACAACGCGGCGGTCGTCCGGCAGATCGGCGCGGACGAACCCATACGTCACCTGGAAGGGCAACGCCGCGCCGAAGCCACCGTTCGGATCCCCCGCGTTCCGCCAGAACATGTTCGCCGATACGAGCGCGATCGGACCACCGAGCGCGTCCTGTGCGCGCTGGCGCATCGTCGCGTCGCGAAGCCGCGCGCTGGCCGGCGCGCCGGTCGCCGCATCGACGAATGAGTCGATCGTCGGGGCGACGGCCGAACCGCTCGTGTACATCGTCCGGTAATACACGTCGCCGGTCGCCGGATCGCGCGCGAGCACCACGCGGATCAGCCACGTGCGTAGCGACGCACGGTATTGCGCGCCGCCCTCCGTTTCGGCGACGCCGAGCGCGACGTGCCACTCCACCGGCCGCGTCGTGTCGAGCGACGGGAGCGTGTCGAGAGGGATGCCGTCCTCCACGTCGCGCTTCGTCTCCGTCGCGTTCTGGTCCGCGTCGGGAAAGCCGACCCGCCAGTACGGGGTCGGACCGTTCGAGCGGAAGTAGAAGTTGTATTTCGCCGGACGCTCGAGCGCGTGCGCATCGGAGCGGAGGCTCACGACCGCGGCGACGAGCGGCGCGCCGGGCTCGACCTTCGCGATCGACGCCTCCGCGAGATGGAGCGCGTCGTCGAACGAGAGCGTCGTCGCGCGGGCCTCGCTGATCCCGAAGAACGCAGCGCTCACGAGCGCGACGGCGAGCGTCCCACGGCCGAGCGCTCCGAGCGCCCGTGGCGAGAGCGAGAGCATCGAGAACGGGTCGGTCGCGCCACGCACGCCTTCGCCGAGGAGGTTGAACACGAACACGGCGAGACCGACGACGACGCCCGGGACGAACGCGACGTACTGGTCGTGAAAGGCGTACTGCTGCGCGCCGGCGAGCATCTGCCCCCACTCCGGCGCGCGATCGCGCGCCGGAAGGATCGGGCGGTTCTGCGCGTCCACGAGGAATGCGCCGCCGGACATGAAGACCCCGAGGAAGCCGAGCTCCGCGAGGAGGAGCAGCGTCGATCCGGCCTCGAGGGACAGCAGGCCGAAGAGCTGCGGGCCGAGGCCCCGGAGCACGTGCCGCCTGAGCAGGCCGCTCGTGCGGCCGCCGAGGGCGCGCGCTGCCTCGACGTAGGGCTGCGACCGGATGCGACGGACCTCGCCGCGCACGAACTGCGCGCCCTCGGCCCAGCCGACGAGCCCGAGCGCGACGACGAACCCGAGGATGGCCTGATCCCGCAGCCACACCGCGATGAGCAGCGCGAGGAGGAGCTGCGGGATGCCGCTCACCGCGTTCGTGACGAGGAGGACGACGCGATCGACGATGCCGCTGCGCCATCCCGCGATGAGGCCGAGCGCGATCGCGAGCGACGCGCGCATCGCGAGCGCGAGCAGCACGACCGTGAAGGTGAGCCGCGCGCCGTACAGGACGCGCGAGAGCTGGTCGCGCCCGAGCGGATCCGTCCCCAGCGGGTAGTACTGGTCGGGCGGCGTCGGCGGGATGAGGAACCGGCCACCCGGGAAGAAGATGACGATGTGCTGCGCGTTCGGATCGGCGCTCGCGAGCTGCGATCCGAAGAGCGCGACGGCGGCGAGCACGAGCGCGCCCGCCAGCCCGAGCACGAGCGGTACGTTCGTCGCGAAGCGACGGATGTCGTCGCGCGTCATCGCGCCGTCACCGCGATCGCTCTCGTCGTCGTCGCGACGGCCGAGCCGAGGAGCGTGAGTGCGATCGCGAAGATCACCGCGATCGCCGTCGCGAGCGCGACGTCACCCTTCGCGACCGCGAAGATGAATCCATAGCCCGCGCCGTTCCACGTGAAGATGTACTCGACGATCGCGAGGCTCGAGAGCGATGTCTTCGCGGCGAGCGCGAGGCCGGCGAGCACCGATGGCGCCGCGTTGCGCATCACGTGGTGCTCGGCGACTCCCATCGGACCTATTCCCTTCGCGAGAGCGGTGAGCACGTGCGGCGCGTGCCGCGCCTCGTCGAGCGCGGCGGCCGTCGTGCGGAACACGTATGCGGCGGGTCGCATCGCGAGCGCGACCGCGGGTAGCACGATGTGCGAGTCGAGGCCGAACCCGCCCGAGACCGGCGCGATGAGCTTCTGCGTGCGCACGTACACGAGGACGACGACGAGCTCGAGCAGCAGCGCCCAGAAGAACGATGGGAGCGAGCTGCCGACGGTGCCGACCGTCCAGGCGACGGCGCGGATCGAGCGGTGCGACGTGAACGCGTACGCGACGCCGGCGACGGCGCCGACCGCGATCGCGAGCGCGAGCGCGGCCCCGAGGAGGAGCGCGCTCCGACCCACCGCGGTCGCGAGCGCCTGCGGGAGCGTCATGTCGCGGAACGGCTCCCGGCCGACGAGGAGCAGGCCGAGCGTGAGGTTCGAGAGGGGCGCCGCACGGATCGCCGCGTCGGTCACCCACACAAGGAGGAGGCACGTGAGCAGCAGCGAGAGGGCGCCGTACGCGAACTGGCGGCGAAGCGAGCCGGCCACGTCCCCTAGTACCGCGGCGCCGTCAGCGCTGTTCCCTACTCGGGAAGCTCGTCGAAGCGGTAGCGGCCATCCTCCTGCCGGATGCGGCCGAAGCGCGGGAGGTCGTGCGTGAAGGCGACGATCCAGTCCTCCTCGATCGCGCGCGGCAGGATCGCCTTCTTGGCCGCGAGCGTGTCGAGCGGATACAGATCCTGCGACGGGATCCAGGGGAGCGGCAGGTGATGGCGGTCGGGCATGAAGTCCGACGAGAAGAAGAGCGTCTCCCGCCCGTCGGTCACCCGGATCGTTTGCGTGCCGCGCGTGTGCCCTTGGATGCGATCGAGCCTGATTCCGGGGAGGATCTCGACCGACTCGTCGATGAGCTCGAGCTTCCCGGTCGCCTCGAGCGGCGCGAAGTCGTCGGCGAGATACGACCCGCGCGTGCGCTCGTTCGGCGCGTTCGCGTCGACCCACTCGAGCCGCTGGAACACGTACGTCGCGCGCGGGAACGTCGGGACGATCCGGTCGCCGTCGCGGTACGTGTTCCCGCCGCAGTGATCGAAGTGCAGGTGCGTGTTCACGACGAGCGTGACGTCCTCCGGCTTCACGCCGCGCCGCTTGAGCTCGTCGAGGAGTCGCGGCGGCTCGTCGATACCGAAGTTCCGCTTCTGCTTGTCGTTCAGCTTGGGACCGCCGCCCGTCTCGACGAGGACGACGTGCTGCGCGTCGCGGATGAGGAGGCAGTTCATGTCCATCGCGACGCGGTTCAGCTCGTCAGCGGGTTTCTGCTTCTCCCAGAGCACCTTCGGTACCACGCCGAACATCGCGCCGCCGTCGAGCCGGAAGATGCCGTCGCTGAAGATCTCGACCTGAAAGCGCCCGAGCCGCATGGGCGTCAGTATGGGCAAAGAATGTCCGAACGGCTCGACGCGACACGCAAGCAGTGGGGCCCGCTCGCCGACCTGTATATCGACAGTCCGACGCACGCGAGCGGCGAGGACCTCGACACCATCGTCGAATGGGCGGCGCCGCAGTCCGACGACGTCGCGCTCGACCTCGGTTGTGGCGTCGGCCACACGCTCCGGCGCATCGCGCCGCGCGTCAGATCCGCGGTCGGCGCCGACGCCACAGCGGGCATGCTCGAGGGCGCGCGCACGGTGCTCGCGCGAGCGAACATCACGAACGCGCTCCTCGTCGTCACGCCCGCGGAGACGCTCCCGTTCCTGGACGGATCGTTCGACGTCGTCACCTGCCGTCTCGCCGCACATCACTTCATCGACGCGGGCGCGGCGTTCCGCGAGGTCCATCGCGTGCTGCGGCCGGGCGGACGCTTCATCCTCTCCGACAACTACGCGCCCGACGACGAGGCGCTCGACCGCTTCATCAACACGCTCGAGGTCACGCGCGATCACACCCACGTGCGCGCGCACACCATCCGCGGGTGGCGGGAGCTTCTCGAGCAGGCCGGATTCGACGTCACCGACGAGTCGCGCGGCGCGTTCCGGGTCGAGATCGAGCCGTGGCTCGAGCGCACGCGCACGCCCGAGGCACGCGCGTCACGCGCGCGCGAGATGCTGCGGACCGCATCGAAACCCGTGGTGGATACGTTCCGCATCGACGCGACGGCGTTCGATCTCCTCAAGGTCGTGCTCCGCGCCGCCCGATGACGCTCGACGGGCTGCCGGTCCTCTCGCGCGTGCCGACCGCGAGCGCGACGCAGATGGCGGCGGCGGACCGGATCGCATCGGCGGACCTTGGCATACCGCTCGAGGTCCTCATGGAGAACGCGGCGCACCAGATCGCGGTCGCGACGCGGCTCTTCGCCGGCGGCGTCTCGGGCATGCGCATCGCCGCGCTCTGCGGCAGCGGGAACAACGGTGGTGACGCGCTCGCGGCGCTCCGGCACCTCGCGGGCTGGGGCGCCGACGTCGAGGCGCTCATGAGCGCGCCCCGAGAGAAGCTCCGTCCGCTCGCGGCGCTGCAGCACGACATCCTCACGAAGCTCGGCGTGCCGATGCGTTTCACGACCGGCATGAAGCACGATGAGCTCGCGACCGCGCTCGCGGGACCCGCCATCCTGCTCGATGGCCTCCTCGGGTACGGCGCGAGGGGCGCGCCACGGGGCGAGGTCGCGCGCGTCATCGAGACCGTCGTCTCGAGCGCGCGGATCGGGACGGTCGTCGCCGTGGACCTGCCGTCCGGGATCGATCCCGACACGGGCGAGAGCGCGAGCGGGACGCCGGCCAGCGTCATCGCGGCATCGATGACGGTCACGCTCGCGCTGCCGAAGACCGGCCTCCCCCGCGAACGCGCGCGACGGTACGTCGGCGAGCTCGTCGTCGCCGACATCGGGATCCCGCCGCGGGCGTACGACGGGATGGGGATCGACGCACACGGCGTGTTCGCGGAAGGCGATCTTGTGCGGATAATCCCGTAATGCCACTCGAGGGAAAGCGCCTCGCGTTCATCGGCGGCGGCGTCATGGCCGAGGCGATGATGCGCGGCGTCTTCGAGAAGCACCTCGTCCCGCCGTCGCACGTGCTCGTCACAGGCCCGCGCCGGGAGCGCCGCGCCCAGCTCACGAAGCAGTTCGGCGTGAAGGCGCTCGCGTCGAACGTCGAAGCGGTGAGGAACGCGCACGTCATCGTGCTCTCGGTGAAGCCGCAGGTGCTTCCAGGCGTGCTCCGCGAGCTGCGCGGCGAGCTGCGCGCGGAGCAGCTCGCGATCTCGATCGTCGCGGGCGCGCCGCTCGGCGTGCTTCGCGACGGGCTCGACCACGCCGCGATCGTGCGCGCGATGCCGAACACGCCTGCGCAGATCGGCATGGGCGTCACCGCGTGGACGGCGACCGGCGAGGTGGATCGCGAGCAACGCGACCGCGCGAAGGCGATCCTCGGCGCGCTCGGCGAAGAGATCGAGGTCGAGGCCGAGAGCTACGTGGATATGGCGACCGCGCTCTCGGGCACGGGACCGAGCTACGTGTTCCTCCTGATGGAGGCGATGGTCGATGCGGGCGTTCATCTCGGCTTCTCGCGCCGCGTCGCGGAGGAGCTCGTGCTCCGCACGGTCGAGGGCTCGGCGGCGTTCGCGCGGCAGAGCGGGCGGCACCTCGCGGAGCTGCGGAACATGGTCACCTCGCCCGGCGGCACGAGCGCGGCGGCGCTCTACGAGCTCGAGAAGGGCACGCTGCGCACGGTCCTGAGCCGCGCGGTCTACGCGGCGTACACGCGCACGCGGGAGCTCGGCGCCGAGGCCGAGGCGCGCTCGAAGAAGGAGCGGACCTGATGCGCTGGATCGTGATCGCGGTGGCGCTCGTGTTCGGCCTCTTCATGGTCGGCGTCGACCGCCGGACCGATGACACCGGCGTCGAGGTCGCGCTCCTGCTGGCGAGCGCGCTCGCGCTGACGGTGGCGGCGCCCCGCGCCGCGCTCGCGGTGGCGCTGGCTGTCGGCCTGCCCGCGGCGGTGCTGAACGGGAGCGTGCCCGCGATCGCGGTGTCGGCGGTGGGCGCGGGCATCGGCTGGGTGATGCGAAGGAGCGCGGCGGTCTAGGCGACCTGTTCGATCTCGAACACTTCGCCGTTGCGGCGGATCTTCGCGTGCGCGTCGACGGCGGTGAGCCACGCGTGACTGCCCAACGCCAGGGCCTCGAACGTCTTCGCCGGGGAGATGCGCGGCCACAGGAGCGCGGTGCGCTCGTGCGGTGCGCCCTCGGCCAGGAAGCGTTCGAGGTCCGCCTGCGTCGCGATGACGACGGCATGACCCGAGGTGGCGCCTTCGGGTGCCGAGTTCACCTGACGCGGTTGCCATGGGGCGAGCCAGCTCGGTGCGGCGCCATCGGTGCCGACGACCGCGACGAGCGGCGTCGGACCGAATTCCCAGAGCCACGCGGCCGTCTCAGCGATGGTCTCCGGGTCGGCGAGTGGACGCCAATCGGCGTCGGCCGGCGGGAGCTCCACCACGTAGCGGTCGAATGCGACCTGGCTCACCTGCATGTCGGCTCTGGAGTAGCACCGTCGCGTTCGGTTTCGGAGACCCCGTTCGGGGGCAGGCGACGTAGTACTTAGGTATGAGGCACGTCCAGCCGTGCCGCACGTGTCGGCTGTCCGCTTTACCACGGTGCTACAACGGCGGCATGAGACCGCTCAGCGACGACGAGATCGAACGCATCGCGGATCGCACGGTAGCGAAGCTCGTGGAGGCCGCGCTCAAGATCGCGCTCGTCGTCGTCCTCGCGATCTGGATCGTCCCGATCGTCTTCTTCTACTCGTTCACGACGATGGCGAACGCGACCGCGGGGATGCCGCCGGTCGTGAGCGTCGTCCTGACGGCGTCCGTGATCGCGATCCCTCTCGTCATGCTCGTGATGGCATGGTCGCGCACACGCGCGCGGTGAGCTAGCCGCTCCGCCGGAGGCGCGGATCGAGCGCGTCGCGCAACGCGTCGCCCAGGAAGTTGAACGCGAACACCGCGGTGAAGATCGCGATGCCGGGTCCGACGCTCATCCACCACTTCAGGTTCGGCAGGTAGCGCTGCGAGTAGTTGATGTCCTGACCCCACGACGGGTAGGGCGGCTGCGGTCCGAGGCCGAGGAACGAGAGCGCCGCCTCCGCGAGGATGGCGAACGCCGTCGAGAGCGTCGCTTGGACGATGAGCGCGTTCATCACGTTCGGGAAGATGTGCCGCAGCACGATGCGCAGCGGCGTCGCGCCGATCGTGCGCGCGGCCGTGATGTACTCGCGCTGCCGCACCGCGAGCACCTGTCCGCGCGTGAGCCGCGCGTATGCGGGGATCGCGACGATGCCGATGGCGATCATCGAGTTCTGGATCTGCGGTCCGAGCGCGCTCGTGATCGCGATGGCCAGGATGAGCGCGGGGAACGCGAGGAGCGCATCGATCCCGCGCATGATGAGCAGGTCGAACGTGCCGCCCAGGTAGCCCGCGGCGAGGCCCAGCGACGTACCGACGAGGAGGCCGATCGACACGCTGATGAGGCCGACCGAGAGCGAGATGCGGCTCCCCCACATCACGCGCGACAGGACGTCCCGGCCCAGATCGTCCGTGCCGAGCCAGTGACCCGGACTTGGCGGGATGAGCGAGTCGATGGGGTTGACCTTGATCGGGTCGTACGGAGCGATGAACGGCGCGAGCAGCGCGATGAGCAGCCACGCGCCCACGATCGCACCGCCGACGATCATCCTCGGGTTCCTGCGCAGGAAATACCACGCGCCCGACAGACGCTCGCCGCGGGTGCGTCGGAGGGCGAGCGGCACCGCGGTGCCGGCCATCAGGCGGATGCCGCCGAGTACGAGATACGCGGGTCGATCCACGCGTAGAGGATGTCGACGAGCAGCGTGCTCACCATGAACGAGAGTGCGGACACGAGCACCACGCCCTGGACCACCGGATAGTCGTGCGATGGGATGGCCTGCACGGCGAGGCGGCCGATCCCCGGGATCGAGAAGATCTGCTCGGTGATCACGGCGCCCTCGATGATCGCGCCGACCTGGATCCCGACCAGCGTCACGACCGGGATGAGCGCGTTCTTGAGCGCGTGCCGGACGACGACGACCGTTTCGCGCAGGCCCTTCGCGCGCGCCGTGCGTATGTACTCGTGTCCGAAGACCTCCAGAAGGCTCGAGCGCACCTGGCGCAGGTTCAGCGCGAGGCTGCCGGTCGCGATCGTCACGGCAGGGAGCACGAGACGACGTAGGTTATCGCCGACATCGGTGGTGATCGGCGTGAACCCGCCGGGTGGAAAGATGTGCCCGGGAATGACGTAGGCGAACACGAGGATGAGGACGACCCCGAGGAAGAACGACGGGAACGACACGCCCATGAGCGTCACGCTCGTCGAGAGCAGGTCGACGAGCGAGTTGCGCTTCACGGCCGAGAGGACCCCGATGAGCAGCGCGAGCGTGACCGAGATCGTCAGCGCCGCAAGCCCGAGCTCGAACGTCACGGGGATCCGCTCGAGGATCGCTTCGGTCACGCGCTGCTTGTTCTGGAACGACCGCCCGAGGTCGCCCTGCACGGCCTTCGACAGCCACGCGACGTACTGGACGGGCAGGGGCTGGTCGAGCCCGAGCTCTTTGCGCATCTCCTCGATCGCCGCGGGATCGCGGTCCTCCCCGGCGAAGACCACCGCGGGATCGGCGGGCGAGATACGCGCGAGCGCGAAGACACCCATGGTCACGAGGAGGGTGACGGGGATCATGAGCAGGAGGCGACGAAGGATGTATTGGATCACTTCGTCGCCTCCGCTCTCACATCAGCGAGTTACTTGCCGAGCTGTGCGGTCTCGAACCGCGGGATGAGATCGGCGTAGATGGACCATCCGGTGAGATTCTTCGCGCTCGCCGTGTTCGACAGACCGAACTGGAACCACACACGGGCCGGATCGTCCACGACGTAGATCTGCTGCGCCTGCTGGAGCAGAGCGGTCCGCTTCGCCGGGTCCGATTCCCCGCGCTGCTGGTTCATCAGATCGTCGACCTTCGCGTTGCTGTACGCGGAGTCGTTGTTCGGCTTGCCGGTCACGACGAAGTCGTACGTGTTGCCGTCCGGGTCCAGACGGCCGGACCAGCCAACGAGCGTCATGCCGGCGTGCTTGTGCTGCTGCTGCAGCGTGACGATGTCATTGAAGAGCTGCGTCTTGATGTTCGCGACGATGTCAGCCTTCGCGAGCTCGGCCTGGATGAGCTGCGCGAGCTGGAGGGTCGCGGCGTCACCCGACGAGATGAGCAGCTCGAACTCGAGCTTCTTCCCCGGACCGAGAGCGTCCGCGACGAGCTTCTTCGCGCCCTCCGGGTCTGCCTTCGGCCACGGCTTGAAGTTCGAGTCGTACGCGGCATGCGCGGGTGAGATCGGGCCCCAGCCGGCGATCCCGACCCCCTGTGCGGGACCCTTGTCGAGCAGCTCCTGGCGGTCGATCGCCATCGCGACCGCCTTCACGAGGCGGTGGTCGCTGAAGAGGAAGCCCGGTGCCTCATTCGGGATCATGCTCGACCAGGCGAAGGAGCCGGTCTCTTGATAGAGAAGGCTCGAGTCGGCCTTGATCGATGCGACGTCCTTGCCTGCAAGGCGATTGACGTATTGCACTTGGCCGGTCCGCAGATTCGTGAGGCGCACGTCGCCGTCGAGGATGGGCTTCACGATGACCTTGTCGAGGTACGGGAGCTTGTTCCCGGCGGAGTCCTTGCCCCACCAATCCGGGTTCTTCTCCAAGGTGTAGTGGTCGTTCTTCACCGCCTCGGTGAGGATGAACGGGCCGGTGCCGGCCTTGAACGGCTTGAGCGTGAAGTCCGCGCCCTGCGCATCGGCGACCTTCTGGCTCACCATCATGCCGGCGCGGTCGACGAGAGCGGCGAGGAGCGGTGCGAACGGCTGTTTCAGGTTGAACTTCACCGTGTTCGCGTCGACGACTTCCACGGTGTCGACGGCCGAGAGGTCACCGGTGCGCTGCGAGCCCTTGCCCGTCTTGTAGCGCTCGATGTTCCACTTCACGGATGCGGCGTCGAAGGTCGTCCCGTCCTGGTACTTCACGCCCTGACGCAGGTTGAACGTCACCGTCTTGCCGTCTGGTGACGTCGTCCACTTCTCGGCGAGCCAGGGGATGATGTTGCCCTTCGGGTCGACCCGGACGAGCGAGTCGTAGATCGCGTAGTGGATGTTCCGGTCGACGAAGAGGCTCGAGAGCATCGGATCGAGGTTCGAGACATCGTTCTCGAGCGCGAACGTGATCGTGCCGCCGTAATTCGCCTTCGCGGCGGCCGAGCCGCTCGCGGCCGCGCTGCCCGACGGCGACGGTCCGCCGCTCGAGGAGCACGCTCCCACGACGACGGCGAACACCGTGAACAGCGCGAGGATCGGAATACGAAGACCCCGCATGACTGCCCTCCCGCCTTTTGCCCGGCGGGCACCGCCGCCGAGCACGATCACGGGAGCATACGGCCGGACTCGGCGAGAAGTTCAGCCGGCAGACAATGAGAGGAGCGGCCCGACAGGGCCGCCCCTCTCAGTTCGGACGAAGGTCGAGCTCAGTCCTCTGGCCGCTCGACCCGCGTCGTGTGCACCTCGTCCACCGGTCGCGTCGTCTCGGTGTCCCTCGTCGTGTCGACGCGCTCGCCACCTTTTCGCCCGAACGACGGCAGCATGCCCGAGCGCCGCTCGCGCACGGTCTCGCGCTCGCGGTCGACACGTGGCTCGCGCTGGACGACGCGACCGCCAAGGACGCGATCGCGCGTCGTTGCCGGCGACGCACGAAGCGTCGACGCCGGGGTCATGAGCGCGCGCTGCGTCGGCGCGAGGAGGCCGCCGAGCCACCCTCCGAAGATCGCGGCGAGGAAGCCGAGGATCGCGCCGAAGCTCACCGCGTTCCCGAGGCTCGAGATGTTGAGGTCACGGACCCCGGGCACGATGTCCGCGAGCGAGCGCACGCCGGATCCAGCGAACACGCCGCGATCCGCGAGCGCGCCGACGAGAAGCGCGAGCAGGAGGATGAGCAGGCTGAAGAACGCGGTCATGAGACCGTGCCAGCTCGTGCGATAGCCCGCCAGCCTTCCCGCGATGTATCCGCCGACGAGATACGAGACCAGGATCCCGAGAACGACCGGGACCGCCATCGCGATGTCCGATCCGCCACGCGGCGTTCCGATCGCCGCAAGCAACCCTGCGACGAGCGGCGCGAAGATCACGGATGCGCCGATCGTCGCCACCCACCCGCCGAGCACCGCACCCCACGAGGTCGCGGCCGGCTCGACGGCGACTTTCGTCTCAGCCATCAGTCCGCTCCTTTGTCATGAACGTCTGATGCCTCGCGTGCAAGACATGCGCCCGTCCGTCAGGGGGCGGACGCTCAGGCGAGCGCTGCTCGTGCTCCAACCGCGCGCGCGAGGGCGGGCGCGAGGTCCAGCTGCTCCCACGGCAGGTCGAGGTCCGGACGACCGAAGTGGCCGTAGGCTGCCGTCTGGCGGTAGATCGGCCGGCGCAGCTTGAACCGGTCGATGATCGCGCCGGGGCGGAAGTCGAAGTGATCGTCGATGACCTTCTTGATCTGGTCGTCGCTCACGTGTCCGGTCCCGAACGTCTCGACGTTGAGCGAGATCGGACGCGCGCCGCCGATGACGTATGCGATCTGCACCTCGAAGCGATCCGCGAGACCCGCCTGCACGACGTTCTTCGCGACGTAGCGCGCCGCGTAGGCCGCGGAACGGTCGACCTTCGTCGGGTCCTTGCCGCTGAACGCGCCGCCACCGTGGCGCGCGTAGCCGCCGTACGTGTCGACGATGATCTTGCGCCCGGTGAGGCCGGCATCTCCCATCGGCCCACCGATCGTGAACGATCCGGTGCCGTTCACGACGTACTTCGTCTTCGCATCGAGCCACTGCTCGGGGATCGCGGCCTTCACGACGAGCTCACGGATGTCGGCCTCGATGCGCTGCTGCGACACGCCCGGGTCGTGCTGCGCCGCGACGACGACGGTGTGGACGCGCTTCGGCACGCCACGGACGTACTCGATGGTCACCTGCGACTTCCCGTCGGGCCGCAGGTACGGGATGCTGCGCTCCTTCCGCGCCTTCGCGAGGTGCTGCGCGACGCTGTGCGCGAGCGTGATCGGGAGCGGCATGAGCTCGGGCGTTTCGCGGACGGCGAAGCCGAACATCATGCCTTGGTCACCCGCGCCGAGCTCGTGCGGATCCTGGCCCGCGCGGGCCTCGAGCGATTCATCGACGCCCTGGGCGATCTCGGAGGACTGCTCCTTGATCGCCGTGAGCACGCCGCAGCTGTGGAAGTCGAAGCCGTACTCGGCGTCGGTGTAGCCGATGTCCTTCACGACCCCGCGGACCATCGTCGGGACGTCGACCCACGCCTTGGTCGTGATCTCGCCGCACACGAGGATCGTCCCGGTGGTCGTCGCGGTCTCGCACGCGACGCGCGAATTCGGGTCCTGCTTCAGGCACTCGTCGAGCATCGCGTCGGAGATCTGATCGCAGAGCTTGTCGGGGTGTCCCTCGGTGACCGACTCGCTCGTGAACAGGACCTGTTCCGCGGTCATGAACGACTTCGCCATGTCACGTCCCCGCCTTCCATGAATTCGCGTACGTCCGTTGCTCGTCGGTCATCGCGTCAATCTTCATGCCCATCGCCGCGAGCTTGCGGCGCGCGATGTCCTCGTCGAGCTCGCGCGGGACAGGGTAGACCTGCGGCTCGAGCGTGGACGCGTTCTTCACCATGTACTCGACCGAGAGCGCCTGGTTCGCGAAGGACATGTCCATGACGGCGGGCGGGTGGCCCTCCGCCGCGGCCAGGTTCACGAGACGGCCGTCCGCGAGGACGATCGCGCTCCGGCCGTCCTTCAGCCGGTACTCGTTCACGAGCGGACGGAGCTCGCGGCAGCCCGTCGCGAGCGATTGGAGCGTCGAGAGGTCGATCTCGTCGTTGAAGTGCCCCGCGTTCGCGACGATCGCGCCGTCCTTCAGCTTCGCGATCGCCTCTTTCCCGATGACGTTCACGTTGCCCGTCGCCGTGATGAAGAGGTCGCCGCGGCCCGCGGCCTCGGCGATCGTCGTGACCTCGAAGCCGTCCATCGCGGCCTCGAGCGCGCGGAGCGGGTCCACCTCGCAGACGATGGTGATCGCGCCCATGCCGCGAAGGCGGCTCGCGATGCCGCGGCCGACCCAGCCGTAGCCTGCGACGACCGCCGTCTTGCCGGCGATGAGCAGGTTCGTCGCGCGGATGACGCCGTCGACGGCGGACTGCCCGGTGCCATACCGGTTGTCGAAGAAGTGCTTCGTGAGCGCGTCGTTCACGGCGACGATCGGATACGCGAGCACGCCCTCCGACGCCATCGCGCGCAGACGCGTGACGCCCGTCGTCGTCTCCTCGGTGCCGCCGCGCACCTCAGCGAGCAGCTCGCGCCGCTTCGTGTGAAGCTCGGTGACGAGGTCGGCGCCGTCGTCCATCGTGAACTGCGGCTTCGTCGCGAGGACGTCGTTGATGTGCGAGTAGTAGGTGTCGCGATCCTCGCCCTTCCGCGCGTACGTCGCGATCTTGTCGTTCGCGACGAGCGAGGCAGCGACGTCGTCCTGCGTCGACAGCGGATTCGACGCGCACAGCGTGACGGAGGCGCCGCCGGCGCGCAGCGTGATCATGAGGTTCGCGGTCTCGGCCGTGACGTGAAGGCATGCGCCGATGCGCAGCCCGGTGAGGGGACGCTCCTTCTCGAAGCGCTCGCGGATGCTGCGAAGGACGGGCATCTCGCGCTCGGCCCATTGGATGCGCCGCTCGCCGGCGGCCGCCTTGCCGAGGTCGGCGACGTCATGTGCGCGCGCGGTCGTTGTGGTCATTTCATCCTCCCGAGGATCCGGTCCCAAGTGGACCGGCGGACCGCCGGCCCCTCGATGAACGGTGCATGGACGTGGTAGCCAAGACGCTCGTAGACGGCGATGGCGGGCGCGTTCTCCTGACGGACGTTCAGGACGACGTCGCGGTGCTGCTCGAGCGCGGCCTCGGTCACGGCCGACGTCACCGACGTCGCCATGCCGCGGTCGCGGTAGGCCACGCGCGTAAGGACGTTGCCGACCGCCGCGAGGCCGCCGCGCTCGGAGCGCACGTGCGTGCCGGCGGCGGACACGAGCACCGAGCCCGCGTAGATGCCGAAGTAGATCTCGCGCCGCATCCGCTCCGCCGTGAAGTACGTGCGCGAGGCGTGCCCGTAGAGGTCGATGACATCCTCCAGGTGCTCGGGCCCGAGCCGCACGAGGCGATGCGTCACGCGCGGGCGGAAGCTCGCGATGTCGACCGCCATCCGGTGCATGCGGTCGAGCCGCTCGAACCGATAGGCCGTATCGACGGCGATCCGCCCCGCCGGCGGCGTCGAGATGACGAGCCGCGGCTCGCGGATGCCATCGCGGTAGATCGACGCGAGGGCGTCGGTCTCCCCCATCGCGAAGCACGGACGGAACGGCAGCGCCTCGACGACGAGCGCGGCCGCCATGTCGACGCCCTCGCGGCTCGCGACCCACCAACGGCACCGCTCGACGTCAGACGCGTCGAGGTCCGCGAGCGCGTACGCCGAGAGCAGACGGTCACGTGAGAAGAACGCGCGAACGCGCTCGTCGTGGACCTGTTCTTCGACGCGCACTTCGGGGAGCAGCGGGGCCGCGGTCATCGGTCCTCCTTTGGAGAAAGGACCAAGCGGGCCTCCGCCGGTCGCTACGCCAGGGCCGGTCGCTAATACGAGATGAGTGTAACGACGTCGTAGCCGCCGAGCTTGTCGCGGCCACGGAGCGCGGTGAGCTCGATGAGGAAGGCGCACGCGACGATCTCACCGCCGAGCTGCTTGGTGAGCTCGATCGTGCCCGCGACCGTCCCGCCCGTCGCGAGCAGGTCGTCGACGATGAGCACCTTCGCGCCGGGGGCGAAGGCGTCGCGGTGCATCTCGAGCGTCGCGGACCCGTACTCGAGGTCGTACTCGACGCTCACGACGTCGGCCGGCAGCTTGCCGAGCTTGCGGACCGGGACGAACCCCACGCCGAGCTTGTACGCGATCGGCGCGCCGAAGATGAAGCCGCGCGACTCCATCCCGACGACGACATCGACCTTCCGCGGCCCGATCTTCTCGAGGAGCCCGTCGATCGACGCGCGGAACGCGTCGCCGTCGTTCAGGAGGGTGGTGATGTCCTTGAAGAGGATGCCGGGCTTCGGGAAATCGGCGACATCGCGGATCCGCGAGGCGAGGTCGCTCGTCTTCGTGGCCACGGCGGAAGGGTACTTCACTCGGCGACGTGGGCGCTCTCGAAGAGCCGCTCCACGCGTCCGGTCTCGCCGTCGGTGACGACGACGGTCACGTTCGTGTTCCGCGCCGGCGAGCGGTCGAGCTTCGGCAGGATCCCGAGGAAGTGCGAGACGAGGATCCGCGTGACGCCGCCGTGACCGACGACGAGAACGGTGCCGCCGGGCGTGTCGCGGACGATGCGCCGGATGGCCGCGAGCCCGCGCTCGAGCACGTCCTCGAGCGTCTCCCCGTTCGGCCAGGCGACGAAGCCATCATCCCGCCACTCTGGAAGGCCACGAACCTCGTCGAAGGTCGTTCCCGTCCTGTCGCCGACGTCGATCTCGATGAGGCCGCCCTCGACGTCCACCGGCATCTTCCGGCGCCGCGCGATCGCGAGCGCGGTGTCGAGCGAGCGCGAGAGCGGCGTCGCGATGATGCGATCGAACGGCACGTCCGCGAGCGCGTTCGCCACGATCTCGGCCTGCTGGCGCCCGCGCTCGGTGAGCGGGCTGTCCATGCGGCCCGAGAAGCGATGCTCGGCGTTCGCCGCGCTCTCGCCGTGACGCACGAAGAAGATCGTCGTGGTCCTAGACACCGAGGAGAGCCGCGACCTCCGACCATCCGCTCACGCGGGTGATCCGCTCGTGCGCGAGATCGCGATTCCACGGCTGGTCGAAGAGGAGCACGCGCGTGCCTCGATCGGCGAGCGTCCTCGCGATGACGACGTCGTCCTCACAGAACATGTCGAGCCGGAGCTCCTCCGCGAGCCGTGCCTTGTAGTTCGCCGAGCTCTCGGGGTCGTAGCGACCGCGCGGGTAGTCCGGGTTGAACTCGCCGTGCGGCTTCAGGTGCACCGCCTTCGCGTGATCGAGGATGCGCTTCTCGCGCAGCCACGTCTCGGTCACCATGCGGCGCGCCTCGTTCCGCGCGGTGATGAAGTAGATCTCGTGCCCCTTCTGCACGAGGCGCTCGAGGACGATCGGGCAGTCCTCGTAGATGTCGAGATCCCGGAAGAACGTCCCGTCGTACAGCCGGATGCGGAAGCGATCGCGCTCGCGCGCCGGCACCTTGTCGTCCATCTCGCGCAGCAGGTGCCAGCCGATCTCGTGCTCGTCGGGGAGCTCGACCTTGTACTCCTCCGCGAACTTCTTGAGGTACGGCGCGGCGCAGATCGCGATGACGTCGTCGAGGTCGACCCCCAGCCTCATCCGTCGCGCTCGCTTCGACTCAGATCCACAGCCCGAGAAGCATGAAGCCGTCGAACGCCCAGTGCGCGAGGATCGGGGCGACGAGCCCGCCCGAGCGGACACGGAGCAGCGCGAGCACGATGCCGCCGACCGCGACGAACGCCATCCCGGCGAGACCGGCGAACAGCATGAGCGGACCGTTCGCGAGGTTCGTCTGGAGCAGCGTGTAGTAGATGATCCACGCGTGCCACAGCGCGAACGTGATCGCGGATCCGGCGATCGCGACGCGCCGTCCGCGGCGAGCCCAGATACCGCCGAGCAGGATGCCGCGGAACGCGAGCTCCTCGGGAATGGCGACGGAGACCGGCAGGAAGAAGGCCATGTGCGCCGCGATCTCCTCGGGCGTCGTCGTGAGCACCGGATTCCACTGGACCGGACCGACGATCGGGCCGATGCGCAGGATCAGCGCGCCAGCGAGCGCGCCTCCCAGCCCGAGCGCGGCGCCGATCGCGATGCCGCGCCAGTCACCACGCGCGATGCCCAGCATTGCGCGTCGCTCGTTCAGCAGTCGCGCGAACGCGAGGGAGATCACGGCAAGCGACGCGCCCCACATGACCGCGCTCCAGTCGCCGCCGGGCAGCATCGGATGGATGAGAGCGTTCACGACGTTGCCCCAGATGACGAGGATGACCGCGTAGACCCAGATCACGGCCGCTTCGCGATCGCCTCGATCGAGATGAGGAAGCCGCGCGGGAGCGCGGCCACGATCGGCGCCGATCGCGCGGGCGCCGGATCCGTGACGAACCGCGCATAGACCTCGTTGACGGTCGCGAAATGGTCGGCGCTCGTGAGCCAGAGCGTGACCTTCACCACGTCACCCCAGCCGCAACCTGCGGCGTCGAGGACGCCGCTCACGTTCTTGAGGCACTGCTCGGCCTGCGCCGCGATGCCTTCGGGGATCTTCCCGGTCGCCGGATCGATGCCGACCTGCCCCGAGACGAAGACGTAGTCGCCGGCCTCGATGCCCTGGCTGTACGGACCGATCGCCTTCGGCGCGGTGTTCGTGGCGATGGCCTTCTGCGTCATGTGTCCACTCCTATGCGACGAGATCGAGCAGCCGCGTGAGCGTATCGCGCCAATCGCCGCGGGCATCGAGCACCGAGAGACGCACCTGACGCGTGCCGGCCTGGACGCGCGGGAACGCCTTCGTCAGGCGACCGCGGCGATCGGAGGTGAGGTCGTTCGCGAGCACGAGGCGCAGCTCGGGCCCACGTGCGCGCACCTCGGTCGCGCCGGCGGCGACGGCGCGCAGCTTCACCTCGACGCCATAGAGGAGGTTGCGCACCGGGTCCGGCGGCGGGCCGTAGCGGTCTCGCAGCTCGTCGCGCAGCGCGGAGAGCTCGTCGAGCGAGCGCAGCTCGGCGATGCGCCGGTACAGCTCGAGCTTCCGCTGGCGGCTCGGGACGTAGTCGTCGGGGATCGCGGTCGAGAGCGCGAGGTCGACGACGACCTCGGGGAGCGCCTCGCGACGCGGCGCGCCGCGCTGCTCGTTCACGGCCTCCTCGAGCATCTGCGTGTAGAGCTCGAATCCCACGGCCGCGACGTGACCGTGCTGCTCCGCGCCGAGGATGTTGCCGGCGCCGCGGATCTCGAGGTCGTGCATCGCGATCTTGAACCCCGCACCGAGCTCCGACGCTTCGAACACCGCCTGGAGCCTCTTCCTCGCATCCTCCGTCAGGCGCTCCTGCTTCGAATAGAGGAGATAGGCGTACGCCTTCGCGGCGCTGCGCCCTACGCGTCCGCGAAGCTGGTAGAGCTGGGCGAGGCCGAGCTGACCCGCGTGATTGATGACGATCGTGTTCACGTTCGGGATGTCGAGGCCGGACTCGATGATCGTCGTGCACACGAGGACGTCGTGCTCCGCGTCCGCGAACTCGACCATCACGCGCTCGAGCTTCCGTTCGTCCATCTGACCGTGCGCGACGATGAAGCGGGCCTTCGGAGCTATCGCGCGCAGACGCTGCGTCTCGTGCTCGATGCCCTGCACGCGGTTGTGGACGTAGTACACCTGCCCGCCGCGATCGAGCTCGCGCGTGATCGCTTCGCGCAGCACGTCGTCGGTCCGCTCCACGACGTGGGTCTCGATCGGCTGCCGCGACTCCGGTGGCGTCTCGATGACGCTGATGTCGCGCACGCCGGAGAGCGCCATGTGGAGCGTGCGCGGGATCGGCGTCGCGGTCATGGAGAGGACGTGCACCTCGGTCCGGAGCTGCTTGAGGCGCTCCTTGTGCTTCACGCCGAAGCGGTGCTCCTCGTCGATGACGAGGAGGCCGAGATCGCGGAAGCGGACGTCCTTCTGTAGGAGCCGATGCGTCCCGATGACGACGTCGACCTCGCCGGTCTCGATCCTCGCGATGACCTCGCGCTGCTCGGCCGGTGTGCGGAACCGCGACAGCATCGCGACCTCCACCGGGAACGTCGCCAGCCGCTCGCTGAACGTCTCGTAGTGCTGCTGCGCGAGGACGGTGGTGGGCACGAGGACCGCGACCTGCTTGCCGTCCTGCACGGCCTTGAACGCCGCGCGCAGCGCGACCTCGGTCTTGCCGTAGCCGACGTCGCCGACGACGAGCCGGTCCATCGGGCGGCCTCGCTCCATGTCGCGCTTCGTGTCCTCGATCGCCACCAGCTGGTCCGGCGTCTCCGTGAACGGGAACGCGTTCTCCATCTCGATCTGCCAGGGTGTGTCCTTGCCGAACGCGTGCGCGTGCACCGTCTCGCGCTCGGCGTAGAGCTTGAGGAGCTCGCGCGCGATCTCCTCGACGGCCTTCTTCGCCTTGCGCTTCGTCGCGGCCCATTCCTTTCCGCCAAGGGCGGAGAGCGCGGGCGGCGTGCCGCCGACGTACCGCGTGACCTTGTCGACGCGCTCGGTCGGCAGCGCGACGACGTCCGTGCCGGCGAACGCGAGCTCGAGATACTCGCGGACGACGCCGGCGATCTCCTTCGTGATGAACCGCTCGAATCGCGCGAAGCCGTGATCCTCGTGGACGACGTGATCGCCGGGCTTCAGGTCGGCGAGGAACGAGCCGACCGCCACGCGCCGGCGGCGGCGCTCCGGGTGCCGCGGCTTGCGGAAGCCGAAGACCTCGGCGTCGGTGAAGACGCGCAGCTCCAGCTCGGGGACGGCGAACCCCTCCGCGAGCGGCACGCGCGCGAGGAGCAGCGAGCCGGCGGCCGGCGGCTCCGTGACGCTGTCGTGCGGCGTCGCGGTGACGTCGCGGTCTTCGAGCAGCTCGCGGAGACGCGCGGCCTGGGGGGTCGCGACGACACGGAGATCCTTTCCATGTGCGGCGACCTCGTCGAGGAAGACGTCGAGACGGCCGGCGTACGACGAGACGCCCGACCACCCGAGCCGCACCGCGTCGCTCGCCGGCCGCACGCGCACGCTCCCGCGCTCGTCCGCGCTGCGTTCCATGTGATCGCGCGGAACGTACGGCGGCGGGAAGACGCCGACGGGCAGTCCCTGCGCGCGGAGCTCCTCGCGTCTTTCTTCGGCCTGCGCCTCGTGCGCGTCGTACGCGAGGTCGAGCTCCGCGGAGTCCTCGAAGACGACGGTCGCGCGATCGGGCAGATGGTCGAGGAGCGAGGCCGTCGCACCGAGCGCCTGCGCGAACGCATCGAGACCGGGCACCTCGCGACCCTCGCGCAGGCCATCGACGAGCGCGGCGTACGGGCGAAGGTCCTCGCCGTCCTCATCCGCGCGGAGGCTCTCCCATCCCGCGGCGGCGAGCCGCTCCGCAAGCTCGGGCCCGTGCTCGAGCGAGTACTCGCGCGCCGGCAGCACGTCGACCGCCGCGACCTCCTCCTGCGAGCGCTGTGTCACAGGGTCGAAGGAGCGGAGCGTCTCGATGTCATCGCCGAACAGCTCGATGCGGACGGGCATCTCCGCGCTCGCGGGATACACGTCGAGGATGCCGCCGCGTCGCGAGAACGTGCCCGGCTCGCTCACCTCGGCCACAGGCTCGTAGCCGAGGTCGAAGAGCCACGCCGCCGTCTCGTTCCACGCGATGCGCTCGCCGACGCGCAGCGTGCGACCGCGCCGGCGCAGATCGACGGGCGCGATGGTGTGCTCCATCACTGCGCGCAGCGACGCGACGACGGCGACCGGCTCGTCCGACGTGTGCATCCGCCAGAGCGTCAGCAGGCGCTGGTGGATCGCGGTCGGCGAGGGCGCGCCGATCTCGAACGGCATGGTCTCGCGCTCGGGGAACGCGAGGACGCGGTCCTCGCCGAGCCATCCAGCGAGCTCGGCACGCCATCGCCGCGCGCGGTCCTCGCTCGGAGCGACGAGCACGAGCGCCCTGCGTTCGAGGTCGACCAGCGCGGACCACGCGAACGCGCGCGCGCCCGCGGACGCCTCCGCGAGCGTGATCCGTGCACGCCCATCGAGACGTTCCGCGAGGTCGCTGAAGCGATCGCTGCGCTCGAGGAGCGCGAGGATCCCGCCCAATCGCGCGGTGGCCGCGCGACGCTCGGCGTGCGCCCTAGCCATTGAACCGGTCCATCGCACGACGCACGCCGTCGCGTATCGCGACCTCGAGGGCCTCGGCCGCACGGTCGATGGTGCGCTCGGCGTCCGCACGCTCGTCGGCGGTGAAGGGCGACAGCACGTGGTCCGCGAGACTGCCGACATCGGCGTTCGGATCGGCCGGCGCGACGCCGATGCGGACGCGCGGGAAGCCTTCGCCGACGACGGAAACGATCGAGCGCATGCCGTTGTGCGTCCCGGGACCGCCCTTCTCGCGGATGCGGATGCGGCCGAACGGCAGATCGACGTCGTCGTACACGACGACCATCCGCGCCGGATCGATCCGATAGCGGTCGAGGAGCTTCCGCACCGCTTTGCCGCTGTCGTTCATGAAGGTCTGCGGGCGCGCGATCGCGATCTTCTGCCCGCCGAGCGAGCCCTCCGCGATGCGCGACTCGGCCGCCTTCACGCCGAATTCGATGCGCGCGCGCTTCGCAAGACGGCTCGCGACCTGAAAGCCGACGTTGTGGCGCGTGTTCGCGTAGCCGTCGCCGGGATTCCCGAGCCCGACGACGAGAAGATCGACGCGAGGCGGCGCGGATCGCTCGAACAGCTTGGCCAGGCGCACCCGGGGCTTTCTCCTTCGTGTATGGACGCCGAAAAGGGGCGCCACCGGAAAACCGGGGGAGCCCCGCGGGACGCGTATGAAGGAGGAGTCTAGCGTTCAGGGCGTGCGGATCGCGCTCGTGGGCTTTGGCAACGTCGGTCGCGCCCTCGCGCGCATGCTCTCGAAGCCTGCGGTCTCCGCCGCGACGCTGCACCGACCGCGTGCACCGTTGACGATCACCGCGATCGGAACGAAGAGCCACGGCGCCGTCGTGGACGCGAAGGGCATCGACCTCGCGACGATCCTCGGCGGAACGGACCTCCCGCTGCCCGCGCTGCCGAGGATCAAGGACCTGCCGGCCGACGTGGTCGTCGAGATCACGACGCTCGATCCGCGAAGCGGCGAGCCGGCGCTGTCCTACATACGAGAGGCGCTCGCTGCGGGAAAGCACGTCGTCACCGCGAACAAGGGACCGATCGCGCGCGCGTACCGCGAGCTCGAGGACCTCGCGCGACGGCACCACGTGCTCCTCCGGTTCGAGGCGACGCTCGCCGACTGCCTCCCCGTGTTCACGCTCCGTCGCGCCGCGCTCCCGCTCGCGGACATCTCCGCCATGCGCGGGATCGTGTCGAGCACGTGCAACTACATCCTCTCGCAGTGCGCGACGGGCGCGTCGTTCGCCGATGCCCTGGCGGAGGCGCAGCGACTCGGCATCGCGGAGGCCGATCCGCGCAACGACCTCGAGGGGCACGACGCGGCGGCGAAGGCGACGATCCTCGCGAACGTCCTCATGGACGGGGATCTGCATCCCGAGGACGTCGAGCGTCATGCGATCGATGCATCGGTCGGCGAAGCCGCGCGGGCGGCCGCGAAGGTCGGCGCGCGCGTCCGTCCCGTGATCGATCTCGAGCGTCGCGGCGGACGCATCATCGCGTCGTTCCGGCCGCGGCGCCTCGAGCCGCTCGATCCGCTCTACGCGGTCGACGGATTCTCGATGGGGCTCGTCTACGAGACCGACCTCGCCGGACGCGTCGCCGTCCAGCTGCACGATCCACATGTCGACCAGGTCGCCTACGCGATCCTGACCGATCTGCTCGAGATACGCGCTACCATCCCGCGCACCTGATGCGGCTCTCTTCTCGCGACATCCGCTCTTTGCTCGTGGGCCTCGCCTATCTCGCGCCGTCGCTCGTGCTCTTCGCGGTGTTCGTGTTCTACCCGCTCGCGAGGACGGCGCTGCTCAGCCTGTACAACACGCGCGTCACGGGTGTGCCGACGACGTTCGCGGGACTCGATCACTACACCGAGCTTCTCACTTCGCCGGAGTTCCGGACGGGCATGTTCGCAACGGTGATCTTCACGCTGTACACGGTGCCGATCGGCATCGGCGTCGGGCTCGTGCTCGCGACGCTCCTGAACCAGCGTTTCCGCGGCATCGCGATCTTCAGGACGCTGATGTCGAGCACCATCGCGATCTCGGCCGCGGTCGGGTCGCTCATCTGGCTCCTGCTGTTCAACCCGAGCCTCGGTCTGCTGAACTACGTGCTCTCGTTCGCTGGCATCAGCGGCCCCGAGTGGCTCATCCAGCCGACGACGGCGATCATCGCCGTCTCGATCACGACCATCTGGCTCATGCTCGGGACGAACGTGATCGTGCTGCTTGCGGGACTTCAGGGCGTGCCTGAAGAGCTGTACGAGGCAGCCCGGATCGACGGTGCCCGCGGTCTTCGCCTGTTCAGGTCGATCACCGTTCCCATGGTGTCGCCATCGCTGTTCTTCCTCTTGGTGGTGAACACCATCGCCGTGCTCCAGACCTTCACCCAGATCCACGTGATGACGCGCGGCGGACCGGTCGACACGACGCGCGTGCTCGTATACGGCGTGTACCTCGACGCATTCCAGAACTTCCAGTTCGGGTACGCGAGCGCGCAGGCGGTGATCCTCTTCCTGCTCGTCCTTCTGCTCACCATCGTGCAGTTCCGCTTCGTAGAGCGGCGAGTGCACTATCAGTGAGCAAGCAACGTCGGCGCGCACGCACGTCGCTGACCGCGGGACGCGTCGGAACGATCGTGCTGCTCACCGTCACATCGCTGCTCGTCGCGTTCCCGCTGCTGCTCGCGCTGTCCTACTCGCTCATGAGCGAGTCGGACATCGCCACCTTCCCGCCGCGGATCCTTCCGCCGAATCCCTCCCTCGACAACTACGGCACGGTGCAGGCGACGATCCCGATCGGGCGATACCTCGTGAATAGCTTCGTCGTCTCGACGGCCGTCGTCGTCGGTCAACTCGTCACCGCGAGTCTCGCGGCGTACGCGTTCTCGTTCCTCGTCTATCCGGGTCGATCGCTGCTGTTCTTCATCTTCCTGTCGACGCTGATGATCCCGTGGGAGGCCACGATCATCTCCAACTACATCACGGTGCGCTCGATCGGATGGCTCGACTCATACCAGGGACTGTCCGTGCCGTTCATGGCGACGGCGTTCGGCACGTTCCTGCTGCGGCAGGCGTTCTTACAGCTCCCGCACGAGCTCTGGGACGCGTCGCGGATCGATGGCGCGACGTCGTTCCGCTTCTTCCGCACGATCCTGCTTCCGCTGTCGCGGCCGGCCCTTGCGACCGTCGCGATCTACGCGTTCCTGTCGACGTACAACCAATACTTCTGGCCGCTCCTCATCACGAACCAGCCGCTCATGCGGACGACGCAGGTCGGCATCACGCAGCTGCGGTTCGAAGAGACGCTGCGATGGGGGCTTGTCATGGCGGGTGTCATCATGGTCGCGTTGCCGACGCTGGTGCTGCTCGTGCTCGGGCAGCGTCAGCTCATCCGCGGGCTCACGGCGGGGGCCGTCAAGGGGTAACGAAACGGAGGGACGAATGCGAAGGATCTCTGCGCTAGCACTTGCGCTCATCGTGGTCGCGGGATGCGCCGGCGGTGGTGGTGGCGGCGGAGGCGGAGGCGACCAGAGCAACCAGGCGCCGGGCAAGGACGTCAAACCTGCCGCGAAGATCACGTGGTGGCACGCGATGTCCGGCGTGAACGGCGATGCATTGAACAAGATCGTCGACGGCTTCAACAAGAGCGGGAAGGGCATCACCGTCGAGGCGGTCTTCCAGGGCAACTATGACGACCTGCTCTCGAAGCTGAACACGGCCATCGCATCGAACGCGGCACCCGCCCTCGTGCAGGTCTACGACATCGGTCAGGTGTACATGCGCGATAGCGGTCAGATCGTGCCGATGCAGGCGTTCATCGACCGGGACAAGTTCGACACGAAGGACTTCGAGCCCGCGGTCATCAACTACTACAAGTACCAGGACAAGCTCCAGAGCATGCCGTTCAACGCGTCGTCCGCGATCCTCTACTACAACAAGGACGCGTTCAAAGAGGTCGGCCTCGACCCGAACAAGCCGCCGCAGACGTTCAGCGAGATCGCCGACGCGGCGAAGAAGCTGACGAAGAAGGACGCGAGCGGCCAGACCGTGCGCTACGGCTTTGGTCCATCCATCTACGGCTGGCTGTACGAGCAGCTGATGGCGACGTCAGGCGCCCTGTATGCGGACAACGGCAACGGGCGCGATAACAAAGCGACGAAGGTCATGTGGGACAGCGACGCGTCAAAGACCATCCTCAAGTGGTGGAAGGACGGCGTCGATGGCGGCTACTTCTACAACCCAGGCATCGACAACGACGGCGCGGCGAACGCCTTCAACGCGACGAAGACCGCCATGTACATCGAGAGCACCGCGCGGCTCCGCGGGCACATCAACGCCGTCGCCGGGAAGTTCGAGATCGGGACGGGTCTGTACCCCCGACCGGACGGCAAGCCGAAGGACGGCGGGAACATCATCGGCGGCGCCTCGCTCTACATCATGAAGAGCCGGCCCGTCGAGGAGCAGCAGGCCGCATGGGAGTTCATCAAGTACGCGATGAGCCCCGCGGTGCAGGCGCAGTGGCAGGCCGACACGGGCTACTACCCGATCGTGAAGGCCGCGTACAACGAGGGCCCGAGCAAGGACTGGTCGAGCAAGTACCCGCAGTTCCTGACGGCCATCAACGAGATCCGTGACTCGCCGCAGAACCGCTTCACGAATGGGGCGATCCTCGGCGTGATGCCGCAGGCGCGTCAGCGAACGCAGAAGATGATCGAGTCGGTGCTCCTCGGGAAAGAGACGGTCGACGCGGCCGTGGCCTCGGCCGTAGCGGATATGAACTCGCAGATCGACAAGTACAACAAGGCGAACCCATAGCCGATCGAGATGGGACGGTGCGGTCGCTCGTCGACCGCACCGTCGATCTCCTCATCATCGGTGGCGGCATCATCGGAGCGGGGATCGCGCGCGATGCCGCCCTCCGTGGTCTGTCCGTCGCGCTGGTCGAGCAGGCCGATTTCGCCTCGGGAACGACGTCGCGGCCAACGCGCCTGATCCACGGCGGTCTGCGTTACCTCGAGCTCTTTGACTTCGGTCTCGTGCGGAGCGACATGCGCGAACGCGAGATATTGCTGCGCATCGCGCCGCACCTTGTCTTCCCGCTGCCATTCCTGCTTCCGATGTACCGGCCGAGCCTTTGGTATCGCTTCAAGCTGCGTGTCGGCATGTTCCTCTACGACGTGCTGTCGCTCGACAAGAGCCTGCCCAAGCGCAGGTGGTTCGGACGCGCCGCCACGCTCGCGGAGGAGCCGAACCTGGATCCTGACGGTCTCGTCGGGGCATGGCGCTTCTACGACGCGCAGGTCCCGCTCGTGGAGCGGCTCGTCGTCGAGAATCTCGCGGACGCGGAGGAGCACGGCGCGCTCGTCCTGAACCACGCGTCCGCCCGCGCGTACCTGCGTGAGGGCGACGCGGTGGTCGGCGCGCGCGTCCGTGACGAGGTCGGCGCGCGCGACATCGAGGTCCGCGCGCGGATCACCGTGAACGCGACGGGACCGTGGCTGGACGCCACCATCGCGCCCGTGCGCCGCGTCCAACGACCGCTGCTGCGTCTCACGAAGGGGATCCACCTCGTGACGCCGCGGGGGACGGAGCGCGCGCACGTCCTCTTCGCGAAGAGCGACGGACGGCTCTTCTTCGTCGTGCCGTTCCTCGACTCCACGATCGTCGGCACCACGGACACGGACTACACCGGCGATCCGGCCGACGCGGCCGCCACGGAGGAGGACGTTCGCTACCTCCAGGACGCGGCCCGATACGCGTTCCCGAACGCACCATTCGACCGCATCGAGTTCACGTGGGCGGGCGTGCGGGCGCTGGTGCGCGAGGAGGGCGTCACTGAAGGCGAGGTCTCGCGGAAGCACGCCATCTTCGATCACGAGCGCCGGGAAGGCGTCGCCGGCCTGCTCTCGGTGGTCGGGGGAAAGATCACGGCGTATCGGGGCATCGCGGAAGAGGTGACCGACGCGGTGATGCGCCGGCTCACGCGCCGCGGCACGTCCACGACCGCCTCCTCGCCGCTGCCCGGCGCGCGCGCGTCCGATGCCGCCGCGGACGTCGTCCCCGCCGCGACGCACGCGTATCTCGAGAGCGTCTACGGGTCGCGGGCCGAGCGCGTCGTGCGGCTCGCCGCGGAAGACCGGTCGCTCGCGCGACCGCTGTGCGACCACCATCACGGCATCGCGGCCGAGGCGATCTACGCCGTGCGTCATGAATGGGCACGCACGCTCGGCGACGTGCTCCTGAGACGGACGATGCTCGGGATCACCGCATGCCAGGGCTTGGACTGCGTCGATGACATCGCCGCACTCGTGGGCCCGCTGCTCGGCTGGGATGCCGCGCGCCAGCGCGAGGAGGTCGCGCGTTACCGCGCGGAGATCGAGCCGATGCGCCGGTTCAGCACCGCGTGAGCGTCGTCCTCGCGCTCGACCAGGGCACGACCGGCTCCGCGGCGCTCGTCTTCGACGAAGGTGGCGCCATCCGCGGGGCGGCGGATCGCGAGATCGCCCAGCACTACCCGGCCTCGGGTCACGTCGAACACGATCCCGAAGAGCTCTTCGCGACGACGGTCGCGGTCGCGCGCGAGGCGCTCGCGAACGCGAAGGTGTCCCCGCGCGACGTGCGCGCGCTCGGCATCACGAACCAGCGCGAGACGACCGTGGTGTGGGAGCGCGCGACGGGCAGGGCGATCCATCCGGCGGTGGTGTGGCAGAGCCGCGCGAGCGCCGCGATCTGCGACGACCTCCGAGCGCGCGGCCTCGAGCCGCTCGTGCGCGCACGCACCGGCCTCGTCATCGACGCGTACTTCTCGGCGACGAAGGTGCGGTGGATCCTCGATCGCGTCGCGGGCGCGCAGCGGCGCGCCGAGGCCGGCGAGCTGGCGTTCGGCACGATCGACAGCTGGCTCATCTGGAAGCTGACGGGCGGACGCGTGCACGCGACGGATGTCTCGAACGCGTCACGCACGCTCGTCTTCGACATCCACCGCGGCGCGTGGGACCACGACCTCCTCGCCGCGCTCGATATCCCGGGACCACTGCTGCCGGCGCCCGTGCCGTCGAGCGGGATCGTCGGCGAGTGCGATGTGGCGCATCTCGGCGCAGCGATCCCGATCGCCGGCATCGCCGGCGACCAGCAGGCGGCGCTCTTCGGACAGACGTGCTTCGCGCCCGGCGAGGCGAAGAACACGTACGGAACGGGGTGCTTCCTCCTCGAGAACACCGGCGCGAACGCCGCCGCGCCGCGGCCCGGGCTCCTCACGACCGTCGCGTGGGATATCGGCGAGGGGCTGCGCTACGCCGTGGAGGGGAGCGCATTCGTCACCGGCGCCGCGGTGCAGTGGCTGCGTGATGGCCTCGGCATCATCTTGAGCGCCGACGAGACCGAGGCGCTCGCGGCGAGCCTCAGCGGCAACGACGGCGTGTACTTCGTCCCCGCCTTCACCGGCCTCGGCGCGCCGTATTGGGATCCATACGCGCGCGGGACGCTCGTCGGTCTCGAGCGCGGCACCACGCGTGCGCACATCGTCCGCGCGACGCTCGAGAGCATCGCGTACCAGACGCGAGATCTGGTGGAGGCCATGTCCGAGGCGACGGCGCCGTTCACGGTGCTCCGCGCCGACGGCGGCGGGACCGCGAACGCGTTCCTCATGCGATTCCAGGCCGACCTGCTCGGGATCCCCGTCGAGGTCGCCGCGATCCGCGAGACCACGGCGCTCGGCGCGGCGTTCCTCGCCGGGCTCGCGACGGGCATGTGGCGCTCGGTGGACGATTTGCGCCGTCACGCGACGATCGCCGCGCGATACGAGCCGCGTAT
>DATDNP010000111.1:0-3742 GCA_036518215.1 Candidatus Limnocylindria bacterium
ACGTACACGCCGGTCTCGGTCCCCGCGTACAGAAGGCCTCGCTTCTCGGGGTCCTCACGGATGACGCGCGTGAAGTCGTCGGGCGCGATCCCGTTCGTGATCTTCGTCCAGGTGCGTCCGCCGTCCTTCGTCTTCCACAGGTACGGCGCGAAGTCGTCGAGCTTGTAGCGGGTCGTCGCCACGTACGCGGTACCCGCGTCGTGCGGTGACGGCTCGATCATCGAGATGAGGCTCCACGCGCCGACGCCGCGCGGCGTCACGTTCTTCCAGGTCTTCCCGTCGTCGCGCGAGACGTGGATGAGGCCATCGTCGCTCCCGGCCCAGAGGAGTCCGCGTTGCACCGGCGACTCGGCGAACGCGAAGATCGTGCAGTAGTACTCCGCGCCGGTGTTGTCCTTCGTGATCGGCCCGCCCGACGGTCCGAGCTTCGTCGGATCGTTGCGCGTGAGATCGGGGCTGATCGCCTCCCACGAGCTACCTTCGTCGCGCGAACGGAAGGCGCGGTTCGCGGTGTGATAGAGGATGTTCGGGTCGTGCGGTGACAGCACGATCGGGCAGGTCCACTGGAAGCGGTACTTCACGTCGATCGCGCCCTCGCCCGCGCTCGTCTCCGGCCACACCATGACGTTGCGCGACTGCATCGTCCGGCGATCGAACCTCGTGATGAGCCCCTGGTAGTTCCCGGCGAAGACGACGTCCGGATCGTCCGGCCGCACGGCGATGTAGCCCGCCTCGCCGCCACCGATCGCGAACGTATCGACCTGCGTGATGCCCGAGACCGCGGCGCGGCTCGGGACCGTGATGGTCGTGTTGTCCTGCTGCGCGCCGTAGATGCGATACGGCGTCTGCGTGTCGGTGGTCACGTGATAGAACTCCGCGGTCGGCTGGTTGTAGATGCTCGACCAGGTCTCACCGCCGTTCTGCGTGACGACGGCACCGCCATCGTTGCCCTCGATCATGCGGCGCGGATCGTTCGGGTCGATCCACATGTCGTGGTTGTCGCCGTGCGGGACCGAGAACTGCTCGAACGTCTTGCCGCCGTCGCTCGAGCGCCACGCGTCGACGTTGAGGACCCACACCGTCTCGGGGTCCTTCGGGTCCGCGTAGATGTGCTGGTAGTACCACGCGCGCTGACGCAGGTTCCGGTCCTCGGAGCCCTTCGTCCACGTCTCGCCGTAGTCGTCGCTCCGGTACACCGCGCCGTCCTCTGCCTCGACCACCGCGTACACGCGGCCGGGCTTCGCCGCCGATGCGCTGATGCCGATCTTCCCGAGGATGCCCTTCGGAAGGCCCTTCGCGCGGCTGAGGTCCTTCCAGGTGTCGCCGCCGTCGTTCGAACGGAAGATGCCGCTGCCCTCGCCGCCGGAGACGAGCTCCCACGGCCTGCGGATCGCCTCCCAGAACGTCGCATAGATGACGCGCGGATTCGTCGCGTCGATCGATAGATCGACCGCGCCGCTGCGTTCGCCGCGATAGAGGACGCGCTTCCAGGTCCGTCCGCCGTCCTGCGAGCGGAAGACGCCGCGCTCCGGATTCGCGCCGTGCGCGTGTCCGAGCGCCGCGACGTACACGGTGTCGGCGTCGCTCGGATGGACGCGGACCTTGCCGATATGACGCGTGCGCTCGAGACCGAGGTGCGTCCACGTCTTGCCCGCGTCGGTCGAGCGGTACACGCCATCACCGTGCGACACGTTCCCGCGGATGCAGCTCTCGCCCATCCCGACGTAGATCACGTTCGGGTCGGACTGCGCGACCGCGATCGCGCCGACAGATGCGCGCTTGAAGAACCCGTCGGACACGTTCTCCCAATAGAGCCCGCTGTCCTGTGTCTTCCAGATGCCGCCACCGGTCGAGCCGAAGTAGAAGGTGTTGCGATCGCGCGGATCGCCGGCGACCGCGCCGACGCGACCGCCGCGGAACGGTCCAGCCTGACGCCATTCGAGCTTATCGAGCAGGCCGGGCACGACGCCGGATCGTCCGGCGGGACGCGGGCGCGCGACGCGACGCGCGCGTGCGGATGTGGGGCGACGACGAGCGGGCATGGAAGCTCCTCCCCTGGGTTCGAGCAGTCGCGGTGAGCCTAGTCGGTCCGCGCGTACTCTGCCCCGCGTGGGCTGCTGCAGGCCGGGCGACCTCGACGACGTCTTCGGCGAGGAACGCGCGACGGCCGACGCGCGAACCTACCGGCGGCGCGGGCTCGATCGCGAGGCGCGCGCCATCGTCGAGGCGCTGCGCGATCGCGTCACGGGTTGGACGGTGCTCGAGGCGGGCGGCGGCGTCGGCGCGATCCAGCTCGAGCTGCTCCGGGCCGGAGCGGCGCGCGCGACGAACGTCGAGCTCGCCAGTGGCTACGAGCCGTCGGCGCTCGAGCTCATCACCGAGGCCGGCGTCGCCGATCGCGTCGCGCGGCTCATCGGCGACTTCGTGAGCGAGGCGCCGGCGCTCGAGGACGCGGACGTGGTCATCCTGCACCGCGTGGTGTGCTGTTACCCCGACGCCGACGCGATGATGCGCGCCGCCGCGCGACGCGCGCGCCGCATGCTCCTCGTGACGGTGCCGGTCGACCGCTGGTGGACGCGTCTCGGTGTGCGGATCCTCGACATCCCGCTCGCGCTCCGCAGGTCGAAGCTCCGCGTGCGCGTCCACCCGAACGCCGTCCTACGGGCGGCCGCCGAGCGCGAAGGTCTGCGCGTCGTGTCGCGCCGCGGCCGTTTCGCGTGGCAGCTCTTCACGTTCGCGCGGTCCTGAGTGCGCGCCGTCTTTCGCGCCGCGATCGAGTGGGCGCTCGCGATCATCGCGGCGCATCAGTACGTCCTGCTCTTCGGAGTGATCGCGATCGAGGAGGCCGGCGTCCCGCTGCCGGCTCCCGGCGATCTCGTCATCGCGTTCTACGGGTGGCGAACGAACGGCGACCCGTGGGAGATCGCGCAGGTCGTTCTCGCGTGCGCGCTCGGCTCGACGGCGGGCACGCTCGTCCCGTACTGGCTGTCGCGTCGCTTCGGCCGGACGGTCGCGCTACGCCTCGCCGACTGGCTCGACGTCGCGCCGCGTCACGTCGACGAGCTCACCGACCGCGTGGCGCGGGGCGGGTTCGTCGCCGTCTTCGCGACGCGTCTCATCCCGGGTCTGCGCGTCGCCGTGTCGCTCGTGTCCGGCACGGCGCGCGTGCGGCCGCTCGTGTTCTCGTCCGCGGTGTTCTGCGCCGCGGTGATCTATTGGAGCGCGTGGGTGATGCTCGGCGTGCTCGTCGGTCCGAACGTCGCACGCGTCGTGAGCCCGGCGTACGTGCGGATCATCGTCATCCTCATCCCGATCGCGGTCGTGCTGCTGTTCATCGCGCGCCGTGTCTACGCGAGGCGGAAGAGGCCGACCTAGCCGGTCACCAGCGGTGATACGCGGGGTGTCCCGGCTTCACCGCGACGAACGTACCGCGCGAGGTCGCACACACCTTCCCGCTCGCGATGAGCTCGGCCTCGACGACCGCGCGATCCTCGCCCACCTCGACCGGACGCGCGACGATCTCGATCGGTCCATCGGTCGGCGTCGGCCGTCGCAGCTTGATCGCGTACTCGGCGGTGACCGTGCAGGGCGGCGTCGTCGCACCGGCGTTCCTCATGAGGTGGTACGTCGCCGTCCAGTTGGAATGACAGTCCATGAGCGTCCCGATGATCCCGCCGGAGAGCGCCCCGTCGTACGCCTCGTGGTGCTTCTCGGCGCGGAACGTCGTCACGACGGAGCCGTC
>DATDNP010000112.1:0-3730 GCA_036518215.1 Candidatus Limnocylindria bacterium
GTGCCGAGGGCCAGGATCGAACTGGCGACACATGGTTCTTCAGACCATTGCTCTACCGACTGAGCTACCTCGGCGGGACCTTCATTTTACTCGGAATCCCGCGAGCGAATCGAATGGTCGAGCGAGCGCGATCAGGACTCAGCCTCGAAGAGCTGCCACGAACCGGGCAGCCCTTTGAGCGCGTGCGATCCGCGATCGGTAAAGCGGACACCCGAGCCGATGACGAGATCGCGGACCGTACTTGAGACGAGCACCTGACTCGCCTCGGCGGCGGCGGCGACGCGAGCGGCAACATGCACGGCGATGCCGCCGAAGTCCGTGCCACGTCGCACCACCTCGCCCGTGTGTAGACCCGCGCGAATCTCGATCCCGAGCGGACGCACACGCTCGACGATCTGCTGTGCGCAGCGGATCGCACGCGCGGGGCCGTCGAACGTCGCTTTGACGCCGTCGCCCGTGGTCTCCTGAAGCACGCCGCGGTGTCGCTCGATCTCGACCCGGCTGATCTCATATTGCTGTTCGAGCAAGCGGCGCCATTCACGATCGCCGAGACGCGCAGCTCGCTCCGTCGATCCGACGATGTCCGTGAACAGGATCGTCGCCAGGACGCGATCGACGTCGGCGGGCGAGCGCGTGCCGGTCAGGAACTCCTCGATCTCGGCGATCAGCGCGTCGGCATCGGAGCCGAAGAAGATGTGATCGCTCCCAGGCAACTCCACGTACTTCGCGTTCGGGATCGCGTTCGCAATGAACCGGCTGCCGCCGACCTTCACCGCCCGGTCGCCGACGCTGTGGACGACGAGCGTCGGCACATGGATCGACGGCAACACTGGTCGGACATCGAGACCCATGTTCGCCTCGAGGAGCGCGCGGAGCGCACCAGGGCTCGCGCCGGTCCGCTCGAGACGCGCCCACCAGCTGCGTAGCGCGCCGTCGTTCCACCGCGAAGGCGCGTAGAGCGGCATGCTGATGCCGGTCCCCCAGCTAGCGCGCATTGTTCGCATGACCATCTGATAGGTGACCGCACTGCGCGCCCACGGATAGTCCTTCTTCGAGGTCCAGCGGGCCATAGCGCCGACGAGGACGAGCGCCGACACGCGGTCGGGTTGCGAAGCTGCGAACACGGCGGCGGTCGGTCCGGCTTCCGATGCGCCGACGACGACCGCGCGCGCGGATCCAGCAGCGTCAAGGACGACGGCGAGGTCATCAACGCGGCGTTCCAGCACGGCGACCTCGGCGACGCGGTCAGACTGGCCCGTGCCGCGTTTGTCGAAGAGGATCACGCGCGAGAAGGTCGCCAGGCGCTCGAAGAAGCGCGCCGCCGCGGGCTCTTCCCACCACAGGTCCACATTCGAGACGAAGCCCGGAACGAACAGGAGATCCCGCGGACCGTCCCCGAACGTTTGGTACGCGATGTGGACGTCGTTGGCCGCGGCATACCGAGTGATCGGCGGCATGACGGGAGTCTGCGCCACCGGCACCGACGGCGGCTAGGTCGTCGATCCTGCCGCGCCGGGCGCGACGGCTCCGGGCTTGCGACTGGCTGCCGCGCTCTCCCGCTCGAGCGTGCGGCAATACGGGAGCCGGTCCCAGATGAAGCCGAAGCGCTTGTCGAAGTAGCGCATCCGCACGGCCGCGTCGCGCTCGACGGACTGGCGCATCGTGTCTGCTGACGGGAGCGCAAGTCGGCCGCAGATGACATCGGCGCACCAGTTCGCTTGGGCCTCCATCAGCGGCAAGATCGCCCCCGCGGCGAAGACGACGCCGATGAAGAAGAGATCGGGGACCGCGAGCGAGACCACGCCGCGATACAGTGGCGCGCGCTCGTTCGACGGCGCATCAGCGTCGGGCGGCAGGAAATCGAAGCGAGTCTCGTACCCCGTCGCATAGAGCAGGGCGTCCGCGGCACGCTCGCTGCCGTCCGCGAGCAGCACCCGGTCGCGGCGCAGCGCGGTCACGGGAGCGCACACCTCGATCTTGCCGCTCCGCACGAGCCGGAGGAAATCGTCGGAGATCGTGAGCGGCTTGTAGCCGATCGGATGGTCCGGCGCGGGGAGGCCTCGAGGGCGCGGTCCACCCGCGAGGCGGAAGATGAGAGAGAAGGGCGGCCGTCGCAGCTCGATGGGCAGTAGGCTCGCGAGCCGGGTATCGAACCAATCGATCGGGATCGGTCCCCAGCGGCGCGGACTGATCCATGAACCGGAACGCGCGGCCACCGCCACGGACCGCGCCACACGGCTGATCTCGCACGCGAGCTCCGCGCCCGAGCAGCCGATCCCGATCACGACGACGTCGCGCTGCGCGAATGGGTCCGGCACCCGGTACTCGTGGGTATGCATCTGCAGCCCGTCGAACTGCCCGGGAAGAGCTGGATAGCGCGGCATCGAGTTGAACCCTGTCGCAACGACGACGTGCGAGAACGTCTCCGTCCTTCCCCCGGCCGTGACCGACCACGCGCCGTCCGTTCGCCTCGCGGCGGTCACGCGCGTGTTGAAACGGATCGAGTCCCGAAGGCCGAAGTGATCAGTGAAACGCTCGAGGTACGCGAGCATCTCGCTGTGATGGAGGAACAGCGACTTCGTGCGGCCGATAGGCAGAGCGCGGTACCGCGTGTGATGCTTCGACGTGTTCGCCCGGAGCGACTGGTACCCGGAGCTGAAACCCGAATCGTTCGGATAGCGCCAGTTCCCGCCCACTCCGGACCCGGCCTCAAAGACAACGAATCCGACGCCGCGGACGGCAAGGGCCTGCGCGGCGGCGAGGCCCGCGCCGCCGGCGCCCACGATCGCGACACGCGTGTCCATGGTCTGCACGATCCTCACACGGTCAGCGCTGACGGGCACGCCCGCCAAGATCCAGCGCGAAGGTATAGCAGGCCAGCGACGAACTGAAGTCGCTCGTGTCCGCGTTCAGGGCACATCGCCTCAGCGGGAGCGTCGGAACTGTAGTCTGCCGTACCAAGTTCCCAGGAAACCGCAGCCGGCACTGAGCTACCTCGGCGGGACCCTCATTTACCAGGGAATCCCGCGAGCGAATCGAATGGCCTAGCGCGACACGGTCTAACAACCACGCGCGGCTCTCGCCACACCATGTGCGCGGGTTCGGATCGCCAGGACTAGCTGTAGACGGCCGTGCGCCACTCCGCATGACGCGTGCGCTCGTCGCCGCGTGCGATCGCGAAGTAGAGGTCGCCGATGCGCTTCGCGACGGGTCCGATCCGGCCGTCGCCCACCGTGCGGCGATCGATCATCACGCACGGCGCGACCTGCGCGCCGGTGCCGCAGAAGAACACCTCCTCCGCGAGATAGAGCTCGGTGCGATCGATCTCGCGCTCGACGACCGTGTACCCGAGCTCGCGCGCCAGCGTCATGACGCTGTCGCGGGTGATGCCCTCGAGGATGTCCGCGGTGACGGGCGGCGTCGCGAGGACGCCCTCGCGCACGATGAAGATGTTCGAGCTCCCGCCCTCCGAGACGTGACCGTCCTCGGTCAGGAAGATCGCTTCGTCGGCATCCTTGGCGTGCGCTTCGTCCGTCGCGAGCGCGGTGTTGATATACGCGCCGGTGAGCTTGCCGCGCGCGGGGATCGCGTTGTCCGGCGTCCGCCGCCAGCTCACCACACTCGCGGTGAGGCCGTCGGTGGGCAGGTATGCGCCGAGCGGGAACACGAACATCGAGAACGCGGGTCGAAGCCCGTCGAGCGCGACCTTGATGGAGCGCGCCGCCTTGTA
>DATDNP010000113.1:0-20832 GCA_036518215.1 Candidatus Limnocylindria bacterium
TCGACCGCCCGATCGTGACCGAGCTCGCGAAGCTCGAGGGCTTCTATCCGGCCGAGGAGTACCACCAGGACTACGCGGCGCGGAATCCCGACCAGCCGTACATCCAGTACGTCGCGATGCCGAAGGTGGCGAAGCTCAAGAAGCACTTCGCGGATCGACTGAGGACGGCGGCGCGCTAGAGTTCGCGCTCGGCATGAGCGACGTGACGACCGTGAGACTCGCCGCACCGAGCTACATCGCGTCCGTGCGGCGGCACACCACGTTCGCGCGGCTGCCGAGCGAGATCCGCGGCTACTACGACGTCATCTACGCCGCGATCCGCTCAGGGAAGATCGCGAAGGGCGGGCATAACGTCGCCATCTACCGCAACGCGAGCCGGCGCGGCGTCGACGTCGAGTGCGGCGTCCAGGTCGCGGCGCCATTCGCGGCCGTCGGCGAGATCGAGTGCCGCGAGATGCCGACCGGCGAGGCCGCGACGACCGTGCATTGGGGACCGTACGACCGGCTCGGCGAGGCGCACGACCGCGTCGTCGCGTGGATCCGCGCGAACGGTCGCGAGCTCGCCGGCGTCGGCTGGGAGCTCTACGGCGACTGGGACGACGACCCGAAGAAGGTGCGCACGGACGTGTTCCACCTCCTCAAGCCGCGCTAGCCCAGGCGCGCGCGGCTCTATGCTTCCCCTCCCCATGCGCTTCGGTCTCGACTTCGGCACCTCCAACACGTCGCTCGCGATGTGGGACGGATCCACGAGCACGGTGTTGCCCATCGACCCGCTCGCCGGCGCGGCGATGCCGACGGTGCTCTACGTCCGCCGCGACGGCGAGTCGCTCGTCGGGCGTCCCGCGATCGAGGCGTACCTCGCGGACAACCGCAGCCGCGGCCCGATCAAGCGCGAGTACGTCTCGCTCGGCGTGCGTCTCGAGTCGTCGAACCCGTTCCAGCGCAAGGGCGTCGAGGCGATGATCCTCACCGACGTCAATTCGCCGGGACGGCTCTTCCAGGCGCTCAAGTCGTTCCTCGGGGACGAGCTCGACGTCCGCACGAACGTGTTCGGCGAAGCCCGCGGGCTCGAGGAGCTCATCGCCGTGGTGCTCGTCCGCGTGCGCGATCGCGCGCGCGACCTGGTCGGCGAGACGATCGAGGAGCTCACCATCGGGCGTCCGGTCGAATACGTCGGCGGTCCCGCGGCCGAGGCGCGAGCCGTCTCGCGGATGCGCGCGGCGGCGGAGCTCGCGGGATTCACGCGCGTCCGTTTCGTGTATGAGCCCGTCGGGGCTGCGCACTCCGCCGCCGTCGCGTCCGGGCTCTCGCTCGTCTTCGACTTCGGGGGCGGCACGCTCGATCTCGCGGTCGTGGAGCGGACCGCGGCCGGGCTGCGCGTCCTCGCCACCGCCGGCCGCGACATCGGCGGCGACCGCTGCACCGAGCGGCTCATCGACGACACCGTCGCGCCCCGCCTCGGCTCGCGCGCCGAGTGGGGCGAGAAGCGCCTTCGCCTGCCCGCGTTCATCGTGAACGCGCTCCACGACTGGCACGCGCTCTCGGCGCTCAACGAGAAGCCGCTCCTCGAGGCGCTCGACGATCTCGTCCGCGCCGGCGCGCCGAAGCGCGAGGTCGCGGCGCTGAAGGACGCGATCGAGCTGCAGCTCGGCTACGAGATCTTCCTCACCGCGGACGAGACGAAGATCGCGCTCTCGAACGTGCTCGCGGCGATCCTCTCCTATCACCGCGCGCACGTCGACGTCGACGCGCGCGTCATGCGCGCGCGCTTCGAACGTCTCATCGCGCCGCTGCTCTCCGACAGCGAGACGCTCCTCGCCCGCGTGCTCGCGAAGGCCGGCGTGGCCGCGGAAGACGTCGGCGAGGTCGTGACGACGGGCGGCTCGAGCGCGATCCCCGCGTTCCGGACGCTCCTCGGGAGGACCTTCCCGCGCTCGAACGTGCGCGAGGCGGCCGCGTTCACGAGCGTCGCGGCCGGTCTCGCGATGCCCCGCGTCGAGGAGGCGGCGACCGCGCGTTGAGCACGCGTTGAGAGCCGTGACCATTAGCCTCTGAGGCATGAGGGCGCGCTACGCGTCCGCGGTCCAGTACGTCGCCGCGCTGGCGGGCGTCGCCGCGATCAGCGTGGTCATCGGGCTGGTCCTCGGCATCGCCGCGATCCCGAACATCTCGACGCTCTATCTCATCGTCGTGCTCGCAGCCGCGACGAAGCTCGGCCGCGGCCCCGCGATCGTCGCGTCTCTCGCGGCGTTCGTCGCGTACGACTGGTTCTTCACACAGCCGCTGCACACCTTCACCATCGCCGACCCAAGCGAATGGATCGCGCTCTCGGTCTTCCTCCTCACCGCGGTCATCACGAGCGAGCTCGCCGCGAACGAGCGCAAGCGCGCCGAGCTCGCGGAGCGCCGCGAGCGTGAGGCCGTCTTCCTGTTCGACGCGTTGCGCCTCATGGGCGATCCCGATCTGGACGCTGCTCTCGGGGCCGTGGCCGAGCGATTGCGGAGCGAGCTTCCGGTGCGGTCGGTCGCGATCTCGCTCGCCGTCGCGGCACGCACGCACCGCGCGGTCGCCGGGCCCGAGGACGAGAACGCGGACACCACGGAGGTGCTCGCGGCGGGTCGCAGGCCGACCGCGCGCGTCCCCGGTGGACCGGCGCGATGGATACGCGTCATCCCACCGGCGCGCGGCGCGAGCGCGTTCGCGATGCGCGGGGCGCTGCGTCGCTCGGAGATCCCAATCCGGAGCGGCGCGAAGACGGTCGGTCGGCTCAGCTTCATCCGCGACGACACGTCCTCCTGGAACGCCTCGGACAGCCGCGTGCTCGCCCTCATCGCCGCGTCGATCGCCTCGGTCGTCGAGCGCGCGGAGCTGCGGGACGCCACGACGCGCACCGAGGTGCTGCGACGCACCGATGAGCTCCGGACCGCACTCCTCGCCGCGGTCTCGCACGACCTGCGAACGCCGCTCGCTTCGATCATCGCGTCGGCGGGAAGCCTCCGTCAGCCGGACGTGGAGTGGACGGACGCCGAGCGGCGCGAGTTCCTCGCCGACATCGAGCACGAGGCGCGGCGCCTCAGCCGGATCGTCGACAACCTCTTGGACCTCTCGCGGATCGAAGCGGGCGCGCTGCGCCCCGACCGTGGGTGGTACGACGTTTCGGCGCTCATCGACGACGTCGTCGGGCGCCTCCGCAGCGTGACGTTCGCGCATCCGACCGACGTGAGCGTTCCCGAGGAGCTCCCGCCGATCCTCCTCGACTACGTGGAGATCGACCAGGTGCTGACGAACCTGATCGAGAATGCCGTCAAGCACACGCCGGCAGGCACGCCGATCCACGTCGCCGCTCGCGTCGACGGGTCGATGCTCGTCGTCGAGGTATCGGACGACGGCCCGGGCGTCGATCCCCGCACGCTCGCCCACGTCTTCGACGCGTTCGTCCGCGGCCCGCAGGGCGCACGGTCGACCGACGGGAGCGGCCTCGGCCTCGCCGTCGCGCGCGGGCTCGTCGAGGCGCATGGCGGGGACATCGCCGTCGAGAACCGGGCCGGTCGTGGCGTCACCTTCCGCTTCAGGCTTCCGCTCGGCGCGCAGCACCTCGCGCCGGCGAGCGCGACGTGAGCGCGACCGGCGCGCGCATCCTCGTCATCGAGGACGAGCCCGCGATCGTCCGGACGCTTCGGGCGAATCTCGAGCGGCGCGGGTTCCGCGTGGACGTGGCGGTGAACGGCCGCGAGGCGCTCGAGCACGTGCAGGCGCGTCCCGACCTCGTCCTCCTCGATCTCACGCTCCCCGACGCCGACGGTCTCGCGCTCATCCCCGCGATCCGTGAGTACGTGAACGCACCGATCCTCGTGCTCTCCGCGCGCGGCGGCGAGCGCGACAAGGTCCGTGCGCTCGACGAGGGCGCCGACGACTACCTCACGAAGCCGTTCGGCGTCGAGGAGCTGTTCGCACGGATACGCGTCGCGCTACGGCACACGCTGACGACCCGCTCGACGGCGCCGGTCTTCGAGACCGATGGGCTCGTCGTGGATCTCGAGCACCGCCGGGTCGCGGTGGAGGGACAGGAGGTCCGGCTGACGCCCACCGAGTACGGCCTTCTCACCGCGCTCGTCCGTCACGCCGACCACGTCGTGACCGACGCGATGCTGCTGCGCGAGGTCTGGGGACCGGAGTACGGGGACGAGGACCACTACCTCCACGTGTACGTGGCGCGGCTGCGGAAGAAGATCGAGCGCGATCCGCAGCGCCCGCGCTACATCGTCACGGAGCCCGGCGTGGGCTATCGGCTGCTGACCGCCTCCGCCTGATCCGCCGTCTCGTACGCCTGGTCCACGTGATAGGGCACGTCCGCGACGATCGTGTTCCGTCGAGAGAAGAGCCGCACCTTGAGGCGGAGCGCGGACATGTTGTGGAGGAAGTACTCCCAGAAATGGCGCGGGACGAACTCGGGCAGCACGACGACGATCGTCCGCGCCGGATCCTGACGGCCGAGCGCGTCGATATACGCGAGGAGCGGCGCGACGAGGACGCGGTACGGCGACTCGATGATCGCGAGCGGCACGTCTCCCGCCCAGCGATCCCAGCGCCGCTGCATCTCGGCGGCGTCCTCTGGCCCGTCCGCGACGTGGACCGCGAGCACGTCCTGCGACATCGAGCGCGCGAACGAGAGCGCGTAGAGCGTCGCGCGATCGAGCCGGCTGATCGGCACGACGACCCGCGGGCGCATCGGGGGGATCGGCATGTCGGGACGCTCGAGGGTGAGCGCATCGCGGACCGAGCGGTAGTGGCGGTTGATCCCCCACATCACCGCGATGAGGATGGGAATGAGCACGAGGACCATCCACGCGCCCAGCGCGAACTTCGCAACGCCTACCACGACCGCGACGATCGCGGTCGCCGCGGCGCCGAGTCCGTTGAATGCGGCGCGGATCTGCCATCCGCGTTCCGTCTGCCGCAGCTTCCACCAATGCCGGACCATGCCGGTCTGACTCAGCGTGAACGCGACGAACACGCCGATCGTGTAGAGCGGGATGAGGTTCGTCACGCTCCCCTGGAATCCGACGATGAGGAGCGACGACAGCACCGCGAGCACGACGATGCCGATGCTGAACGCGAGCCGATCGCCCCGATACGAGAACTGTCGCGGCATGAAGCCGTCCTTCGCGAGGATGCTCGAGAGCCGCGGGAAGTCGGCGAACGCGGTGTTCGCGGCGAGCACGAGGAGGAGCGCGGTCGAGATCTGGACGAAGTAGTGGTACGCACTTCCGTCCCCGACGAGGACCGCGGTGAGCTGGCTCACGACGGTCTGCTCCTCGCTCGGATCCGGAAGGATCCCGAGGTGGCCGGCGAGGACGCTCATCCCGAGGAAGATCACACCGAACGACGTGCCCATGAGGATGAGGACGCGCTGTGCCTTCCGCGCCTCGGGCGGTGCGAACGCAGGCACGCCATTCGACACCGCCTCGACGCCGGTGAGCGCGACGCTTCCCGATGCGAACGCGCGCAGGATGAGCAGCAGTCCAAGAGGTTCGGCGACCGCGGGTCGCCAGTCGGCCGGCGGGGCATACGCGGGGAGCGTGTTCGTCGCGAGCAGGAACATCCCGTAGCCGAGCAGTCCGAAGATCGCGACGAGGTACGCGTACGTCGGTATCGCGAAGATCGTCGCGCTCTCGCGCAGGCCGCGAAGATTACCGACGCAGATCAGCACGACGAACGCCACGCCGAGCGCGACCCGAGCGTCGAAGAGCTGCGGGAAGATGGACGTGAGTGCCGCGACGCCGGCGGCGATCGAGACCGCGACCGTGAGGACGTAGTCCGTGAGAAGCGCACCGGCCGAGACGAGACCGGCGACCGGTCCCAGGTTGTCGCTCGCGACGATGTAGGAGCCGCCGCCGTTCGGATATGCGTGGATCGTCTGCTGGTAGCTCGCCACGACGATCGCGAGGACCGCGACGATCACGATCGTCGTGGGCATCGTGAGCGCGAGCGCGCCGGCGCCCGCGAGCACCAGGACACGCATGATCTCCTCGGTCGCGTACGCCGACGATGAGATGTTGTCGGAAGCGAAGACGGCGAGCCCCTTGAACACGCCGATGCGCTCGTGGATCTCGCGGGCCGTCGGGATCCGCGCGCCGAACAGCACGCGCCGCATCGTGTCCGCCGCGCGTCCTGCGCCGGTACGCGGCGCGAGAACATCTTCCTGCGCGATGAGATGACCGGGACCCCGGCGCGTGAACTGGCCCCGGTACGGGCGCACGATGCGGACGTACCGATCGCCGGGGTGCGATCCGCGCTCGGGGTGCCGCTCGGTGAGGTCAGCCTGCGGGTCGGCTCGTTCCATGCCTCGAGTGTCGCCGCGCCGTGCTCAACGACCGCTCAACGAACAGGGTGCCCACATCGGCGGCTTCGCAACATTGAGCACACGTTGACGATCGACGGGAGTTCTGTGAGCGGGCGTTGTGACGTTCAGCGCGACGATCGGGACATGACATACGAGGAGCGGCTCGAGGCGGCAGCGCGAGTGGCCGCGGTCATGCGTGCCGGCGAAGTCGACGCGATGTGTCACGTTCCGGGCGGCGATCGCGAGGCGTTCCATCGCGCGGCGCTGCGGATCGCGACACGCTGCGGCGTCACCGTGAGGATCGAGACCGCGGGTGAGACGGCGAGCGCCGTCTTCTTCCGCGACGACCGGCGGCCCTAGCCGAACAGCGCCTTCCGCACGTCCGATTCGTCCTTCGTCGGGGCGAGCACGATGACGCGATCGCCGACCTCGAGCCGCGTGTCGTCATCAGCGTGGACGACGCTGCCCTTGCGGACCACGCCGCCGATCGCGCTGCCTCGCGGCAGCGAGAGGGCGTGCACGGTCTTGCCTGCGGACGGCGCGCCGGGCGCGATCTCGGCCTCGATGAGCTCGAGGTGCGATCCGGTGAGCGGCATGAGCGGCAGGAAGCCGCCGCTGCTCGGAAGCTCCTGCTCGATGACGCTCATGAGGACGCGCGTCGACGAGATCGTCTCGTCGATGCCGAGCGTCTTGAACACGATCTCGTTCTTCGGGTCGTTCACGCGCGCGATGACGCGCGGGACGTTGCACTTCCACTTCGCGAGCTGGCAGATGATGAGGTTCGCCGGATCCTCGCCGGTGACCGCGATGACCGCGTCGGCGCGCTGGCAGCCGGCCTCGAGCTGATAGCGGCCCTCGTCGGCGGGCGCGTGCAGGACGACGGAGCCGAGCTGATCCTCGATGAATTGCGCGCGGCGACGGTCGCTCTCGATGACCATCACCTCGTGCCCCGCCTCGAGGAGCGCCTTCGCGAGGTGGAAGCCCACCTCGCCACCGCCGGCGACGACGAAATACACCTAGATCGCCTCCGCCAGGCTCGACTCGAGCGACTTCGCGCGCTCGAGGAGCAGTTTCCCGACCTCGGGATCGCCCATGAGCATCGCCTCGAGAAGGACGGCGAGGATGCTCGTGCGCGAGAACGTGCCGATGCCGTGACGCCGGTACGTGTTCGCGCGGATCGGGTCGTTCACCTTGGCGATGACCATCTTCACGCCGAAGATCTGCTTGGCGACCTGCGCCGCCATGAGATTGCGGTTGTCACCCTGCGTGAGCGCGAGGAACGCGTCCGCCTTGTCGATGCCGGCCTGACGGAGCACGTCGAGGTCGGTGCCGTTCCCCTGGATCGTCGTGCCCTTGAACGGCTGCGACAGCTTGGTGAGAGCGCCGCGATCGAGATCGATGACGGTGACGTCGTGGTCACCCTTCACGAGCAGCTCGATGAGCGTCGCTCCCACACGACCGCAGCCGACGACGATGACCTTCATGATGGCTCTTCCTGACGATACGCGAGCACCGCGCACGGCGCACCGACGTACACCTCCTGGACCGTCCGCCCCACGTAGGTGCGCCCGAAACGCCTGCGATAGAGCTGGCCCATCACGATGAGATCGATCTGCCGCTCGCGGGCGGTGTCGATGATCGCGGCGGCGGCCTCGCGCGCCTGTAGGAGCTCGGTGTCTATCTTTGCCCCCAGCTGAGCGGCGATCGCGGTCGCGTGTTCGAGCAGGACCTCGCCCTTCTCAGTGTCCTCTTCGAGGATCGCGTCGAGCGGAAGGTTCCACCGCACCTCGATCACGTGGACGGCGAGGACTTCAGCTCGATCCGCCTTCGCGAGATTCACGGCCACGCGGAGCACATCGGCGTCGACGCTCGCGCCCGACAGCGGCACGAGGATGCGTCGGTACTGCATCGGCTCGGGGAGTCTAGCGCTCGGTCGGCACGGGGTCGGGGACGCCGTCGCCGTCGATGTCGAGCGGCTCGGGGTCATCGAGGTGGTACGGAACGTCGAGCACGGCGGTGTTGCGCCGCCCGAAGAGACGCAGCTTCAGCAGGAGCGCGGTCTGGTTGTGCAGGAGCGACTCCCACCAGCGACGCGGAACGAATTCGGCGAGCACGACGATGATCGGCCGCCCCGGATCGCCGCGGTCGATCGCGTCGATGTACCGGATGAGCGGTGGCATGAGCGCGCGATATGGCGAGATGATCGTGTCGAGGGCGATCGCGTCGCCCACGACGCGTGCCCACCGCTGCTTGAACAGCTTCGCGCCTTCGGCGTCGAACGAGATGTGGACGGCGTACACGTCGCCGCCGAGGCCGCCGGCGATGCCGAGCGCGCGCAGCGCCGCGCGATCGATACGGCTGATCGGCACGATGATGCGGGGCGTCGTCGGCCGGACCCGCACGGGCATCGTGGCAGCGATGAGCAGACGATCCTCGATGGAGCGGTAATGCTTCCGGATGCTCCAGAGCATCCACACGAGGACCGGCAATACGATCGCGACGACCCACGCGCCCTCGCTGAACTTGCCGATCGTGACGACGACGGTGACGATGCCGGTCGCGATCGCGCCGATCGCGTTGATCCCCGCGCTGAAGTACCAGCCGCGCGTCCGGTCGCGCAGCCACTTCCGGACCATGCCGGCTTGCGAGAGCGTGAAGGCGATGAAGACGCCCACGGTGTAGAGCGGGATGAGCTCAGTGACGCTTGCCTCGCGCCATACAAGGAGGAGGGACGAGAGCAGCGCGAGCGCGAGGATCCCCGTCGAGAACGCAAGACGATCGCCGCGCTGCGCGAATTGCCGTGGCATGAAGCGGTCCGTCGCCATGATCGACGCGAGGCGCGGGAAGCCGGCGAAGGCGGTGTTCGCGGCGAGCGTGAGGATCACCGTCGTCGAAAGCTGGACGATGAAGTAATAGGGGCCGACGCCGACGATGGAGCGCGCGAGAAGGCTGAGGACCGTCTCCTGCTCGCTCTGGTCGGGCTGGATGCCGATCGTCATCGCGAGCCAGCTGATCGAAAGGAACAGCGTGCCGAACAGCGTCGCCATGATCAGGAGGACTGTGCTCGCGTTGCGCGCCTCGGGCTTCTTGAAGGCCTGGACGCCGTTCGCGACGGCCTCGGTGCCGGTGAGGCCGCTCGAGCCCGACGCGAACGCGCGCAGGATGAGGAACAGCGTCAGTGGCTGCGTCGCGTTCGTCGGGAACGGCTGCGGCGGGGTCGCGGGCTGCGGGATGTCACCGGTCACGAGACGGTACAGGCCGAACGCGATGAGACCGTAGAAGGCGACGACGTACACGTACGTCGGCGCCGCGAAGATGACGCCGGCTTCGCGCGCGCCACGCAGGTTCCCGATCGTGATGAGCACGACGAGCGCGAGCGCGATCGCGACGCGCAGATCGAAGAGCGACGGGACGGCGCTCGTGACCGCGGCGACGCCCGCCGCTACGGAGACGGCGACCGTCAGGACGTAGTCGATGAGGAGGGCGCTCGCCGCGATGAGCCCGGGGATCGTGCCGAGGTTCTGGCTCGCGACGATATAGCTCCCACCGCCGCTCGGATACGCCCGGATGACCTGGAGATACGAGAGGACGACGATGACGAGGATGACGGCGATCGCGATCGTGATCGGCATGGTGAGCGCGAGCGCGCCGGCACCGGCGAGCGCGAGCACACGCATCGCCTCCTCCGTCGCATACGCGGAGGACGAGATGTTGTCCGAGGCCATGATCGGAAGACCGGTCTTCTTCGAGAGCCGCTCGGTCTCCTCTTCGTACGTCGCGAGACGCCGGCCGATGAGCTTGCGCCGCACGTCCTGCCACATGCGCGACGACCGCGTCTCCGCCTCGAGCGCCTTGTCCGTGGCGACGAAGCCACCCTGCGTCCGGCGGAATTCGGGGGGTCGGACGATCTTCACGACGCGGTCGCCCGGCCGCTTGCCCCGGACTTCCTGGCGTCGCTCGAGGCCTGCGCGCTGGCCCGGTCGCTCGCCTTCCGGGTCTGTCCTGGTGTCGTCGCTCAAGGAGCGTCGAGTCTAGACGGAGGGAACGGCCTCAGTCGGCGCTCACGCGGGCGCGCTCGCTCCCGTTCGAGTCGAGCAGGAGAGCGGTGCGGATGCCCGACGCGTCGCTCGCGGCGATCGACACGACGTGCGCGGGCGATGTGAGCACCTGCGTGACGACCGCGCCGGAGGCCGGTTCTGTGAACGTCGCGTGGACGATGAGCCGATCGCCGTCGCGCTGGATGCGGTCGATGCGGATCAGATAGCCACCGGTGCGCTGCGAGCCCTGGAACGCCGCGATAAGGACACGGTCGTTCGGCGCGCTCGCACCCGCGACCGCGCTGGTGATGCGTGCCCGCGCCGCGTCCGTCGTGCCGACGACGATGGCGGCGTCACCCTCGTAGTCCGACATGCCGGCCATGACGAGCCCGTCGTACGCGACGTCGCGCGGCCCTGCGCTCACGGTCGAGCCGCACGCGACGACGAGGAGCGCGACGATCGCCGCACTACAGGCCGAACGCCAGCCGCTCCGCGAACATCTCGGGGAGGCCGCGCGCTCTGATGCGCCGCTGTGCTTCATCCACCCGATATGACGCGCGATGGAACGTCGCAGTTCCGGCATCCGTATCCAAGACAACATACGACGCGCGCTTGTCGCCGTCGCGGGGCTGCCCGACGCTCCCCGGATTCAGTAGACAGCGCGCGCTCAGCGGGTATGAAGCCTCGTGCCCGGGGCGCGCCGCGCGCACGCGGCCGTTCTCCTCGACGTACACGATCGGGACGTGCGTGTGACCGCAGCACACCAGGGCCGTCTTCGACCGCGCGATCGTCTCGGCCGCGGCACCCGTCGTCGTCACGTACTCCCAGAGCGGATCGCGAAGGCTCCCGTGACAGAGCGTGAAGCGGTCGATCGTGCGGACCTGCGGGAGCGCCGCGAGCGCGTCGCGCTCTTCCGCGTTGAGCCACTCCGCGTGCATCCGCGCGGCGATCGCCGCACGCTCGTGGAAGAGATCGAGCCCCTCGCCCGTCGCGACGCCACGATCGTGATTCCCCTGCACGAGCACCGCGCCGCGCTCGCGCAGGAGCGCGAGCACCTCGGACGGCTCCGCGCCGTAGCCGACCGTGTCGCCGGTCACCCACAGTGCGTCGACCGCGCCGACGGCCGCGAGCACCGCTTCGAGCGCGACGAGATTCGCGTGGATGTCGGAGAGGAGCGCTACGCGCACGCGGCCTTCGCGTCCGCGATGGTGAAGCGCCCCTCGAGGAGCGCGCGCCCGACGACGACCGATGCGACGCCCCACTCGGCGAGCGCGCGGATGTCGTTCGTGTCGCGGACGCCGCCGCCGGTGTGGAACGCGACGCCCGGGCCGGCGGCGCGGCGCAGCTGCTCGAGCAGGACGAGCGGCGGTCCCGAGAGGCGTCCGTCGGTCGAGAGGTCGATCGCGTACACGTCGCGCACGCCGCGCAACGCGGCGATCCTCGCGCACTCGACCGCGTCGCGTCCGGTCGCCGCCGCGACGAGCGCGGCCGCGCCACCACGGGGCGCGAGGCGACCGTCACGGGACTCGATCTCGACGATCGCGCCGCGGACGCGCGCGCACCGGCGCAGCACGTTCTCGTCGCCGAACACGGCGGACGAAAAGAGCACGCCAGCGAAGCCCGCGTGGAGCACGGCCTCGGCCTGCTCGTACGAGGTCATCCCACCCGCGACACGGCACGGGACGCCGCACGTCCGGGCGATCTCCGCGAGCAGCCCGAGATTCGCGAACGCGCCGGTGTCCGCGCCGTCGAGATCGACGAGATGCAGCTCGTCGGCACCCTCGCGCACGTAGCGTTCGGCCAGCGCGCGTGGATCCTCGAATGCTCCGACGCCGCCGCGATACGTGACGCGGCCGTCCCGCACGTCGATGGATGGGACGATCACCACGGCCGGCGACGTGCCTCCGCAGCCGGTCGCGGATACCGCGTGGGCGTCGCGCGCGTCTTCCGCACGACGACGAGGTTCCGCCCGGGGAGGATCTCACCGAGGCCAAGGTCGCTCGTCGCGATGACGCGCACGATCTCGCCGCCGATCGCGCTGCATGCCTTCTTCGCGCCTTCCATCTCGTGTTCGACGCGACCCTTCCACACGATGGCCTCGCCGCCGACGCGAAGGAACGGGAGCAGGTACTCGAGGACCTGCCCGAGGGTGCCGACCGCACGCGCGGTCCCCACGTCGTAGCGATCGCGACGCTCGTGACCGAGCACCTCCGCACGCTCGTTGCGCACCTCCACGTCGGAGAGTCCGAGGAGCGCGCACACATCCTCGAGGAACCGCGCCTTCTTGCCGACGGACTCCACGAGCGTCATGCGGAGCTCGGGCCGCGCGATCCGAAGGGCGAGACCCGGAAAGCCCGCGCCGCTCCCCACGTCGATGACTCGCTCGCGGCCCGTCCAACGCCGCGCCGCGAATGCGGTCCAGGAGTCGAGGAAGTGCTTATGGGCGATATCGACGGGGTCAGTGATCGCGGTGAGGTTCACGGACGTATTCCGTTCGATGAGCTCTTCGGCATATCGCTCGCAGACCGACAGCTGCTCGGGTGTGAGCTCGAGGCCGACAAGCGTCGCCTCGCGCGCGAGCGCTGCGAACGGCGCGGACGCGGCGGGCACGGCTCGTATCGTATCCGCGCGCCTCGCGCGCCTCGTCGCCGGCGCGGCGCTCCTCCTCACGCTCGGCATGGCGACGACGGCGAGCGCGGCGCCCTCGGCGGCGTCGCGCGCCGTGAGCATCCAGAGCTTCTCGTTCGTACCGAATGCCCTCACCGTGAACGTCGGCGACAGCGTCACGTGGACGAACAAGGACGCGGCCGGACACACCGTGACCTTCAACGCCGGCGGCGGGAGCGGAACGCTCGCGACCGGCGCGAGCTTCACGTTCACCTTCGCGTCCGCGGGCACGTTCAGCTACCACTGCGCGATCCATCCGTCGATGACGGGAACGGTCACGGTCGTCACCGCGGCGACGCCGACGCCGGTACCGACACCCGCTCCGACCGCCCCACCGACGCCGGCGCCCACCGCGCCACCGGCCGCGACCCCCGCGCCGACCGCGCCGACCGCCGCGACGCCGAGCGCGGCGCCCTCGGCGACGCCCGCTTCGGCGAGCACGAGCGCGGTCGCGGTGAGCGCGGCGCCAAGCGCGTCCGTCGTCGCCGCCGCAGCGCCCGCGGTCGCCGCGTCGCAGGACGACGGGAGCGGCGCGATCCTCATCGGCGCCGCCGTTCTGCTCGTCGCGGCCTTCGTGGGGACCGCCTGGTCGCTCCGCCGGCGGTAGCGATGCCGCCGTCCTGAGACAATCGTCAGGTGAACGTCGCCCCCCTCGCCGCACCCTCCGACGACATCGCCGAGGTGCTCATCGACGAGGCTGCGATCGCCGCGAAGGTGCGTGAGCTCGGGCGGCGCATCGCGGACGACTATCGCGGGAAGGATCTCGTGCTCGTCTCCATCCTGAAGGGCGCGCTCCCGTTCCTCGCCGACCTCATGCGACAGATCCCCATCCCGCTCGCGCTCGACTTCATGGAAGTGAGCTCGTACGGCCGCGAGACCGAGTCGAGCGGCATCGTGCGGATCCTGAAAGATCTCGCGAACCCGATCGACGCTCGTCACGTCGTGGTCGTCGAGGATGTCCTCGACACGGGCCAGACGCTCGCGTACGTCCTCGAGCATCTCCGCTCGCAGCAGCCGGCTTCCGTGCGGATCTGCACGCTCCTCGACAAACCTGCCCGGCGCATCGTCCCGATCGCGGTCGATTACCGCGGCTTCGAGATCCCGGACAAGTTCGTCGTGGGCTACGGCCTCGACTACGCCGAGCGGTACCGCAACCTGCCGTTCATCGGCGTGCTGAAGCCGGAGGTGTATCGGAGCGCGACGTGACGCGTCGTTCGCTCCTCGTGCGCGTCCTCGTCGCCGCGCTCCTCATCGCGTCAGTGCCGCGGCCTGCGGCCGCCGCGACGGTCCACGCGCTGCCGGCGACGGTGCGCGTCAACGTGACGCCGAACGGCGTCGGCTACACGCTCGTCGCCTCCACAGGGAACGTGACCGCGACCGGAGCCGACGGCCGCGTCCTCTACCAAGGCGGGCAGCGGCTCCTCGTGCGCACGAACGTGCGGCGCGCCGAGGGCGTGTCGCTCACGCTCCCGCCGGCGCCCGAGTCCCTCACGCCCGACGAGCGCATCGCACGCCGCGAGCTCGTGCGTGAAGCGCGCCGTGCGGAGCTCGAGGCTCGCTCGAGCGCGACGATCGTCACCATCCCCTTCGAGCTGTCGCTCATCCGGAATCCCGACGACGCGCTCGGCACGCCGCTCCTCTCCGAGCAAACGGCCGTCGTGATCACGTTCACGACGCAGGACGGCGTGCTCGCCGTGAACGGCCGCGGGTTCCGCGGCACGCTCGAGACGACGACCGACGACGACGGTGGCGCGATCATCGTGAACACGGTCGAGACCGGCGTGTACCTCGCGTCGGTCGTCGGCTCGGAGGAGCCGTCGAGCTGGGAGCCCGAGGCGCTCGCGGCGCAGGCGATCGCCGCGCGGACGTATCTCGCGACCCACCTCCATCGTCACGACCATTACGACCTCGAGGGCGATACGCGGGACCAGGAGTACGACGGCGTCGGCAACGAGGTCCGCTCCACGCTCCGTGCCGTCGAGCGGACCGCCGGCGTCATCGCGACGTATCGCGGCGCCGCGATCGAGGCGCTCTACTCCGCGAACGCGGGGGGCATCACCGAGGACTCGGAGAACGTGTTCGCGAACGCGCTCCCGTACCTGCGAAGCGTCCCGTCGCCGACGGACGACATCGCCGCGAACAGCTCCTTCGGCCGCACCGCGTGGTCGTGGGACAAGGAGATGACGGCGCCGCAGCTGGGCGACTACCTCCGTGTCCGCGGTGTGGACGTTGGCGTGCCGCAGCGCATCGATCTCGTGCAGGTCACGCCCGCCGGACGCGTGACCGCGGCGCGCATCGTCGGCACGCGCGGGACGAAGGATCTCGGGAAGGACGTCACGCGCTACTACTTCGGGCTTCGCAGCACGATGTTCACCGTCGTCCTGCATCCCTCGGACGAGCGCGAGTGGGTCAGCGTTCGCGACACCGATCGGCTGCGCGACATGGACATCCTGGGCGCGTCGAAGGTGAAGACGCAGTACGAGCACACGATGGATGCGGACGGACGACGCATCGGGCTGCAGGCGACGGAATACCTCTTCGCGATCCCGGCGCGCTTCGAGTTCGTCGGCAAGGGCTTCGGTCACGGCGTCGGCATGTCGCAGTGGGGCGCGCAGGGGATGGCGCTCCAGGGCGCGAGCTACGAGCAGATCCTGAAGCACTACTACACCGGCATCGACCTCACGAACGTCGGCGGCGCCTAGTCCTAGGATGCGCGCGTGACGCGCGCGATCGTCTGCCTCGGCGCATGCGTCATCGCGTTCGCCATCGCGTTCGCCGGCTGGCACGCCTCCCCCGCCTCATACGACTTCCTCGCGCTCTACTCGTCGGCGCGCCTCGTGGCGACCGGACACGCGGCCGACGTCGCCGATCGCGACGCCATCCTGCGTGTCGAGCACGAGACGCGGCCCGAGCGCACGCTGTTTCTGAACAATCCGAACCCGCCGGCGCTCTCGCTCGTCCTCGCGCCGCTCGGCGCGCTCCCCTTCGACGTCGCGTATGTCCTCATGCTCGCGCTCCTCGTCGCCGCGCTCGCGGCCTCGGCGTTCCTCCTCGCGCCGCTCGCGCCGCCGGGCCCGCGCGCGTGGCTCTTCCCGTTCGCGATGCTCGCGCCGGCGTCGCTCATCGCGCTCGTGCAGGGGCAGACGACGCCGCTCGTGCTCCTCGCCATCGCGGCGTCGCTGCGCGTGGCGCCGCGCCGGTCCGGCCTGCTCGTCGCCGCCGTCGCCTTCCGGCCGCAGCTGCTGCCGATCTTCGCGGTCGTCGCGCTCGTCGATCGCGAGCGCCGTTGGCCGTTCGTCGCGGGCGTCACCGCGATCGCCCTCGTGAGCCTCGCGCTCATCGGACCGAGCGGCCTTCCAGGCTACGTGGATCTCGTCACGAGCTCCGCGGGCGAGCTACGGCCAGTCGACATCGGCCTCCCGTCGCTCGTACGCCGCGTCCTCGGTGGCGACGCGTTCGTGAACCTCACCGTGTCGGCCGCGCTCATGGTCATCGGTGCGGTCGCCGTCATGCGACTGCCGCGTGACACACGCGTGCCCGCCGCGACGGCGTGGTCCGTGCTCGCATCACCCCACGCGCTCATGCACGACGGGGTGATCGCGTACCCCGCCGTCGCAGCCGTTTCCCGCGACACGCGCGGGGCGGCGATGTGGGTCGGCGCGGGGATCGGCGCGTCGATCGTGCAGCAGGCCGGTCTCCCCGTCGCCGCGCTCTATCTCCTCGCGCTCGCGATCTTCACGCTGAGGCGATGAACGGCATGAGGACGCGCGCGCTCGTCGCAGCCCTTGGCGTCGGCATGGTCATCCTCACAGGTGCCCTCGTGATCGGCCTCACCGCGTCCACCGGCAGCTTCACGCTTGGCACGGCCGCGATCGTCGCCGTCTATCTGCTGTGGCCCGGCCTGCTGCTCCTCGTCGGAGTGCTGCTGGCCATTTCGTTCACGCTGTTCGCGGCGGCGTTCTTCGCGCGGATTCGCCGGCGCGCGAGGTAGGGCTACTCCCCGACGAACTTCTGCGCGCTCCCCATGTGCGGATAGACGCGCTCCTGCTGGATCGCGAGGAGCTGCTTCGTGTGGTTGCGGTCGTGGTGGACCCACTCCTGGAGCAGGTCGCGCACGCTCAGCAGGCCGACGTGCGGGTGCGTGCCGCTCTTCTCGAGATCGGCGGGCGTGAGCGAGCGAACGAAGGCGATGGAGTCGTGCCGGAGGCCCATGAACTCCATCCACAGGCTCTGGCTCACGCGATCGCAATCGTGGCGGTCGCGCGCGACCTGCGCCTGATCCCACGAATGGAGGGGCTTGCCGGCGAGCATGTCGCGGATGCGGCCGGTGAACCCGCGCTTCTCCGCCTCGATGAGATGACCGACGCACTCGTTCACGCACCACTCGCCCGGCTTGTAGTGGTAGCGGCAGCCTTCGTCACCGAGCGCGGTCATCTCGGCCTCGACGAGCGCGCAGGTCGACTCGAGGAGCGTGGCGACCTGCTCCGTGGTGAGCGGGTCGCTCGCGGTCACGAGATGATCGCGGGCGCCTGGCGGATCGGGACGCGGACCTTCAGCACGACGGTGCCGTCGGGCTTCGTCTCGTGCTGCGAGTCGCCCTTCAGCAGCTCGAGACGCTCGCTTCGGCGCAGACCCGACTGCAGCTCGCCATCGGGCGGAAGCTCTTTCCCGTCCGTCTGCAGCAGGATGTCGAGCTGCTCGTCCTTCCAGGTCATGCCGAGGACGAGGTCCTTCGCGGCGGCCTTCTCGATGCGCTCGACGAGCGAGTCCTGGATGAGGCGGAAGATCGCGACCTCGTCGTCCGACGGGAGACGCCGGTCGCGGCCATTGCTCGAGAAGTCGATGCGCACCGCGTGCTTGTCCACGAGCGTCTGCACGTACCGGCGCATCGTGGGCACGAGGCCGAGGTCGTCGAGGATCATCGGACGCAGCTCGAAGATGAAGCCGCGCAGCTCCTGGAGCGTCTTGTTCACCATCTGGCGGAGCGCGGCGAGCTCGGTCCGCGAGCGCTGCGGGTCGACCTCGAAGAGACGCTCGCTGATCTCGGACTGGAGGACCACGTTCGCCATCGCCTGCGCGGGGCCGTCGTGGACCTGGCGCGCGATGCGCTTGCGCTCCTCCTCCTGCGTGTCGACGACCGCCTGCAGCAGCTTGCTCTCGTCGATGACCGGCGTCGCGTCGGACGGCAGCGCCGAGGGCGCCTCCTGCGCGAGCTGCTTCGCGGTCGCGACGGAGGTCTGGACGCGATCGAGGAGCTTCCGCTTCGCCTGGAGCGTCGCGAGCTGGCCCTCCATCGTCATACGACGGCCGATGGCCGCGGCGTGCTCGTCGGTCGCCCCGAAGATCTCCTCGCGCTGGAAGTTCCCCGGATTGCCGCGGACCTCGGCGACGTGCGCCTTCGTCTGCTCCTCGCGCGCCTTGAGGCGGTTCACCTCGGTCTGCGTCGACTCGATGAGCAGGTCGAGCTCACGGATCTCGGCGGTGATGCGCTGCTGCTCGGTCGCGAGCTGTCCCGCCTGATCCACCGCCACCGTCAATTCCCCATCTCCGGTCCCTTGATCCACCCCTGCCGGATCGCATACACGACCGCCTGCGTCCGGTCGTTCACCGAGAGCTTCCGCAGGATGCTCGACATGTGATTCTTGACGGTCTGCTCGGAGATCGCGAGCGCGTAGGCGACCTCCTTGTTGGTCATGCCCTGCGCGATGTTGTCGAGGATCTGCACCTCGCGCGGCGAGAGCGGCGCGAACACGTGCGACGATCCGGGCCCGTACACGGAGAGCTCGCGGAACTCGGCGAGCACCTTCGACGCGACCGCCGGTCGGCTGAACACCTTCTCGTTGATGATGAACTGCCCCGCGCGCGCCTTGCGGATCGCGTCGAGCAGGTCACCCGGGTCGCAGTCCTTGTTCAGGTAGGCCGCCGCGCCGGCGCGGATCGCCTCGAAGAGCGTCTGCTCCTCGTCCTTCGCGGTGAGCACCACGACCCCGACGTGCGGGAGCTCGCGGCGCACGCGCTGCGTCACCTTGATCCCGGAGAGACGAGGAAGATCCGCCTCGATGACGAGCACGTCCGGCTCGAGCTCGAGCGTTTTCGTCACCGCCTCCTCGCCGTCGGACGCCGTCGCGACGAGCTCCATGTCCGGCTCCTTCTGGAGCACCTGACCGATGCCCATCGCGGTGAGCCGGCTCGAGTCGGCAAGGAGAACGCGTGTCCCGCGCGGCTCAGTCCTGTCGGCCAATGAAGGTTCCTCTTTCAGCCGGCTTCGCGGGAAGCAACAGCGTCACCGCGGTGCCCTTCCCCGGCATGGACTGTATCTGAAGTGAACCGCCGATGAGCTCGGCACGCTCTCGCATCGAGAGGAGGCCGACCGACTTCACTCGCCGCGCTGCCTTCACGAGGTCGAACCCGCCGCCGTCGTCGGTCACGTGCAGCGTCCACGCGTTCGCCGAGCGCTGCCACGCGACGCCGACCGTCGTCGCATGCGCGTGCTTGTGGACGTTCTGGAGCGCCTCCTGCAGCACGCGATACACCGCGAGCTCCCGCTCGGGCGAGAGATCGGTGGGCGCGGTGTCGAGCGACGGGACGACCTTGATGCCGCAGCGCGTCTCCCACTCCGCGGTGTAGTTGCGCATCGCGTCGGCGAGGCCGAGCTCCGACAGCTCCGGCGGGCGGAGGTCGAAGATCATCGCGCGCACCGAATCGAGCGAGGAGCGGAACTGCGTCTTCAGGCTCGCGAGCTCGGCGCGCAGGGTCTGCCGGGTCTCGGCGGGCGCCCGCTCGGCGACGCGCTCGAGGTACTCCACCTCGAAGATCGCGTTCGCGAGCACCTGCGCGGGACCGTCGTGCACGTCGCGGTAGAGGCGCTCGCGCTCCGCCTCGAGGCTCTCGAGCACGCGCTGCGCGACCTCGAGATTCTCGTCGTGATCGCCGGTCGGCTCGGGCGCGATGCCCGACCCGAGGAGATACGCCGCGCTCGATTCGATGTGTTGGACGACGAGCTGCAGCTGCTTGAGCCGCCGGTAGGCCTGCTGCGTCGACTCGTCGGGCTTGCCGTCCGCGCGCCGTCGCGATTGCGTCTCCGCGGTCCGTTGATACGCGCGCGCGAACTTGTCGACCTGTTGACGCGTCCGCCGCACGTCGCGCCGTAGGGCGTCGACGATCGCGTCGAACTGCGCGTCGAGGTCGTCAGCGTCCTTGATGAGGCGCGCCGGCTGTGTGCTCGTGCGCGAAGTATAGGAATGGAACGGCCTCTCCCCGGCCCTTTTCTAGGGGACGGAGATCAGCACGAAGACGTCCGAGGTGGCGATCTCGTGCCAACCCAGCTCCCGCGCCCGGATCGCGACGGGATCCTCCGGCGTAACGAGAAGCGCACGCACGCCGCGGCGCGCGACGACATCCTCCCATCCAGGGGCCGCGCTCACGATCCGCCGGTAGTCGTCGAGCACGCCGCTCGCGCGATACGGCACGAGCCGCCCATCGACGAACACCGGCGTCGCGGGCGCGTTCCAGATCAGCCAGCCGCCCCATTCGTACCTAGCCAGCAGGCCATCGCCGCGCGGCAGCGCGCTGAGCGCGCCGACGGGGAACGCGCGCTGGTCGACGCCGCTCGGCGCGATCGCGAGCGCGACCGCGAACAGCGCGACCGCCGGAAGCGCTGCGAGCGCGTTCGTCAGCGAGAGCGCGCGACCGAAACCCTCTCTACTACGAGGCAGCGAAGCAGCCTCGGAGCCGCTTGCGGTACGCCGCGCACCCCGCGCCTCGGTCGCGCGCCCTCGCCTTCCC
>DATDNP010000114.1:0-4612 GCA_036518215.1 Candidatus Limnocylindria bacterium
ACGCTACTTCGACCCGTCGTACGCGACGGCGGCGGACCCGACGCTCGCGGGAGGACGCGCGTGAAGAACATCCCACCCGAGAAGCTGCGCTACCTCGACGACATGAAGGTGACGCTGCGCGGGTCGAGCGATCCCGAGCTCATCCGCTCGCACCAGCACCTCGTCATCGACTGGCTCGGCGAGTCGTTCGGCCGGACGACGATCCGCGGGATCGAGCTCGTCTCCGACGAGCATGCCGACGGAACGGGCTACGGGAAGGGCGTGAGCCCCGGGCACACGTTCCTCGCGGGCTTCGGTTTCAGTCACATGACGCAGTGGGGTCGCGCCGCCGCGGTGCTCGGAATGACCATCGACTCGCTGACCGAGACGATCGACGCCTCATTCGATCGCCGCGGCGAGTACCTCTACGACGAGGGCGCGGCGCACCCGGGCTTCACCGACATCTCGTTCGAGGTGCGGATCGAGACGACGGCGCCGCCGGAGCAGGTGCGGGCGTTCATCAGGTGGGCGGATCGCTCGCCGCCGCACGCGACCCTGCGCCGGGCGGTCCGGCTCGTCGGCACGTACGTGCTCAACGGATCGCCGTTCGCGAGCGCGATCTACCACGCGGACCGGACGGAGTGGCGCTGACGGACGGCGTCGCCGTCGTCACGGGCGCCGGTCGCGGCATCGGCCGGCTCATCGCGCTCGGGCTGGCGCGCGAAGGCGCGTTCGTCGTCGCCGTGTCGCGGAACGCGGAGGAGCTCGAGCGGCTCGCGGTCGAGATCCGCGCTACGGGCGGCGAGGCTGAGCCCTTTCGCGCGGACGTGTCGGACGCGGACGACGTCGGCGCGCTCGCGGACCACATCCGCGCGCGCCACGGGCGATTGCTCGTGCTCGTGAACAACGCCGCGCTGCGCATGGACCACATCGGCGGGGGCCCCGCGTACCCGTACCGCATGCCGCTCGTCGACGTGCCCGTCGAGCAGTGGGACCGCATGATGGCGACGAACGTCCGCGGCCCCTTCCTCACCTGCAAGCTCCTCGCGCCGATGCTCTTCGCGTCTGGTGGCGCATCCGTCATCAATGTCTCCGCGGGCGCAGGCGTGCGCGGCCAGGCTGGACGCGCGCCGTATACGGCGTCCAAGTTCGCGCTCGAGGGATTGACGCAGGCGCTCGCCGAGGAGTGGCATGACGCGGGCGTCGCGGTAAATGCGCTCGAGCCGGGCGGATCCGTCCTCACCGACGGCGTGAAGGCGGGGCTCGTCGCGGTCGGGACCGACCGCCGCTTCCTGCGCCCGGAGGTGATGGTCCCGCCGGCCGTCTTCCTCGCGTCACAGAACGCCTCTGGGGTCACCGGCCGTCATGTGAACGCGCTCGCGTGGTGCGTCGAGCGCGGGCTCGGCGGTCCCGACGGCTGGTACGCCCGCTAGCGAAGGCGCTCCGCGAGCCACGCACGTATCGCCGCGGAGGTATCCCCCTCACCCATGTGCCCGCCGGGGAACAGGCGCAGCTCACCGCCATGCTCGGCGACGAGCCGAAGGTCGGCGACGGGGAACACCGTGTCGTCTTCGCCGTCGAGCGCGAGCAGCGGCGCCGATGGGCGGTCGAGCACGCCGCTGTCGAGGAGCGAGAGATCGTGGGCGCGTTGCGGCCACTCATCGGCCGAGCGCATCCCGAACGCATGCGCCAGCGACGCCGCGTACTCGAAGGGGTACTCACCGAACGATGCGCGCGCGATCCACTCGCGCGCGAAGGCATGATGCGCGGGTCCCGCGTGGTCGACAGCGGCGACGATGCGATGGGGACGCACATGCGCGAGCTTCGCCGCCCAGTAGCCGCCGGTGCTCGAACCGACGAGGGCGACGCGCGTCGCGTCGAGATCGCGGCGCGAGGCGACCCAGTCGAAGATCGCGTCCCACAGCCGCTCGCCGTCGATCGATCCGGCGATCGGCGCCTCGCCCGTGCCCGGCATGTCGATCGCGAGCGCCGCCCAGCCCGCGGCGCAGTACGCATCGGTCCGGCGCTCCTCCTTGAACGCGTCGATGCCGCCCCAGCACACGATCACCGGCCGGCGCACGTCACCCGCGGGCACGCGAAGGTACGCCGGGATGCGGTCACCTTCGCCGGAGCGTCCCGCGAACGCGATCGCGACGCGCTCGAACGCGGGATCACGTGCCGCGACCATGCGCACGAACCATTCGCGCGACCTGGTGTATGCCTCGCGCTTCGCCGCGGACGTGAGCGACGGGTAGCGGGCGACGCGGGCGTAGCCGTACGCGGCGCCCCATTCGTCGCGGCGCGCGCACGCCTCTCCCTCGGTCATGAACGCATCGACCCACGCCTCGTGCGCGGTCGAGGACAACCGCTCGAGAATGCGCGCCGCGACATCGGGATCGGTGTGCGTGAAGGGGTTACGCCGTTCGCGCGCGCGCGCGACGAGCAGCGCGCGGGTCTCGGAGAAGTCGCGCTCTAGCCGCACCGCATGAAGCGCATCGGATACGCGTGCAGCCGCTCGATCCCCTCTTTCGTGATGCGCACCGTCTCCCCCACCTGGACCCCGGCGCGTGCGTCCTCGCGGACGACGTTCGGCTGGACGACGACGACCATGTTCTCGCGGAAGACGAAGCCCTTCACCGGGGTGTGCGTCGTGCGACGCGTCTTGAGGATGGGCGGCAGCTGGCTCGTGCCGTGGAGCAGGTCGTCGTAGATCGTGAGACCGCGCTCGTGGACGATCTCGGCGGCATCGAGGACGTCCTCGCTCGTCGCGCCGTCGCGCAGGACACCGCACACGCGCTCGAACGTCTCGACCGCGACGTCGTGGATGCGGCGATACTCGGGCGTCGGATCCGCGCCGAATGCGTAGGCGCGGTGGATCTGACCGCTGTACCCCCAGTACTCGGCGCTGATCTCGGTGATGAGCACGTCCCCCGTCTCGATCCGCCGGAACGACTGGATCTGCGAGGGCACACCGATCTGCGGATCGCGCATCGGCGTCGTGGCCATGAAGTGGATGCCGTGCCGGCCCTCACGGCCGTAGGCGCATTCGACGATCGCTTCTAGCTCCGTCTCGCGCATCCCCGGCCGGGCCTCGCGCTCGAGCGCCTCCATCGCGCGATCGGTGAGGCGGCACGCGACGCGCATCCGCTCGATCTCCTCGCTGCTCTTCACGAGGTGCAGCGCGCGCATCCGGGGCCCGAGATCGACGAGCTCGAGTCCCGGAATGTCGCGCCTCAGCTCGTCGGCGACACGCCACGGCATCGCGCCCGCGACGCCCACGCGCCGCACCGTGCCGCGCTCGCGCAGGAGCGAGACGAGCGACGCGGCGTTGCTCGGTCCTCCCCAGCGCACCTCCGCGCCGCGCGCCATGCGCCGCGCGTTCGGCACATGGTTGAAGAGCTGGACGAGGAGGACGGGCGCGGCGGCCGCGGGCCAGATGAGGTACGACTCGCGCGTGCCGGGCCAGTTCACCAGCCAGTACGCCTCGGCGTTCTTGCTCGCACCATAGGCGACGAGACACTCGACGTCGGCGTCGCGCAGCAGGGCGGTGACGAGGTCGCGCCGGCGCGCGAACTCCGCGTCACTGAAGTTCGGATACAGTTCGGCGCCCACTCGCCGCTAGAGTACCGGCGGTGAGCGCGGACACTGTTGCTCTCTCGTTGCTGCGGACGATGCTGCGCATCCGCCGCCTCGAGGAGCGCGTCATCCATTTCGGCCGCGACCTCCGGCTCATCCGCGCCCACTACCACGTCTACGTCGGCCAGGAGGCCGCCGGCACGGGCGCGTGCGCGGCACTGCGCCGCGACGACCTCATCTTCACGTCGCACCGCAATCACGGCCACGTCCTCGCGAAGGGTGGCGACCCGATGCGCATCCTCGCCGAGATCATCGGCCGCGAGGATGGCTATCAGCACGGACGCGCCGGGACGTTCCACGTCGCGGCGCCGGACATCGGCATCCTCCACACCTCGGCGATCGTCGGCGGGCTGCTGCCGCTCGCGGCGGGGACGGCGTGGGCGCGGAAGCGCCTCGGCGGCGACCGCGTCACGGTCGCGTTCTTCGGCGACGGGAACATGGAGGAGGGCGTCTTCTACGAGACGCTGAACATCGCGCAGCTCTGGAAGCTACCGCTCCTCTTCTACATGGAGAACAACGCGGTGTCACCGCAGGAGCGCGCGGGACGCGGGTCGCCCACGTCCGAGCACGCCGCGAAAGCGCTCTCCGACGTGCCGCGCTCCTTCGGCGTGGAGACGCTCGTCATCGACGGCACGCGCGTGCGCACCGTCCACGAGACCGTCGGCTACCTCGTCGGACGGCTGCGCCGCGGCGAGGGCCCGTTCTTCGTCGAGTCGCGCACGACGCGGTGGCCCGGCAACTACGGATCGCTGCCGCGGCTCCCCGGAGGCGACACGGACATCGCGTGGACCTGGGAGCCCGAGCGCGCGCCGGAGGCCGTCCGCACCTGGCATGCGCAGAGCGATCCGGTCCTCCTCGAAGCGCGCGACCTCCTCGCCTCGGGCGCGATCGACCGCGACGGCCTGAGGGCGCTCGACCTCGAGGTGCGCGACGAGATCGCACGTAGCGCGGATGCCGCGATCGCGAGCGCAGAGCCGGCGGCCGAGGGCGTGTACGA
>DATDNP010000115.1:0-32164 GCA_036518215.1 Candidatus Limnocylindria bacterium
TCGCTCGCGATCCGCGCCGTCGGTCGCGCCGGCGGCGCGATCATCGAAGAGGTCCGGACGCAGTTCCGCGAGCACCCCGGCATCATGGCGGGCACCGAAGAGCCCGATTACGGCCGCGTCGTGGACATCACGACCGCGTCCGCGCTCCGCAACATGATCGCCCCCGGTCTCCTCGCCGTCGGTGCGCCGATCGTCGTCGGCGTGCTGCTGAAAGCGGAGGCCGAAGCAGCGTTGCTGATGGTCGGCACGATGGCCGGCGTCATCCTCGCCACGGTGCTCAACAACGGCGGTGGCGCATGGGACAACGCGAAGAAGTACATCGAGTCCGGCGAGCTCAAGGACGAGAAGGGCAATGTCATCGGCAAGGGAACGCCCGCGCACGCGGCCGCCGTCGTCGGCGACACGGTCGGTGACCCGTTCAAGGACACCGCCGGGCCGAGCCTGCACGTCCTCATCAAGCTCCTCGCGACGATCACGCTCGTCCTCGCGCCGCTCTTCATCTAGCGCACCAGCGCATGAACAAGAGGGCCCGGGCAGTGATGCCCGGGCCTTTCGTTTCGCTCGTCGCGCACGCTCGCCGTGCTCGCCGACAGGGCCCCTTCCCTGAGCGGCTCGTCGCGCGGCTTACCCTGTCGCCATGAGGACGATCGATCTCAACAGCGATCTCGGTGAGGGCGCGGGGCACGACGGCGAGATCATGCGGTTCGTGAGCTCGGCGAACATCGCGTGCGGCGCGCACGCGGGCGACGAGCGCACGATGCGCGAGACGGTGGAGCTCGCGCTCACGAACGGGGTGTCCCTGGGTGCGCATCCCGGCTACCCGGACCGCGCGAACTTCGGCCGGCTGCCGATGAAGATGGACGCGCTCGCGCTCATCGAGGAGGTCGCGGCACAGGTGCGCGCGCTCGCGGAGGTCGCGGCCGCGGCCGGCGCGCGTCTGCACCATGTGAAGGCGCACGGCGCGATGTACAACCAAGCCGAGCGCGATGCCGGCGTCGCGAGCGCGATCGCATCGGGCATCTACGACGACGCGCGTGGTGCCGCCCTCCTCGTCTTCGCGCCGCCCGGGTCCGCGATGCTCGAGCGCGCGCTGGCGATGGACCTTCGTGTCGCGCGCGAGGGCTTCGTCGATCGCGCGTACGAAGCCGACGGGACGCTCCGCTCGCGACGTCTTCCCGGCGCGGTCCACACCGATGCAACGGTCGCCGCCGCGCAGGCCGTCTCGTTCGTCAAGGACGGCGGTGTGCGCGCGTACGACGGATCGTTCCTTCGGCTCGAGGTGGACACGCTGTGCCTCCACGGCGACACGCCCGGCGCGCCCGCGATCGCCGCCGCGGTCCGCGAGGCGTTCGCGCGCGAAGGCATCGAGGTCCGCGCGCCGGCGTGACGTTCACGCCTCGTGTCGTCCCGTTCGGCGAGCGCGCGCTCTTCGTCGAGGTGGCGGACGCCTTCAGCGAGGACGCCGTCGCATGGTCGCGCGCGATCGCGGACGGGTGGGAGAGCGGCGGCAGCGGCGTCGCGGTGCCGGCGTACGCGTCCGTGGTCCTGCGGTACGACCCCGACGTGCTCGAGGCGAGCGATGCCGAGCGTCGCGCGCGCGAGCTCATCGCCGCGGTGCGGCGCGGCACCGCGCGTTCGGGAGGTCCGCGTCTCATCGAGGTCCCGACCCGATACGACGGTCCGGATCTCGCGGATGTCGCGGCGCGATCCCGCATGAGCGTCGATGAGCTGGCCGCGACGCACGCGGGACGCGACTACACGGCGTACTTCCTCGGCTTCATGCCCGGCTTCGCGTATTGCGGACGGCTCGACGCCGCGATCGTCGCGCCGCGTCTTTTGCGCCCGCGCGAGCGCGTGCCCGCCGGCGCGGTCGCCATCGCCGACGGTCAGACGGCGGTGTATCCGTTCACGTCGCCCGGCGGATGGTGTCTCATCGGCTCCGCCGACATACGTCTCTTCGATCCGAGCCGTGAGGACGCCGTGCTCATCAGACCGGGCGATCGCGTCCGCTTCGTGCGCACGTGATCCACATCGAGGTCGCGGGCTTCGCGACGATCCAGGATCGCGGGCGCATCGCCCATCAGCGGGACGCCGTGCCCGTATCGGGGCCCGCCGACCCCTTCGCTCATGCGGCCGCGAACGCGCTCGTCGGGAATGCGCCCCGCGATGCGACGATCGAGATCGTCGGACTTCCGTTCGTCTTCACCTCCGACGATGCGCGCGTCGTCGCGGTGACCGGTCGCGACGTGCGCGTGACCGTTCGCGATCGCGTCCCATCGTGGACGAGCGTCTTCGTGCGATCGGGCGAACGCGTGACGATCGACGGCGCCGCTCGGACGCGGTACGCGTACCTCGCCGTGAGCGGCGGCGTCGCGAGCGACGTCATCCTCGGGTCGCGATCGGCGTACCCGCGCGCGGGCATCGGGCGTGCGCTCCAGCGTGGCGACGCACTGCGGCTCGGGCAGGCGCGCCGCTCGGCCGAGGATGCGGGACACCGCGTGCAGTTCGAGTACGGCGATGTCGTGCGCGCGATGCCCGGACCCCACCTCGACCGCTTCGACGACGGCGCCGTCGCGCGCTTCTTCGCCGAGCCGTTCGTCATGACCGCGCACGGTGACCGCCAGGGCGTGCGCCTCGAAGGCCCGAGCATCGCGCCGCGCTCGGGGGAGATCCTCACCTGCGGCGTCGTCGCCGGTGCCGTGCAGGTCCCGCGTGGTGGTCAGCCGATCGTGCTGCTCGCGGATCATCAGACGACGGGCGGCTACCCCATCGTCGCGACGGTGTGCGAGGCGGATCTCGGTCTCGTGGCGCAGCGCGCCCCCGGCGAGTCGCTCCGCTTCTATCGCGTCGAGCGCGACGAGGCTCTCGAGCGTGGGCGCGCGCTGCGCCGTTCGCTCGACAGCGCCTGACGCAGGGCGACCAGCTCGAGCGCGGCCGCCATCGCCTCCGCGCCCGCGTTGCCCTCGTCGCCACCGCTCCGCGCCATCGCCTGCGCGATGGTGTCGCACGCGAGCACACCGAAGGGGATCGCGACGGGGTAGCTCGTGGACAGATCCGCGAGCGCTCGCGCGACCGCGTGCGCGAGGAGCTCGAAGTGGAGCGTCTCGCCACGGATGAGGCAGCCGATGGGGACGACCGCGTCGTACCGCCCGCTATCGCAGAGGAGCGCGACCGCTCCCGGCAGCTCGAAGGATCCCGCGACCTCGAAGAGGTCGGTCGCGGCGCCGGTGGCCGTCGCGCGCTCTATCGCACCACGTTCGAGCGCCAGGGTGACATCTTCGTTCCAACGTGCGCGGACGATCGCGACCCGCGCCTTCGTCTTCGTGGCGCGCGGCGCGGCACGTGTCTTACGAGCGTTCATCGGGTCGAACTGTACTGGTCCCGTAGCGTGCCGGCCTGTCCGGCGTTCAAGCAGCGTATGGCGCTGGCGGGCACGGCTGCCTTCGGGCAGAGCGTCGCCGACGAGCTTGTCCTATCGATCATCAACGACCAGGGGGCGGTTCGGAGCGACGCCCACGGCGGCACGTTCGCACGCCCGCTGCACGTCGTCGCCGCGCCGGCGGGGCTCGCCTTCCTCACCGAACGGTCCGCTGAGGCGTACCGGTGGATGGACGTCCGTGAAGTGACACTGCGCCGACACTCCCTCGTCGTCCGCACGGAGTCGACGCGCGAGCGCATCGTCCCGACGGACGGCGGCGGCGCGGAGATCCGACGCACGTTCGAGGAGAAGACGCGTGTCTTCCGGCTCGTCGTCGACGACGTCGAAGAGGAGTCGCTCTCGGCGCTCTTCGCGCGTGTCCTCGGTGAGATGAAGGACGGCGGCTTCTCGTACAACGGCACCGCGTGGCACGAGTACCAGAACGCGATCGAGCGACTGGAGCACGAATTCGCGTACCAGGACGATCACGTGCTGCCGGCCGCCGCGGGCGGGCTGTGGGTCGCGCTCGGGCTCCTCGCCACGATCCTCGTCGCGAGCGCGCTGAACGTCACATCGGCTCGCGCGGTGCCTCCGGACACGTTCACCCTCTCGCACCGCGTCGCTCCGTACGACCCGCGCGCGATCATCGCCGGCTTCGCGATCTCCGCGCTGCTCACCGGGATCGTCCTCCGCGTCGGTCTCGGGCGTCAGGCCACCGTGTGGATCCGCGGCGCTGCTCGGGGCTGGCACCACGGGTCGGGCCGGGTGCGTCGAACGGTGATCCGCTCGATCGGTCGCGTGCTGCTGTCGGCATCCACGGCGTCCGCGGTCCTCCTCCTCGCGCTCCTCGCGTACTGGCCGAGCATCGCGAGCACCGTGCTCATCGACGAGCATGGCCTGCACGACGAAGTGCTGCTGCCCTTCGTGAGCCTCGATCACTCGTGGCGCGATGTGATGCAGATCGAGCGCGTCGCGACGTCGAGCGACCCCAACGATCGTGCTGGCGTCCTCATCCGCTTCATCGATGGAAGCACCGTGACGACGGTCGGCAACGATCTCGGCGGCGGCACCGAGGGCCAGCTGTACCAAGTCGCGCTCTCTTGGTGGAAGGCCGCGCTCCGCTGACCATCGCGCGTCTTTGATCGCGGGTCGCGCGTGCGGCGGGTCCTGTCCCGCTCCGGGCGACCCGGTCGCTCTGCTGACGCGCGAGCTCGCTCCGCTTCTAGTCGCGCGCGATGCTCAGCAGGTGCCCCAGCTTCGCGGCCTTGGTCTTGAGGTACTCGCGGTTCGTGTCGCGCGGGACGACCTCGATCGGGATCCGCTCCACGATCTCGAACCCATAGAGCGACACGGATGCCTTCTGCGGGTTGTTCGTCATGATGCGCGCGCGCCGGACGCCGAGGTCGAGGAGGATCTGCACGCCGATGCCGTACTCGCGGCGGTCGGCGGAGAAGCCGAGCTTCTCGTTCGCCTCGACGGTGTCGAGTCCCTGATCCTGCAGCGCGTACGCGCGCAGCTTGTTCATGAGCCCGATGCCGCGCCCCTCCTGACGCAGATAGAGGAAGACGCCGCGTCCTTCCTTCGCGATGCGCTCGAGCGCCGCGTCCATCTGCTCCCCGCAATCGCAGCGCTGCGAGCCGAAGACGTCGCCGGTGAGACATTCGGAGTGGACCCGCACGAGGACGGGCTCGCCGTTCGCGACATCGCCCATGACGAGCGCGACATGCTCGGCCTCCGTGTTGCCGAACCGGGCCTTGTAGCCGTAGATCGCGAACTCGCCGTACGCGGTCGGCAGCTTCGCCTGTGCGACGCGCTCGACGAGCTTCTCGCGCGCCATGCGATACGCGATCAGCTCCTTCACGGTGATCATGTGGAGCCCGTGGCGCTTCGCGAAGCGCTTCAGCTCCGGCACGCGCGCCATCGATCCGTCCGGGTTCGTGATCTCGCAGATGACCGCGACCGGCTGCAGCCCGGCCAGCCTGCAGAGGTCCACGCCGGCCTCGGTCTGTCCGGCGCGCACGAGGACGCCACCTTCGCGTGCCTGCAGCGGGAACACGTGGCCCGGCTTCACGAGGTCCATCGCCTTGCTCTTCGGATCGGCGAGGATGCGGATCGTGCGCGCCCGGTCGGCCGCGCTGATGCCCGTCGTGATGCCTTCACGCGCGTCGACGCTCACCGTGAATGCGGTGCCGAGACGAGCCTCGTTGCGCGTGACCATCTGCGGGAGATCGAGCTGGTCGAGCCGCTCGGCCGTCATCGGCACGCACACGACGCCGCTCGCGTAGCGGCGGATGAACGCGACGTCCTCGGGCGTGCAGAGCTCGGCGGCCATCGTGAGGTCGCCCTCGTTCTCGCGCTCCTCATCGTCGACGACGATGACCATCCGGCCCTTCGTGATCTCGGCGATCGCCTCGTCGACCGTCGTGAACGGCGGCTCGGGCGCCACGGCGCGTGGATGGGGAGTGACCTTCGCCGTCTTCCGGCGCTGTGCCATGACCTCATTCTACGTGCGCGCATGCCCGCGGAACGGGCTACTTCGCTCGGACGATGCGCTCCACGTATTTCGCGATCACGTCGACCTCGACATTCACCATGTCACCGGACCGGATGATCCCGAGCGTCGTCTTCTGCGCGGTGTGGGGGATGAGCGCGATCTCGAAGAACGTCTTGCCGAGCTTTGCGATCGTGAGGCTCACGCCATCCAGCGTGATGAACCCCTTCTCCACGATGTAGCGCGCGATCGGCTTCGGAAGCGCGAAGCGGAGACGGGCGCCGTCGCCCTCGCGTGTCCGGTCGAGCAGCTTCGTCGTCGCGTCCACATGGCCCTGCACGAAATGGCCCCCGAGCGCGGTGAGCGGCGTGGCCGCGCGCTCGAGGTTCACGTGCGACCCACGCGTGAGCCGCCCGAGATTCGTCCGCGCGAGCGTCTCGGGTACGACGTCGCAGGCGAAGCCCCGGTCGTCGCGCTCGACGACCGTGAGGCACGTCCCCGAGACGGAGATGCTGTCGTCGACGGCGACGCGTTCCAGCACGGCGCTACACGCGACCTCCAGCCGCGCGCCCGACGCGGTCTGCGCGACGTGCCGGACGGTCCCCATCTCCTCGACGATGCCGGTGAACATCAGAGGTGCGCCTCGATCGCCACGTCGTCGCCTATCTTGCGCGTTCGCACATGCTTCAGCTCGATCGGCGTCGCGAGACCGTCGAGCGCCACGGGACCGTCGCCGCCGGCGATGGGCGAGGTGATGAGGAGCAGCCGGTCCGCGAGGCCGGCGCGAAGGAGGCCGCTCGCGATGTGCGGCCCAGCTTCGCAGAGCACGGTATTCACGCCCTGATCGGCGAGCCATCGGAGCACGGCGGCGAGGTCGAGCCCGCCATCGCTCCGCGGGAGGGCCGTCACGAGCGCGCCCGTATCGCGAAGCCGCTTCACGCGCCGTGCGTCCGCGTCTCGCGCGACGAAGATGATCGTGCGCTGCGGATCGCGTGCGCGGACCACCTTCGCCGTCGGCGGCGTGCGCGCATCGGTGTCGACGATGACGCGAAGCGGGTCGCGTCCGCGCACCTCGCGGACGGTGAGCGCGGGATCGTCGGCGAGCACGGTACCGATCCCCACGAGGACCGCGTCGTACCGATCGCGGAGGCGATGCACCTCCTTGAGCGCCGCCTTCCCGGAGAGATAGCGGCGACCTTTCACGGACACGCGTCCATCGAGCGTCGTCGCGAGCTTCACGAGGACGAGCGGGCGCCGGCGCGTCACGCGCGAGATGAATCCTTCGTTCAGCCGCTCCGCCTCGGCCTCGAGGATGCCCTGCGTCACCTCGATCCCAGCGCTGCGCAGCGCGCGGAACCCCTTGCCATCCGTGCGCGGATCCGGATCGCGCATTGCCGCGACGACGCGTGCGATGCGCGCCTCGCGGATCGCGTCGACGCACGGCGGCGTGCGGCCCTGATGAGCGCATGGCTCGAGCGTCGTGTACAGCGTCGCGCCGCGGACGTCGCCCGCGTCGCGGAGCGCGTTCACCTCGGCGTGCGCCTCGCCCGCAGCGTGGTGATAGCCCTCACCGACGATCTCGTCGCCGCGGACGATGACCGTCCCGACGAGCGGATTCGGGCTCGTTCGTCCCGCGGCGCGCGCCGCGAGGCGAAGCGCGCGCCGCATGAAGCGGACATCATCTCCTTCGCTCACGTGCATTAGTCTGACGCTTCGTGGCCACCGATCTCGCTGACGTCGTCGCGCGTCTTCCGCGCGAGCTGCGCGTCTCCGTCGGGACCGACGCCGACATCGAGCGTTCGGTGGAGTTCCTCAACCGCTACGCGTCGCCAGGCCGGTGGATGTCGCCCTCCGTCGTCCGGCGAGCGCAAGCCGCGAACCCCGAGCCGGACCGCCTCGTGCTCCTCGTGGAGGACGCCTTGGGAGCGCTGCAGGCCCACGGCTCGGTCGGCGACGGCGGCGTGTGGGCATCGCCGGACGGGTCGTGGCGCTTGAACCTGCGTGTCGCGCCAGCGTGGCGTCGGCGCGCCGTGGCTCGCGCCCTGCTCGCCCGGCTCGAAACACACGCGCGCGGTCACAGGGCCTCGCGAATCGTCACGGCGATCCGCGGCGATGAGCCCGAGGGGCTGCGCTTCGCCGAGGCCATGGGCTATCGCGCGTATCACGAGCGCATCGAGTCGTTCCTCGACCCGACGGCGTTCGATGCGAGCCGCTTCGACGATCCCGATCGCGCGGCGGCGGATCTCGGCATCCGCCTCGTCTCGTACGCTGAGCTCGAGCGCGAGCTCGGCCCCAGATTCGAGACGTTCCAGCGCGCGCTCCTCGCGCTCATCTGGACCGCGGGACGGGATGTCCCGACACCGACGCCGCAACCCGCGGAGCCACCGGCGTTCGAGAAGGCCAAGGACATGTTCTTCGGCGAGGGCGTGATCGACCCCGATGCGACGTTCATCGCCCTACGTGACGGGCGTCCGGTAGGGGAGACGGCGACCGACGTGAAGGAGAACGGCGTGGCGTACACGCACTTCACCGGCGTCGCGCGCGAGGAGCGCGGCAAGGGCATCGCGCTCCTTCTGAAGCTGCGCGCGATCCGCTCGCTGAAGGAACGCGGTATCAAGGTGTTCGGGACGACGAACGACGAAGCGAACGCCGCGATGCGCGGCATCAATCGCAAGCTCGGATACACGCCCGAGCCGGCGACCATCATGGTGGAGAAGAGGTTCACATGACGCTCGGAATGCCAGCGGCGACGCACCCCGGCGAGGAACTTCGCGATTCCGCGCTGCGGCAGCTCGATCAGGCGGCGAAGGCGCTGAATCTCGACCCGGGAATGCACAAGTTCCTGCGCACGCCGGAGCGCACGCTCATCGTCTCGGTGCCCGTGATGCTCGAGGAAGGCCGGCTCGAGATCTTCACCGGCTATCGCGTGCAGCACTCGACCGGCCGGGGGCCGGGGAAGGGCGGCATCCGCTTCCACCCGAGCGTGAATCTCGCCGAGGTCGAGGGCCTCGCGATGCTCATGACCTGGAAGTGCGCCGTCACCGACCTCCCGCTGGGTGGCGCGAAGGGCGGCGTCGCCGTCGACCCGCGGAAGCTGACGCGCCGTCAGGTGGAGCGCCTCACGAAGCGGTACACGGCGGCGATCCTTCCCATCATCGGTGCGGAGCGCGACATCCCGGCGCCTGACGTGAACACGGACGAGTCGACGATGGCGTGGATCGTCGACACGGTGACGATGATGACGGGTCAGCACTCGCCCGAGGTCGTCACCGGAAAGCCGATCGACCTGGGCGGCTCCCGCGGGCGCACCGAGGCGACCGGCCGCGGGGTCGCGTTCGTCGCGCTCGAGCTCCTGAAGCGCCGCGGCAAACAGCCCGAGGAGGCGCGTGTCGCCGTGCAGGGCTTCGGCAACGTCGGCAGCGTGACGGCGAAGGCGCTCGCGGAGGCGGGCTGCAAGATCGTCGGCATCTCCGACATCAGCGGCGGGTACGCCTCGTCGACGGGCGTCGACGTACCCAAGGCGATCGAGCACGTGCGAAAGAATCCGCAGCGGACGCTCGAAGGGTTCCCGGGCCTTTCAAAGATCTCGAACGCCGAGCTCCTCGCGATGGATGTGGACGTGCTCGTGCCGGCCGCGCTCGAGGGGCAGATCACGCAGGCGAACGCGAAGGACGTCCGCGCGCCGGTGATCGTCGAGGGCGCGAACGGGCCGGTCACGGCGGACGCCGACCGCATCCTCGCGGACCGCGGCGTGACCATCGTGCCGGACATCCTCGCGAACGCCGGCGGAGTCGTCGTCTCCTACTTCGAGTGGGTGCAGAGCCGTGCCCAGTTCTACTGGGAGCTCGACGAGGTCGAGCGGCGCCTCGAGATCTACATGCGGCGCGCGATGGAGCTGGTCCTCTCGACCGCGAAGGCGTACGACTGCTCGCTGCGCGAGGCCGCCTTCATCGTGGCGGTCGAGCGGGTGGCGAACGCGATCGAGAAGCGCGGCATCTTCCCGTGAGCCCGCGTGATTGCATAAATATTCGTAACGTCGCATAATCCCCGGCATGCCCGTGCGTGTCGCGATCGTCGGCGTCACCGGCTACGCCGGTGGTGAGCTCGCGCGCCTCGTGCTGCGCCATCCCGAGATGCGCCTCGTGGCGGCGGTCTCGCGCTCGCGTCAGGGCGAGACGCTGCGGGACGTCCAGCCGAACCTCCACGGCGCGCCGGCATCCCTCGTCATCGGGCCCGACGTCGGGGACGCGGAGGTGGTCTTCACCGCGCTTCCCGCGGGCGAGGCCGCGAAGCAGGCGCCCGCGTGGCTCGCCGAGGGACGCTCCATCGTCGACCTCGGCTCCGACTTCCGCCTGCGCGATCCGCGGGACTACGAGCGCTGGTACCGCTACACGCACCCGTCGCCGGAACTGCTTACGGAAGCCGTGTACGGGCTCACCGAGCTCACGCGCGCGAGGCTGCCGAAGGCGCGCGTCGTCGCGAATCCTGGCTGCTATCCGGCCGCTACGCTCCTCGCGCTCGCGCCGGCGCTCACGGCCGGTCTCGTCGAGGACGACGTCATCGTCGACGCGAAGTCGGGCGTCTCGGGTGCCGGACACACGGTGGACGAGGCGTACCTCTACGGGACGATCGACGAGAGCGTCCGGCCGTACGGCGTGCCGAAGCATCGCCACACGCCCGAGATCGCGCAGGAGGCGAGCCTGCTCTCGGGCCGTACGCCGCGGCTCACCTTCACGCCGCACCTCATCCCGATGACGCGCGGGCTCGTCGCGTCCTGCTACGCGACGCTCCGTTCCGGCGTCACGCCCGCGCAGGTCGCCGACGCGTATGCCACCGCCTACGCGAAGGAGCCGTTCGTCCGTGTCATGCCCACGTATCCGACGACGAAGGCCGCGCTCGGCAGCAACTGGTGCCTCGTTCATGCGCTCGTCGATGACGCGAACGGAAGGCTCGTGGCCTTCGGCGCGCTCGACAACCTTGTGAAGGGCGCCGCGGGCTCGGCCGTGCAGAACTTCAACGCGATGCGCGGCTATCCGGAGACCCTCGGCCTCGAGGCGCTGCCGCTGTGGCCGTGACCGCGCCGCTCGGCTTCACCGCGGGTGCGACGAAGGCCGGCGTGAAGACCGGCGTCGCCGACCGGCTCGACGTCGGGCTCATCGTCTCCGACCGGCCGTGCGCTGCTGCGGGCGTCTTCACGAAAAATCAGGTCATCGCCGCGCCGTGCGTCCTCACGCGCTCGCACCTCGAGGGTGGGACGCTCCGCGCGATCGTCGCGAACTCGGGCATCGCGAACGCGTGCACCGGCGCCGAGGGCGATCGCAACGCGCACGCGATGGCGGAGGCCGCGGCGACGGCGGTCGGATGCGCCCCGACCGAGATCGCCGTCGCGAGCACCGGCGTCATCGGATGGCAGCTGCCGATGGACCGCATCGGCACGGCGATCGCCGAGATCCGTCCGACGGGCGACGGATTCGACGACTTCTCGCGGTCGATCATGACGACGGACACGAGGCCAAAGCTCGTCACGAACGTCGTTAGCGTGAACGGAACGCAGGTACGCATCCTCGGCGTCGCAAAGGGCGCGGGGATGATCCACCCGAACATGGCGACGCTGCTGTCGTTCGTGATCACCGACGCCGCCGTCCCGGTGGCCGAGCTGCGCCGCATCGTCGGACGCGCCGCGGATCGTTCGTTCAACGCGATCAGCGTGGACGGGGACACGAGCACGAACGACACGCTGCTCGTGCTCGCGAACGGCGCGTCGGGCAGCGTGACGACGGCGGACGCCGTGTCGCAGATCGGGCTCGCGATCGAGCTCGTCTGCGAGCACCTCGCGCGGCTCATCGTGGCGGACGGCGAAGGTGTCACGAAGGTCTTCCGCGTGCGCGTGAGCGGCGCGGCGAGCGACGGCGACGCGCGCCTCGCCGCGCGCACGATCACGACCTCCAATCTCGTGAAGACCGCGATCCACGGTGCCGACCCGAATTGGGGTCGGATCATCGCCGCCGCCGGCCGCTCCGGCGCGCGCGTCGACGACCGTCGCGCGAGCGTCCGCATCGCGGGGATCGACGTCTTCACGACCGGGACGCCGGCCGCGTTCGATCCGACTGCGCTGCGCGCCGCATTTTCGAAACCGGACATCGACATCGAGGTCGCGCTCGGTCTCGGCGCGGGCGAAGCGACGGCGTGGGGGACAGACCTCTCCGCCGAATATGTCCACATCAACGCGGACTACACGACATGAGCGACACGATCGTGCTGAAGATCGGCGGGTCGGTGGCCGGAGAGGACGCCGGGGCGCTCGACGCGATCGCGGCGCTGAACGACTCCGGGCACGACCTCGTCGTCGTGCACGGCGGTGGCCCGCTCGTCGGCGAGTGGGCGGAGAAGCTCGGCCTCACGACGCGCTTCGTGCGCGGTCTCCGCGTCACCGACGAGCCGACACGCGACCTGGCGCTCGCGGTGCTCGGGGGTCTCGCGAACGGCCGCGTCGTCGACGCGCTCATCGGGCGCGGGGTTCCCGCTGTCGGCCTCAGCGGCATCGACGGCGGCATGCTCCGAGCCGTGCGCGAGGACCCCGAGCTCGGCCTCGTCGGACGGATCACGCGTGTCGACAGCGCGCTCCTCGAAGAGCTCATCGAGGCCGCGCGCGTCCCCATCGTCGCGCCCGCCGCGCTCGACGAGGGCGCGCAGGAGGGCGCCACGCCCGAGGTGCTCAACGTGAACGCCGATAGCGCCGCCGGTGCGATCGCGGCGAGCCTCGGCGCGCGGCTCCTCGTGTTCGTGACGGATGTGCCGGGCGTCCGAACGCGGGACGGCAAGACGCTTGGGTCGCTCGACCGAGAGCGCGCGAAAGCGCTCGTCGACGACGGCACGATCGAGGGCGGCATGATCCCGAAGGTCGAGGCGTGCCTCGTCGCGTCGGGCGCGGGTTGCCGCGCCGTGATCGTCGACGCGCGCTCCGCCGATGCGGTCGAACGGCTCCTCACCGGCGAGCGCCTCGGAACCGTCTTCGAGGCGACAGCGTGACCGGGGTGGCAGGGGCGGAGCCCCTGCGACAAGAGGTGTTTTTCATGGCGGCGAAGCCGACATGAAGGAGTTGGCGCGGAAGCAGCATCGGCACCAGGCGCTCCTGCGCATCGTCCAGGGGCAGAAGCTCGCGACGCAGCACGACCTCGTGAGGGCGTTGAAGGCCGCGGGTTTCCCGGCGACTCAGGCGACGGTGTCGCGCGACATCGTCGAGCTCGGACTGGTGAAGGTCGCGCGCGACGGCCAGCACGTGTACGCGGCGCCGAGCGCAGTCGCGAGCGGCGGCGGGACCGAGCGGCTGCGGAAGTTCTGCGAGGACTACGCCGTGGAGGGCAGACTCGCCGGCAACCTCGTCGTGCTGCGCTCGCCCCCGGGTACGGCGAACGCGATGGCCATCGCGCTCGATACGTCGGAGCTCGGCGAGATCATCGGCACGGTCGCGGGCGACGACACGGTGTTCGTCGCGACGTCGACGGATCGTCACGCGAGGTCGCTGCTCACGCGGCTCACCGCGTACGGCATCTCCAGGAAGGAACGGTCATGAAGAAGGACACGAAGACGGCCATGGCGGGGGAGACCTGCGTGCTCGCATACAGCGGCGGCCTCGACACATCCGTCGCCGTCGCGTGGCTGCGCGAGACGTTCGGGCTCGAGGTCGTCACGTGTACCGGCGATCTCGGATCCGTGAAGGATCTCGAGGCGGTGCAGCGGAAGGCCATCGCGAGCGGAGCGAAGAAGGCGATCGTCCAGGACGCGCGCGACGTCTTCGTCGAGTACTTCGTCTGGCCGTCGCTGCAGGCGGACTCGCTGTACCAGGACCGCTACCCCCTGGCGACGGCCCTCGGTCGTCCGCTGCTCGCGAAGCTGCTGGTGGACGCCGCGCGTGCGGAGGGCGCGCGCTACGTGGCGCACGGCTGCACCGGGAAGGGCAACGACCAGGTGCGCTTCGACCTCGCGGTCGGCGCGCTGGCGCCGGATCTCAAGGTCATCGCGCCGATGCGCGGTGGCATGAACATGACGCGCGACGAGGAGATCGACTACGCGCGCACGCGTGGCATCCCGGTGGAGGCGACGAAGAAGAGCCCGTACAGCGTCGACGAGAACCTCTGGGGCCGGTCCATCGAGGCAGGCGTGCTCGAGGACCCGTGGGGCGCGCCGCCGCGCGACGTGTACCAGTGGACCGTCGATCCCGACGAGGCGCCGGCGAAGCCGCGCGAGGTCGTCATCGAGTTCCGCGAGGGCATCCCGATCGCGCTCGACGGCGACGAGCTCGGTGGGGTCGCGCTCATCGAGAAGCTCAACAAGCTCGGCGGGAGACACGGTATCGGACGCATCGACCAGATCGAAGATCGGCTCGTCGGCATCAAGTCACGTGAGATCTACGAGGCGCCGGCAGCGGTGCTGCTCCACAGCGCGCACAAGGCGCTCGAGGAGATGGTGCTCACGCGCGACGCGCTGCGCTTCAAGGCCGGCGTCGCGAAGGAGTACGCGGACCTCGTGTACAACGGGCTCTGGTTCACCGCGCACCACCAGGACCTCGCCGCGTATGTGCGGAGCACACAGCGGTTCGTGACCGGCGAGATCAGGCTGCGCCTCGACCGCGGCTCGTTCACGATCGCCGGTCGCCGCTCACCGCACTCGCTCTACTCGACCGCGCTCGCGACGTACGGCAAGGGCGACCAGTTCGACCACAAGGCGTCCGAGGGTTTCATCACCGTCTTCGGGATGTCGCTGCGGACGCAGGCGCGCACGCAGGCCCTGTGGGGCGAGGGCACCGCGGCGGCGCTCGACGTCCCGAAGAAGGAGCTCAGCGCGGGGAAGCGACGACGGTGAGCGAGAAGCCGCTCTGGTCCGGGCGTTTCGCGGGTGCGCTCGACCCGCGCATCCGATCGTTCACCGCGTCGCTCGAGTGGGACAAGCGGATCGCGCTCCACGACGTGCGGGGGAGCGTCGCCCATGCGCGCATGCTCGGCCGTACCGGGATCATCGGCGCCGAGGAATCGGCGACGCTCGTCGCGGAGCTCGAGCGGATCGCCGCGGACATCGCGGCCGGGACGTTCGCGTGGCCCGAGGACGCCGAGGACGTGCACTCCGCCGTCGAGCGCGCCCTCACGGAGCGCGCGGGCGCCGTCGGGGGGAAGCTGCACACCGCGCGCAGCCGGAACGACCAGATCGCGCTCGACCTCCGCCTCTTCACGCTCGACCTCCTCGACGAGCTGGACCGGGCGGTCAGGGCGCTCGCCCTCGCGCTCGTCGATCGTGCCGGGCAGGAGATCGACACCGTGCTTCCGGGCTACACGCACCTGCAGCGCGCACAGCCGATCTCGCTCGCGCATCACTTCCTCGCGCACGTGGAGGCGCTGCGGCGCGACCGCGAGCGCATCGCCGAGGCGCGCCGCCGCGCTTCCGTCTCGCCGCTCGGCGCCGGAGCGCTCGCGGGCGTGCCGTACCCGGTCGACCCCGATGGTGTCGCGCGCGAGCTCGGCCTCGAACGCGTCTTCCGCAACAGCATCGACGCGGTCTCCGACCGCGACTTCATCGCCGACTTCGTGTACGCGGCCGCCGTCGTGGCCGTGCATGCATCGCGGCTCGGCGAGGAGCTCGTGCTGTGGACGAGCGCCGAGTTCGCGTACGTCGAGCTCTCCGACGAGCACGCGACCGGGTCGAGCATCATGCCGCAGAAGAAGAACGCTGACGTCGCGGAGCTCGTGCGTGGACGGTCGGCGCGGATCATCGGCGACGTCGTCGCGATCCTCGCGTCGCTCAAGGGCCTCCCGCTCGCGTACGACGGCGACCTCCAGGAGCAGCGCGCGCCGCTCTACGACGCGGCCGAGGTCGTGCCGGCGCTCGAGGCGCTCGCGCTCGTCGCGCGCGGGATGCGCATCGATCGTGACGCGATGCGCGCCGCGACCGAGCGCGGCATGCTCACAGCGACGGATCTCGCCGATCATCTCGCCCGCCATGGCGTGCCCTTCCGCGAGGCGCACGAGATCGTCGGCCGCCTCGTTCGCGACCGGCTCGCGCAGGGCAAGGACCTTGGCGGGATCACGCTCGCCGAGCTGCGCGCGATCGATCCGCGATTCGGCGGATCGGCGGTCGACGAGATCGACGCGCGCCGCTCGCTCGCGGCGCGCTCGTCTCCCGGCGGCACCGCGCCCGACCGCGTTCGCGCGGCTCTCGACGAAGCACGACACGCGCTCCGCTCGTGACCACCGTCATCCGGCCCGCACGCGTCGAGGATGTCGATGCGATGCGCGAGCTCATCGACCACTACGCCGCGGACGACAGGATGCTCTCGCGGTCGCGCGAGTTCCTGCTCGAGCACATCCGCGACTTCTTCGTCGCCGAGCAGGATGGAGCGTTCACGGGCTGCTGCGCGCTCGCGGTGCTCACGCCGGATCTCGCCGAGATCCGCTCGCTCGCGGTCCGTCCCGATAGCGGCGGACGCGGGATCGGCAAGGCGCTCGTCGATGCGTGCGTCGGCGAGGCGCGCCGGCTCGGGCTGCGTCGCGTCTTCGCGCTCACGCTCGTTCCCGAGTTCTTCGAGCGCTGCGACTTCACCCTCGTGAGCCTCGGTCGCCTCCCGGAGAAGAGCGCGTCGGAATGCCCGGTGTGCCCGAAACGTTCGGCGTGCGACGAGCACGCGATGCTCCTGCATCTCGACGGCACGAAGCCGATGCCGCTCCGCGAGGGAGAGCCGTGGGGGTACACGCGGATCTTCCTCGGCCATGAACCGCGACGCCCGAGCCCGTAACCTTCTCGGATGGGTCGTCGTGGTCGGACGCTCGTCGCGGGCATCGACACCGTCCTCATGGGCGCCGCTGCGTTCACGCAGACCGGCATACCGAAGGCGATCGACGCCGCCGACCTCGTGCTCTGGGGCGCCGCCGTCGCGGCCGCGGTCTGCGCGTTCGTCATCTACTCGTCAGGGATGCCCGTCCTCGCGTGGCTCGCGATCGGCTACGTCCTCTTCGGTGGTCTCCTGACCCGCGGCTCGCCGCACTGGCCTCTCGTCGCGCTCGCCGTCGCCCTCATGCCGCTCGTCCCGCGGCCGAGAGGTTCGCTCGCCACTGGACTCGGTATAGCGCTGCTCTTCGCGATCGCAGCACGCTTCATCATCGCCGCGATCGTCTGATCGTCGAGGACGGTCCCGAGCGAAACCCGTAGGCTTCGGTCGTGGATCACTCGGACTTCTCGTTGCTCGCGCGGATGCGCATCTCGATCCGCGCGCTCAATCGCGCGATCGAAGACGGCTCCGCGTCCGCCGAGCTCACGGTGCAGCAGCAGGCGTTCCTTCTCGCGTTATCGGCGCGCGGCGGGAAGAAGGTGCCGCTCGCCGCGATCCGCGAGGAGCTCGCGATGGATCAGGCGACGGCGAGCGACCTGCTCGCGCGCCTCGTGCGACGCGGGTACGTCGTGCGCGCGCCGGGCCTCGATCGCCGGAGCGCGGATCTGAGCATGACGTCGAAGGGGCGGAACGTATTGGTGCGGTCGGTGAGCGCGATCCGCGCCGCGATGCGGACGGCGGACCGCGCGGGAGAGCTCGACGCGCTGACGACGAACATGGATGCGTATCTCCGCTATTACGGGATCCGGCGCCGCGCAGCGCGAGGTCGTTAGCATCAGGGCGTGAAGACGCGGCCGACCGTCAGGTCGGTGAACGGCCTCGTCGCGACCGATCACCACCTCGCCACCGCCGCCGGTCTCGACGTGCTCCGCGAGGGCGGGAGCGCAGTCGATGCCGCGGTGACCGCGGCCGCGGTGTGCGCCGTGACGCAGCCGCATCGCACGTCGATCGGCGGCGACCTGTTCGCGCTCGTATATGACGCATCGGCGCGCGCGGTGACGGCGTACAACGGATCGGGCGCGGCGCCGCGCTCGCTGACGCGCGACTCGTTCGACGGCGCGTTCCCGACCGAGGGCGCTCGGGTCGCGACCGTGCCGGGCGTGATCGCGGCATTCGCCGACCTGCTCCGCGACCACGGACGGCTCGGGATGGACCGCGTGCTCGCGCCGGCCATCCAGTACGCCGGCGAGGGTTTCCCCGTGAGCGACGGTCTCGCGGAGGCGTTCGTGGATAGCGGCGGCCGCTTCGACGCGGAGGCTGCGAGCGTGTTCGGACCGCGCGGGCGCTGGCCGAAGGCCGGCGAGATCCTGCAGCAGCCCGATCTCGCGGCAACGCTCGAGCACGTCGCGCGCGATGGCGCGCGGACGTTCTACATGGGAGCGGTCGCCGAGCGCATCGCCGACGGCGTCGCGAAGGTCGGCGGCGCCATGACCGGCGACGATCTCGCCGCGCATGAGACCGACCGGCCCGAGCCGACGTTCGTCCGGTACCGCGGCCTCACCGTGTACGGCCAGCCGCCGGTGTCGCAGGGGCACATCCTGCTGGAAGAGCTCGCGATCGCGTCCGGACTCGACATGAGCGCGCTCGCGTGGGGGAGCGCCGACCTCGTCCACCAGATGGTCGAGATCAAGAAGATGGCGTTCGCCGACCGCGACGCGTACAGCGGCGATCCGAGCATGGTGCGGTTCGAGGTGACACGGCTCCTCGACGAAGGCTTCGCGTCGTCGCGGCGTCGGGCGATCCCGGCGAAGGCGAGCGACCGCACCGATCCGGGCGTCCTCGCGACCGACACGACCTACCTGTGCGTCGTCGACCGGGATGGGAACGCCGTCTCCCTCATCGAGAGCGTGTTCAAGGAGTTCGGCTCCGGCTGCGTCGTGCCGGGCACCGGCATCCTCCTCAACAACCGGCTCACCGGGTTCTCTCTCGACCCGGCGTCGCCGAACGTCCTCGCGCCGGGCAAGCGCCCGATCCACACGCTCAACACCGTGATCGCGCTCGACGGCTCATCGCCCCGGTTCATCTTCGGCACGCCGGGCGCGCAGGCGCAGGTGCAGACGAACTTCCAGCTCGCCGTCGGCCTCATCGATCAGGGCTTCGACGTCCAGCGTGCGATCGAAGAGCCACGCTGGTACCACGAGTCGGGGCGCGCGCTGAAGATGGAGGCGCGCTTCGCGGAGGCGACGCGGAAGGCGCTCGCCGCGAAGGGGCACGAGGTCGTCGTCCTCGGCGATTGGGCCGAGGTCACGGGGGGCGCGCAGGCGATCGCGATCGACCCGAACGGCGTGTTCAGCGGCGGTGCCGATCCGCGGCGCGAGGGCAACGCCGCGGGCTATTAGCGGAACGACGGCGCCGATGCGGCGTTCCATTGACATGAGGCGGGTGGCCGCGGCGATTCTGTTCGCACTGGTGTCCGTGCTCGCGGCGTGCGAGCCGGCGCAGCCCCAGCCCGACGCCGTCGCCAAGCAGTACGCCGACGCCTGGAAGCAGAACGACTACGCGAAGATGTTCTCGCTCCTCACCGACGCGTCGCAGAAGCAGTACGGGACCGACGGGTTCACCGACCGGCTGCCGCGGATCGGCGAGGAGATGACCCTGCGGTCGATCGACGTCAGCGTGGGGGCGTCGACGCGGCCCGTCGTGAGCGGGACCGCCGATCCGGCGCACGCGACCGTTCCGCTCGACATCACGTATCACACGAGCCGCGTCGGAGACGTTCGTCGGACGACGACGCTCGACATGGTCTTCGTCGGCGACAAGAACACGGGTGTCTGGAAGATCGCCTGGTCGCCCACGGCGATCCTTCCCACGCTCACGCCCGGGCGCCTCGTGCGCATGACACGACTCGACACGACGCGCGGGCGCATCCTGGCGCGCGACGGCACCGAGCTCGCGACCTTCACGGAGGGCGCGGTCGTCGGCATCGTGCCCGGGCAGATGCGCTCGCAGTCCGGGCTCACGGCGAGCCTCGCTCCGGTGCTCGGCGTCACCAGCGACTTCATCGACAAGCAGCTCGCGCAGTCCTGGGTGACGGCGGACACGTTCGTACCGATCAAGACCGTCTCCGGCGCGGCGCTCGACGCCGCGAAACCGAAGCTCTCCGTCATCGAGGGCGTCGTGTTGCAGCCGACGCGCGTGCGCAGCTATCCGACGGGGCTCGCGTCGCAGACCATCGGGTACCTGACCCAGGCGAGCGACGCGGACGCGCAGAAGCGAGCGGCGCGCGGCGTCCTGGCGGGCGACCTGATCGGCAGGGCCGGAAGCGGACTCGAGGACACCCTCGACGACGTGCTCGGCGGTACGTACGGCTTCCGCCTCACCGTCATCGAGCCGAACGGCTCGCTCGTCGAGACGCTCGGCGAGACCCCGGCGGTCCCGGGCGACGACGTCGTGCTCTCGCTCGACGTCGCGATGCAGCGAGCCGCGGAGACATACATCGGCGACCGCAAGGGCGCGCTCGTCGCCGAGGATCCGTACAGCGGCGAGGTCCTCGCGCTCGCGAGCCGTCCATCGTTCGACCTGAACGCGTTCGTCGCGAGCGACACCGCGACGATCGCGAAGTACAGCGCGGACCCGAACAAGCCGCTCTTCAATCGCGCGACGTTCGGGCAGTACGCGACGGGCTCCTCGTTCAAGCCGATCACCGCGGCCGCGGCCCTCGAGCAGGGCGTGTACCGGCCCGGCGACCTCGTCAGCTGTCCGGCGAAGTGGAGCGGATACGGCCCGGAGTGGGTGCAGCTGAACCACGAGACCGGCGATCTCGGCCTCATCGACCTGCGCACCGCGATCGCGCGCTCCTGCAACACCTTCTTCTACGAGCTCGGGAAGCGACTGAACGACAGGGATCCGAACCTGCTGCCCGACGAGGCGAAGAGCTTCGGGCTCGGCAAGGCGACCGACATCGACTACGTCATCGAGAACGAGGGTCTCGTGCCGAGCCCCGACTGGAAGAAACAGAGCTTCAAGAATGCGGCGGACCAGGTCTGGAACCCCGGCGACGCCACGAACCTCTCGATCGGGCAGGGGTACCTCCTTGCGACGCCGCTGCAGATGGCGAACTACGCGGCCGCGCTCGCGAACGACGGACTCGTGTGGAAGCCACGGCTCGTCACCGAGATCCGCGACCGCTCCGGGAAGACCGTGAAGGCGTTCGGGAAGGCGGAGCTCGGGCGTGCGAAGGCCACGCCGCAGGAGCTCTCGCTCATACGCGACTGCATGCGCGCCGTCGTCGCGGATCGCGACGGCACCGTGTACTTTCCGTTCCTCGGGTTCCCCGTCGCGGTGTCGGGAAAGTCGGGGACCGCCGAGACGACGTCGGGCGATCCCAACGGCTGGTTCATCGGGTTCGCGCCATCGGAACAGCCGTCCGTCGCGTTCGCCGCGGTCTTCGAGCAGTTCCACGAGACGCCCGGCAACTACGCGTCGCAGGTGTCGGGGTCGGCCGTCCGCGCGACGCTCGGCGCGAAGTTCGGCGTGAAGTAGGCGCGGTCGCTTCTCTGACCGCCCCTAGACTCGCCGCCCGTGAGCACTGCGGCGCGCGCGCTCGCGTACGTGCCGGGTCTCGGCTTCCGCCGCGCCGACGCGGTCATGCTGCGCGAGCCCGTGACCGAGAAGGTCGATGAATGGTCCGTCACCGTCGATCACGTCGTCGCCGACGCCGAGGCGACGCAGGTCGCCGTCACGATCTACGGGCCCTTCGCGTGGACGGGAGACCGATTCAAGGCGCCCGACGTCGAATACGGCGGGCTCATCCAGGCGCGGAGCGCGGCGGGTGACGTCGTCTCGTCGGATCGGCAGCGCATGTTCCCGCTCAGCCATTCCGTGAGCCACGCCGGCACGTCGATCTCATGTACGGCGAACATGGACGCCCTCACGGATCTCTCGGAGCGGCTCGACATCCTCATCGGCCCGCCGCTGCCGCCGCTCGTGATCCCGGTGACGCTCACGCCGGTCCACGACTTCGCGATACCCGCTCGCAGCGTCAACGTCTCCGACAGCCATCACGGCGTGGTCCTCACCGCCGAGGCGGTCGGACGCGGCGAGAGCATGACCGCCGTTCTGCTGCACGCTGCCCTCGAGCCTTCGGCCCGCAAGCGGTTCATGCGTGCGCTCGGGACGTTCCGCGACATGCCGAGAGATCCGCCAGGCATCACGCTCGTGGACGAACGCGGCGCGTCAGTGACGCCGTTCGCGGCGACCCGAGAGCTGTCGCAGGGCCCCGAGATACGCATGATCGCGGTGTTCCCGGCGATCTCGCCGGACGCGCGGTCGGCCGCGCTCACGGTGCCGTTCGTCGTGCTGTCGGAGCACCTCGGGGCACCCCTGCGGCTCCCGGTGCCGTGGGACGGCGACGTCGCGCTCGGCGACGACACCGCGCATGTCCGCACCGGCCGTGACAGCTCGCCGCGCGGCGGAGCGGCCGTGACGGTCGAGGTCGAAGGCACATGGCACGACGATCGTCGCGTCCTGTTCGCCGAGTCACTCACGGTCAGCGAGCGCTACGGCGGTGTCGGATTCCGCGCGATGCCCGCTGAGCCGCCGATCGTGACCTACACCGAAGATCCGACGGGTGAGGCGGACGCCGTATCGCTGGAGAGCCCGGTCATCCAGCTTCGCGGCCCCTGGACCATGACGCTGCCGCTGCCGTAGCTCAGCGTGTCGGGTCGAGCACGCGTCCCATGAAGAGGATCGCGCCCGTCTCGTCGTCGCGGATGAGGAACAGGAACGGACGATCCACGGTGAATTCGATCGGCTGACTCGGCGCCGCGCTCGCGCGCCCGATCACGGCCGTGGCCGCGGCGGCCTCGGTGCCGTACTCGTCGACGGCGATGAAGGCCTCATGCACGACCTCCGCGATCTGGAGCGGCTCCTCCGGGCTGATCCCCGAGAAGTCCGCCGAATCGCTGAACGCGATCGGCATGCCGAGCGCGCTGAGCGCCGGCTTGAGGAGCGTCGGATCGCGGAACGTGAAGCGGGGTAGCGACACCTTCACGGGCTTCGACGCGAGGCCGTCGGTGATCTGGGCGAGCTTCGCGGCGTCAAGCGATGTGTCGAACGAGGCGAACGCACCGCTGTCGGGAAGGATCACGACCATCGACAGTCCACCGACGTACGGCAGGCGCACCGCCTGGTATCCCGCGCCCTTTCCGTACGCGAACGACTCGACCCCGAGGTGCATGAGCTGCGCGTTCGTGTCGCTCCCATCGAGCCGGTGGAACGCCGACGCCGTCGTGTTCTTTGTGTCGAACGGCACCAGCCAGCGCGCCTTCATGTAGATCGCGTTCACGAGCACGAAGCGCGTGAGGGTGTCGAGCAGCCCCTGCTTGATGAGCTCCGGGATGCGTGTCTTCGTGCGGTCGGAGACCCACTGGTTGATCGTCTTCCGGGCCGCCTCGGTCGCCTTCATGTAGTCGACGATGCCGACGCCCGCGCCGTAGTAGCCCGAGAGCCTGTCGAGGAAGGTCGGGGAGAAGGCGAAGTTCCGCTGCCCGTACAGCCGGTTCGCGGTCGCGAGCTCGAGCGGGACCTTCTCGTTCTCGATCGTGTACGTCCCGGCACGTTTCGCGAGCGCCTGATCGAGGCCGTTGAACGCGGGGTCGAACGGACCGACCCGGTCGGCGTGAAGGACCCTGTCCATCTGGACCGCCGTCTCGCCCTTCGCGCCGATGCGCGTCATGGCGAGCGCGACGGCGATGCTGTACGGCGAGAAGAGCACGTTGTCGCTCTTCGGCGCGACCTGTCCGTACAGGTCGGCGGCGAGCGCGTTGATCCCGGAGGCCGCGGCCTTCGCGGCGTCGGACTCCGCGGGGACGCGCGAGACGCTCGTCATGACCACGTCGCCCGTCGCGACGATGTTGCCGCTCGCGTTCGGCGTCGGGCTCGGCGATGGGCCCGCCACGCCGCAGCCGGCGACGAGGACGGTCGCCAGCGCCACGCCGACCAAGCGCTTGAGGTGGCTCACCTGCATGAGGACGCCCCTTCCCGCCGTCCGGTTCCCGCGCCCTCGAACGTACCCGACGATACGGTGGCTGAGCAGGGCCGAAGAGCGTCCGGTCGGTAGACTTTCGACATCCCCACGTACACCGATGCCCCTCTGACGCGCCGCCTCGACAACGGGCTGGTGATCCACGCGCTCGAAGCGCGGCACGCGCCCGTCGTGTCGCTGTGGATCTGGTACCACGTCGGCGGACGCAACGAGGTGCCGGGCACGACCGGGATGAGCCACTTCCTCGAGCACATGCTCTTCAAGGGCACCGCGACCCACCCGAAGGGCGACCTCGACCGTCTCCTCGCGCGCTACGGCGCGCAGTGGAACGCCTTCACGAGCGAGGACGTGACCTGCTACTTCGAGACGCTGCCGAAAGCGCACTACGCCACGGCGCTCGAGCTCGAGGCAGACCGCATGCGCAATGCACTCATCTCGCTCGAGGAGACCGAGGCCGAGCGGACGGTGATCGTGAGCGAGCGCGAAGGGAACGAGAACGATCCGTCGTTCCTCCTCGGCGAGGAGCTGCAGGCCGTCGCGTTCAGCCGGCACCCGTACGGGCAGGGCGTCATCGGCAGCAAGGACGAGATCAAGCTCATGCCGCGCGACGGCCTGTACGGGCACTACCGTCGCTTCTACGCGCCGAACAACGCGTACGTCGTCGTCTCTGGCGACGACGAGGCCGGCCGGCTGGTGGACATGGCCGCGAGCGCGTTCGCGTCGCTCGAGCCGTCGTCCGACCTCGGCGAGCCACCCCGGGCGCCAGAGCCGACGCAGCACGGCGAGCGTCGCGTCGTCGTCCACCGCGCGGGCGGCGCTCTTCCCATCGTCATGCTCGCGTACCGCGCGCCGAGAGCCACGGATCCGATGGCGCCCGCGCTCACCGCGCTCGCGGTCGCCCTCGCGGGTACATCGGCCGGCAGTGACGGCGCGTCGGGGCGCAGCTCGCGACTCCACCGCGCGCTCGTCGAGCGCGGGCTCGCGACGGATGTCGATGCGACCTTCCAGCTCATGAAGGATCCATACCTCTTCTGGATCGACGCGACGCTCCGCCCCGACGCGCGCCACGCCGAGGTCGAACGGATCCTCCTCGAGGAGCTCCATCGGATCTCGAACGACCTCATCACCGAGGAGGAGTACGCGCGCGTGAAGCGGCAGCTCCTCGCGTCGACCGCGTTCGGGACCGACACCGTGACCTGGCGTGCGTTCCGCATCGGGCAGCTGCTCTCCACGAATGCCGCGCGCTCGATCGCGGAGTGGTACGAGAAGCTCGCTGCCGTCACGCGTGAGCAGATCCGCGATGCCGCGGCGGCGACGCTGGTGGAGCGCTCGCGCAACGTCGGATGGTTCATTCCGGAGGCCGCGGATTGAGCGGGGTGGCCGCGACGCAAGCGGTGCGACGAGCGTGATCAAGACCGTCGAACGCCGCCGTCTCGACAACGGGCTTCGCATCGCCGTCGCGCCGATCGCCGAGCTGCGGACCACCGCCGTGCTGCTCGCGGTCGAAGCGGGACAGTGGTTCGAGCCGCCCGACCGCGCGGGCGTCGCGCGGCTGACCGCGCAGACGATGCTGCGCGGCAGCGAGCAGCGTGACGCGAACGCATGGGCCGATGCCATCGACGCCCTCGGCGCCGTCGCCCGGCTCGACGTCGGATCGCACGCCGCGGTGTTCTCCGCGCAGTGCCTGGCGGGCGATCTCGCGGATCTCCTCGGGCTCATCGCCGAGGCGCTCTGCGGGCCGGCGCTGCGGCCGGACGATCTCGAGTTCGTGCGCGCGCAGACGCTCGCGCAGCTCGACCGCGACGAGCGCGACACGCGCGCGGTCGTCGACCGCGTGTGGCGCGAGCTCGTGTATCCGAGGTCGCATCCGTTCCACTCGCCGCCGATCGGCGACGCGCGCGCGGTGCACGAGGCGACGGTCGACGACATCCGCGAGTACCACGCGGGCGCGATCAGGCCCGACGGCGCGCTCCTCGTCGTCGCCGGCGCCACGACCGCCGATGCCGTCGCCGCAGCGGCATCGCGTTCGTTCGGCGGGTGGCGCGGGTCGCGGGGCCGCGAGCGGCGCGCGATCCCCGACGTCGCGCTCGCGGCGACGGCACGACGCATCGAGATCGTGCCCGACAAGACGCAGTGCGACGTGATCATCGGCTGGCCGGGCATCCCACGGACGGATCCACGATTCGTCGCCGCCCGCGTGACGAACATGGTCTACGCCGCGGATACGTTCGCGAGCCGCGCGGGGAACATCATCCGCGACCAGCTCGGGCTCGCGTACTACGTGTTCAGCGGCATGGGCTCGAGCCGCGGCCAATCGCCGTGGGTCGTGCGCATGGGCGTGAACCCCGGGAACGTCCGGCGCGCGGTCGAGGTCGCGCTCGAGGAGCTGCGGAAGGTGACGGTCGGCGAGATCGCCGATGACGACCTCGCGCTCGCGAAGGACAAGCTCGTCGGCGAGCTCGACGTCGCCCTCGAGAGCCCCGCGGGCGTCGCGGGCATGGTGCTCGAGGCCGAGCTCTTCGACCTCGGCGAGGATCACTTCGAGCGCTATCCGAAGGCCCTTCTCGCGGTGACGAAGGAGCAGGTGCAGCAGACGGCGCTCGCTCTCATCCCGCCCGAGCGCTTCGCGATGGTCGTCGCCGGCCCGCCGCTGCCGGAGTCGATCCCGTGAGCGAAGCATTCCCCGAGCTCCTCATCCAGCGGCTCGACGTCGCGAAGGAGGTCCAGATCGAGACGCGGTCCGAGGGCGGCGACGTGCACACCGTCGTCATCTGGATCGTCGTCGTGGACGGCGCGCCGTACGTCCGCTCCGTCCGAGGGAAGAAGGGGCGCTGGTATCGCGAGCTCGTCGGGCGCGGCGAAGGCGCGCTCCACATCGGCTCACGGCGCGTCCCGGTCGTCCCGCATCCCGTGCGAGCCGCGACGATGATCGACGAGGTGAGCGCGGCGTTCTGGCGCAAGTACACGAAGAGCGCGTCGCTCTTCTCGATGCTGCGGCTCGCGACGCTCGACACGACGCTGCGGCTGGAGCCCGCGTCCTGAGCGAGCGGCCCTGGCGTCCGACGCGCGAGCAGCTCGAGGCGGCCCACGGCAAGGCGATCCACGACGTCGTCGCTCCCGATCTCGACGTCCTCTTCTGCGGGATCAATCCGGGCCTCTATACCGCGGCGATCGGGCATCACTTCGGCCGCCCCGGGAACCGCTTCTGGAGGGTGCTGCACCGTGCCGGCTTCACGCCGCGCGAGCTCTCGCCATTCGAGGAGCGCGAGCTGCTGCGCTACGGCTGCGGCGTGACGAACCTCGTGAACTACGCGACGGCGCGCGCGGACGAGCTCGACGCCGAGGATCTGCTGCGCGGGGGGAAGCGTCTCGCGCGCACCGTGCGCCGCTGGCGGCCGCGCGTCGTCGCGGTGCTCGGGATGGACGCGTACCGCGCGGCGTTCGGGAAGCGGAACGTGGCGGTGGGCGAGCAGGAGGAGCGCATCGCCGCCGCGCGTGTCTGGGTGCTACCGAACACGAGCGGTCTGCAGGCCAGCTATCAGCTGGCCGACCTCGTCCGGCTCTTCGTTCGCCTCCGTCGCGCCTCTAGCGGGCGGGAAGGCGAAGGCGCGCGCGCTCCCGCTGAACGAGCCCATCGCGTGCGAGCCCGTCGATGACCTCGCTCGCGCGCGGATCGTCGAGCGCGCGAACGAGGGCAGCGCGCGTCATACCGTCCGATCGCGCGACGAGCAGCCGCACCGCGATCCCGCGCAGGCGGCGCGTGCTGGTGGCGAACGCGGCCTGACGGCGCGGCACTGCTCGCGCGACGCGACCCCGTGCGCGGCAGCTGAGGACCGGGCACGTGTCGCAGAGCGGGCGCGGGCGGCAGACGGTCGCGCCGAGATCCATGAGCGCGTGATGCCACGTGGCGCTCTCGCGCGGCATGAGCTCGCGATCGATCGCCACGGCCTCACGCTCCGTCGCGACGCGACCGAGCGCGATCCGGCCGAGCACGCGTCGGATGTTCGTATCGGCGAACGGCACGCGCGCGCCCGACGCGAACGTCGCGACGGCGGCGGCCGTGTAGGAGCCGATGCCGGGGAGGGCGTCGAGCGCCGGGACCTCGGTGGGCAGGCCTTGCGGGTAGGCGCGCGCGATGCGGTGCAGGTCGCGCGCGCGGCGGTTGTAGCCGAGGCCGCTCCACGCGCGCAGGACGTCCGCGAGCGGCGCGCGCGCGAGCGCGCGCAGCGTAGGGAAGCGGCGGAGGAACGCGGCGTATGCAGGAAGCACGCGTGAGACCTGGGTCTGCTGGAGCATGACCTCGGAGACGAGGATGGCGTACGGGTCGCGTGTCCGCCGCCAGGGAAGGTCGCGCGCCGACGCCCCGTACCATCTCAGCAGGCGTCTCCTCAGGGTGCGCGCCGTCGCCTGCTCCATGTACAATCGTCGTCAACGCTATAGGAAGCCCGAAGTGCTGAGGGCCGCACGGCCTTCAGTGCTTTTCTTTTAGAAGGGGTGGGGCAGGGCCCCACGAGTTCGCGAAGCGAACGTCCGCGCTCCGCGCGGCGATCCATGACGGAGGCCAAATGAACAATCTCGAGAAGCCTCAGTACGTCTCGGCGGAGGGGCTGAAGAAGCTCCAGGCCGAGCTCGAGGAGCTGCGCACCGCGAAGCGGCAGGAGATCGCCGACCGCATCCACGCGGCCATGGAGTTCGGCGACTACAGCGAGAACTCCGAGCTCGAGCAGGCGAAGAACGATCAGGCCTTCCTCGAAGGTCGCATCATGACGCTCGAGCAGACGATCAAGAACGCCGTGATCATCGACGAGGGCTCGCGACACGACCTCGTCGAGATCGGGAGCAAGGTCACGGTCGAGGCTGACGGTCACAAGGAGAACTACGTGATCGTCGGGTCCGCCGAAGCGTCGCCCGCGGAGGGGAAGATCAGCAACGAGTCGCCCGTGGGCCGCGCGCTCATGGGCCATCGCGCCGGCGAGACGGTGCGCATGTCCGTGCCGGCGGGCACGATAGAGATGAAGATCGTCTCGATCCGTTGAGTCAGACGCACGGGTCGGCGTTCTGGGCGGATGAGGAGGCGGACCTCCTCCCGCCGGGCCGGCCCCACGTCATTCGCGACTCGAAGACGCCTTCGGGCACGGTCCCCATCTCGGCGCTACGCGGGCCGATCATCACGGACGCGCTCTACCGCACCTTCAAGCGGCGCGGGCTCGAGGTGCGTTACGTCTTCACGATCGACGACTACGACCCCATGGATTCGCAGTCGATGCGCCAGCGCGCGGGCATGGCGGAGCACATGGGGAAGCCGTTCTGCGACATCCCGTCGCCCGATCCGTCCATCGCGCCCGACTTCGCGCGCTACCACGCGACGCGCTTCCTCGCGACGTTCTCCGAGCTCGGGATCCATCCGGAGGAGATCCACTGGATGCGCGACCTCTATCGCAGTGGGGCGCTCGACCGGCAGATCGACCTCGTGCTGCGGAACGCGTCCGTGATCCGCGAGATCTACGCGCGCGTCGCGAACGTCCAGAAGAGTGAGGCGTGGCTCCCGATCGGCGTCATCTGCGAGAACTGCGGCCGTCTCGGGACGACCGAGGCGACCGACTACGACGGGGCGACGGTCGCGTACGAGTGCCGGCCCGACTTCGTCGAGTGGGCCGAGGGTTGCGGGCATCGCGGCCGGCGCTCTCCGTTCAAGGGTGGCGCGAAGCTCTACTGGAATCTCCAGTGGTGCGCGATGTGGGATCACTTCGGCGTGACGTACGAGGAGGGCGGAAAGGATCTTCTCACCGCGGGTGGGTCACGCGACCGCTCGAACGAGATCTATCGCGCGGTGTGGAAGAAGGACCCGCCGCTCGGGCTCATGCACGAGTTCATCAACGTCGGCGGCAAGAAGATGTCGACGTCGCGGCCCGAGGAGTGGGAAGCGATGGCCGCGGCCGCGCACGACTTCACGCGCATCTTCCCCGCGGAGCTCGTGCGCTTCCTCATGCTGCGGACCGATCCGAAGCGACACATCGACTTCGATCCCACCGGGAACAACGTGCCGAAGCTCGTCGATGAGTACGACCGCTGCGCCGACGCGTACAGCACGGAGCCGGAGAGCGACCTCGCGAAGGTGTGGGCGCTCTCGCAGACGAGCGAAGATCCCGAGCGGCCGGCCTTCCGGGTGCGGTTCTCGATCGTCGCCGACTGGCTCCAGATCCCGAGCGTCGAGCCGTTCCGCGAGGCCGAGAAGCGCAAGGGCGAGCCGCTCACGCCGCCGGAGCGCACCGAGCTGCAGCGCCGTGTCGACCTCGCGCGCGAATGGCTCGCGCGCTGGGCGCCTGACGAAGCGAAGTTCTCGGTCTCGAAGCAGCTGCCCGCGGGCATCGTGCTGACCGACGCGCAGCGACGTTACCTGAACGAGGTGGCGACGCTGGTGGGAACGACGACCGACCCCGAGGCGATGCAGAACGAGCTCTACGAGGCGGCGAAGCGGGTCGGATTGATGCGCGACGGAAAGGTGTCGCAGGAGGCGTTCGCGGCGTTGTACCTCGTCTTCGTTGGTAAGCCTCGTGGCCCGAAGGCGGGCTGGCTCATCGCCACGCTCGACCCCGCGTTCGTGAAGCGCCGTCTTGAGGAGGCGGCGCGGTCGTGAACGGCAAGCTGCCCGTCGCGATCATCTGGCACATGCATCAGCCGTATTACCGGCATCCGCAGACGAGCGAGTTCGTCCTCCCGTGGGTGCGGCTGCACGCCTCGAAGGACTACCTCCACATGGCGCGGCTCCTCCAGGAATTCCCGCGCGTGAAGGCGAACTTCACGATGGTGCCGAGCCTGCGCGATCAGCTCGAGGACTACGCCCGTGGCGCGGACGACGAGGACGTTCGCGTGACGATCCGCACCGTGGACGGCGAGCTCACGCCGGACGAGAAGCAGCACATGTTGCGGCGCTTCTTCTCGATCCACCACGGCAACGTGATCCATCGTCACGAGGAGTACCGCCGTCTGCTGCAGATCGCCATGGCCGCGGGTGACCGCAACGAGCTCCTCTCGGATGACTACTTCGTCGACCTCGCGCTGTGGTTCAACATCGCGTGGATCGATCCCGACGACGTCGCGACGGACGCGCGCCTCAAGGCGCTGCGCGAGCGCGGTCGCCGCTACACGCGCGAGGACGTGCGCTACGTCATCGGACGGCAGCGGCTCATGGCCTCCGGCGTCCCGCACCTGTACCACCGGCTCGAGCACGATGGGCAGCTCGAGCTCCTCACCGTCCCCTATTACCACCCGATCCTGCCGCTCATCATCGACAGCCGGAGCGCGCTCCGCGCCGACCCGAGTGCGATCATGCCCGACCCGCCGTTCGTCTATCCCGACGACGCCGCGTTCCAGCTCGAGGAGGCGATCGCCTCGCACGAGCGGTCGTTCGGAAAGAAGCCGCGCGGCACGTGGCCGTCCGAGGGCGCCGTGTCGCCCGAGGCGGCGACGGCGGTCTTCAAGAGCGGGCTCGAGTGGTTCGCATCCGACGAAGGCGTGCTCGCGGCGACCCTCGGCACGCACTTCGAGCGCGACGACATCGGCGCGCTCGTCGAGCCGAGCCTGCTCTACCGGCCCTACCGCATGCCGGGCGGCGGGAGCGCGATCTTCCGCGACCGCGAGATGAGCGATCGCATCGGGTTCCTCTACGGCGACATGAGCCCGATGGACGCCGTCGGGGACATGATCTGGAAGCTCGAACGCGCGCGCGACCGCCTCCCGGACGACGGCGGCCCCTATCTCGCGGCGATCATCCTCGACGGCGAGAACGCGTGGGAGCAGTACCCGAACAACGGGAACGACTTCCTCCGGACGCTGTACGGCACGCTCCAGGCCGACGAGCGCTTCGAGACCGTGCGCATCAGCGACTTCCTCGACAAGACGCCCGCGACGAAGGAGCTGCCGACCCTGCACACGGGTTCGTGGATCGACGCGAACCTCCGCGTGTGGATCGGCGAGCCCGCGCACGCGCGCGCATGGAGCGCCCTCGAGCGCACCCGGCGTTTCGCGCAGGAACAGTGGGGCGCGCTCCGCTACATGCCGAAGAGCGTGCGGCAGCCGCTCATGGTCGCCGAGGGGAGCGACTGGTTCTGGTGGTACTCGAGCCGCAACTCGAGCCCCGAGGACGCTGTGTTCGACGCGCTGTTCCGTGCGAACCTCGAGGTCGTGTGGTGGTACGCGGGCGCCGAGCCGCCCGAGGACATCCGTCGTCCGCTGATGGATCCACGCCGTCTCGCGGGAGCCGAGCCGCAGGGTGGCGCGATGCTGCCGGGTGCCCGTGAGTAAGACGCGGACCCCGACCGCGGTCGGACGCTACCTGCCGCGCATGGCGGCCGGTGTCCGGCCGGAGGGGCGCCGTGAGCTGACGGCGTTCGG
>DATDNP010000116.1:0-2446 GCA_036518215.1 Candidatus Limnocylindria bacterium
GAGCGGGTTGAGCCACACGAGGCGGTACGACGCGCGCTGCAGCGCGCGCGCTTCGGACGCGAGCTGCCGGACGTCGCCGCGCTCCCAGCCGTCGGTGCATAGGAGCACCACCGCGCCGCGGCCGAGCACGCGACGCGACCAACGGCGGTTGAACTCGCGCAGGCTGTCGCCGATGCGCGTGCCTCCCGACCAGTCCTGCACGATCTGCGTGAGCGACGCGAGCGCCGAGTCGGCGCGCCGCCGCCGCATCTGTCGCGTGACGCGCGTGAGGCGCGTGCCGAACGTGAACGCCTCCACGCGCCCCCAGCCGCGCGCGAGCGTGTGCGTGAGCTGGAGGAGGAGCCGTGTGTACGTGTCCATCGAGCCGGAGACGTCGAGGAGGAGCACGAGCGGCCGGCGCTTGCGTCGCGCGGTGCGCCGCACGAGCTCGATCGGCTCGCCGCCGTAGCGGCGGCTGCGCGCGAGCGTCGCGCGCGCGTCGAGCATGCCGTGCGTGGAGCGCTCGAAGCGGCGCGACACGCGCATACCGGGCGACCACTCGAGCGTGCGCAGGAACCGCGCCGCGGCCTCCCGCTCCTCGAGCGTCATCGCGGCGAAGTCGACGCGCCGCAGGATCTCCGCCCCCGACGCGGCGACGCGCACGGTCCGCGAGCCGCGCACGCGGCCCTCGCCCTGCTCGGGGACGAGCGCCGGCAGCTCGCGCTCGTTCAGCGTCGGCTTGCGGCGGCTCGGGAAGCGCGAGCGCGAGGCGCGCGCGCCGCGCAGCATCGCGATGAACGCGTCGAATGCGTCCTCGAAGCGCGGGAGGTCCGCGGGATGGCGCACCAGGACCGCGCGCGCCGCGGCGCGCATCACGTCGGGGTCGCCGAGGTCGATCTCGGCGAATGCGCGCAGCAGGAGGCGCGACTGCTCCGCATCGACCGCGACGCCGCGAAGGCGCACGAGATGCGGGAGCGCGAGCAGGTTCGCGACGACACGGTCCTCGCTCGCGACGTAGCCGTCAGGCATTCGCCGCCGCCTCGGCGAGCACGGGAAGGCTCGCCTCGCGCACGTGGCGGACGTCGTCCTCGTACTTGAGGAGCACGCCGAGCGTGCTGTCGATCGCGGGGACGTCGAGCTCGGTCGTGCCGAGCGCGGCGAGCGCCATGGCCCAGTCGAGCGTTTCGGCGACGCCCGGCCGCTTGAACAGGTCGTCGCCACGGAGCGCCTGCACGACCGCGACGACGCTCCGCGCGAGCCGCTCCGAGGTCTCGGGAAGCCGCGCACGGACGATGGCGAGCTCGCGCTCGGCGTTCGGGTAGTCGATCCAGTGATAGAGGCAGCGACGCTTGAGCGCGTCGTGCACCTCGCGCGTCCGGTTCGACGTGATGATCACCGGCGGCCTCGCGACCGCGGTGAACGTGCGCAGCTCGGGCACGGTGACCTGGAAGTCGGAGAGGAGCTCGAGCAGGTACGCCTCGAACTCCTCGTCGGCGCGATCGACCTCGTCGATGAGGAGCACCGGCGAGTCGTGCGCGGTGATCGCCTCGAGGAGCGGACGCTTGATGAGGAATTCTTCGCTATAGATGCGCGTGCGCGCCGCGGCCGCACGGCCCTCCGCCTCCGCGAGACGGATCTCGAGGATCTGCCGCGCGTGGTCCCATTCGTACACGGCCGCGGCGAGGTCGAGGCCCTCGTAGCACTGGAGGCGGATGAGCCGCCGTCCGAGCGACGACGACAGCACCTTCGCGATCTCGGTCTTGCCGACGCCCGCCTCGCCCTCGAGGAAGAGCGGCTTGCCGAGCCGCAGCGCGAGGAAGAGCGTGACCGCGAGGGAGCGGTCGGCGACGTAGCGCTCCTGCTCGAGGGCGGCGAGGACCTCGTCCGGCGAGGACCACGAGGTCATGTCGCCGCCGCGGTGGCCGTCTCGAGCTTCGCCTTGATGCAGGCGAACACCTGCTGCGTCATCTTGTCGGCGGTCCCCTGCATGAGCCGCGCGCCCATCTGCGCGATCGTGCCGCTCACGTTCACGTCGCTCGACCAGCGCATCGCGGTCGCATCGGCCGACGTCGCGTCGAGGTCCATCGTGTTGAGCATCTCCACGGCGCTCCCGGGCGCCTGTCCGCGCACGCGGACGAGGGCATGCCCGGGAGCGGTCATCTCCGTGAAGACCACGTCGAGGTTGAAGGTCGCCTTGATCGGACCGACGCCCGCGCGGACGACCATCTTGCAGTGCGCCGGGTCCAGCACCTCGACGGACTGGACGTCCGGCGCACATGCGCTCACCGCTTTCGCGTCGGTGACGAAGGCCCACACGCGCTCGCGCGGGGCCGCGATGTTCAGCGTTCCCTGGAAATGCAACTTACTCCGCTACACCCTTCTCCTTGAGGATCGCCTGGACCTTCCAGGGCGTGATCGGGATGTCGATGTTCGTGACGCCGTAGGGCGAGAGCGCGTCGATGACCGC